>NZ_CP044285.1:3479837-3796186 GCF_008728635.1 Hymenobacter baengnokdamensis | reverse complement strand
GCCTGGGCAATCTGCTGGTCCAGCTCAGGTGTGGCAATGGTAGCCAGCACCTGGCCCTTGCGCACGTGCTTGCCGATGTCGCTGGTCCAGCTTTGCACAAAGCCATTCACACGGGCAAACACGAAGGTTTCGTGGTTCGAGCGCAGGTCGGCGGGTAGGGTAATGGTGGTGGTGTCGGGGGCCGCTTTGGCGGGGATTACCGTCACCACCGGCTTGGCCGTGGCCAGCGCGTGCGACTCTTCATCACGGGCCTTATTGTGCTTGAGCCGGGGCAGCATACCCACCGCAAACAATATCCCGAATACGATGAGCAAAACGAGTATAACCAGCCAGAAGCGGCCGGTGCCAGAAGAAGTAGGTTCGGTTGACATGTAAAGAAATCTTAAAAAAGAACGTCAGGCTTTCCGCCGGAAAGCACGACGTTCTTTTTTCAATGGTAAGTCAGAGAAATCAGGCTGCCTGAGCCTGGGGCTCGGCGGCTACGGCGGCCGGCTCTTCCTCTTGCTTCTTTAAGTAGGAAAACATGATAGGCACAAAAAACAGGGTGGTCACCGTGGCCAGCATCAGGCCGCCGATTACGGCGCGGCCGAGGGGGGCGTTCTGCTCACCGCCTTCGCCCAGGCCCAGCGACATGGGCAGCAGGCCGATAACCATGGCCAGGGCCGTCATCAGCACCGGACGCAGGCGGGTGAAGCCGGCATCCAGGGCCGCGTCGAGCGGGCTGAGGTCGGGCTCTTCCTCCCGGCGCTCATTGGCGAACGTTACCAGCAGAATCGAGTTGGCCGTGGCCACTCCAATGCACATAATAGCGCCCATCAGGGCCGGCACGCTCAGCGTGGTCTGGGTCACAAACAGCATCCACAGGATGCCCGCCAGCGCGCCCGGCAGTGCGGTAATGATAATGAGCGGGTCGAGCCAGCTCTGGAAGTTGACGGCCATCAGCAGGTAAACCAGCACGATAGCGCCCGCCAGGCCCAGACCCAGGCCGATAAACGACGTCCGCATCGACTCGACCTGCCCGCGTAGCACGATGGTCGTGCCCTTGGGCAGGTTTTTCTCCGCGTCGGCAATAATGCGGCGAATATCTTTGCTCACGCCGCCCAGGTCGCGCCCACTCACGCTGGCGTAGAGGTCTACCGTGCGCTGGATGTTGTAGTCCGACGCCACGGCCGAGGTCTGCGTCCGGCGCACCTGAGCAAAGTTGGTCAGCAGCTGCGGGGTGGGCTGGCCGGGGCCGGTGACGGTAATATTCCCGACTTCGTTCAGGTTAGCCAACTGACTAGGTGGCGTTTGCACGGCCACCGTATAGTTTACGCCGTTTTGCGGATTCAGCCACTGGTTGGGGTTGGTCTGGGTGCTGCTGCTCAGGTTTACGAGCAGGTTGTTGGCAATGTCGCGCTGGGCCAGGCCGGCCTGCTGGGCCCGCACCCGGTCGATATCGAGCCGCAGCTGGGGCTGGTCGAATGCCTGGTAAATAAACGCATCTACAACTCCCGACACGTTCTTGATTTTCCGGCTCAGCTCGCCGGCCACGCGCTGGTTGGCCTTCATGTCGCGGCCCGTCACCTGAATGTCGATAGGAGCCGGCAGGCCGAAGTTCAGCGTCTGATTCACGATATCCGCCGGCTGAAAGAATATAGTCAAATCAGGATATTCTTGGTGTAGCTTGCGCCGGATAGCGTTGATGTACTCGCCGGTGGGGCCGTGCTTCTCCTTCATGCTGACGAGAATCTCGCCGTCGCCGGCGCCGATGGTCGGGTTGTCGCTCAGCAGCAGGTTGATAGGAACTACCGGCAAGCCAATGTTATCAAGCACCAGGTCCAGCTCCTGGGCCGGAATCACTTCCCGGATTACTTTTTCTACCTGCTTAAAGCGCTCCTCGGTTTCCTCCACGCGGGTGCCAGTGGGCACGCGCACGTGTAGGCGCAGCTGGCCGGCATCAACGGTCGGGAAGAAGTTCTGGCCGATGAGCGGAAACAGGCCCAGCGAGCCGATAAACAGCACCGCAAACGCACCCACTACCAGGCCGCGGTGGCCCAGCGCCCATTGCAGCGCCCCTTTGTAGCCGTGCCGGAATTTCTCGAAGCCGTGCTCAAAGCCGGTGTGAATGCGCCAGACCCAGGTTTGGGTAATGGCTTTGCCCGCCTCGCGCTCGGCATCGGTAATGCCCTGCTCGGCTTCCTCCTCGGGCGTGCCGCTGGGGTGGTCTTTCTCAAACTGCTCGCGGTGCAGGCGGGCCAGGTCGCGCTCGCCCTGGCTGATGGCGCGGCCATTGCGGAAGTAGGCGCTGGGCACCTCTTCCTCCTCCTGGGCGTGGTAAATGGGTAATTCCTTGCGCAGCAAATACATGACCATGGTAGGCACCAGCGTCCGGCTCAGGATGTAGGAAGCCAGCATGGCAAAAATCACGGCCGTGGCCAGCGGCGCGAAGATGGCCGAAGCCACGCCCCCCAGGAAGAATACCGGCACAAACACGATGCAAATCGAGAGCGTCGCCACCAGCGCCGGCGTCGCAATCTGCTGGGCGCCGTCCAGAATGCTGCGCTTGAGCAGCTTTTTCATGCCCATGTTGCGGTGAATGTTCTCGATTTCCACCGTGGCATCGTCGACCAGAATACCCACAGCCAGCGAGAGGCCGCCCAGGGTCATAATATTCAGGGTCTGCCCCAGAATATTCATCACGATAATGCTGACCAGAATCGACAGCGGAATGCTGATGGCAATGATGAGCGTAGAGCGCCACGAGCCCAGAAACAGCAGAATCATGAGCGCCGTGAGCGCCGCCGCGATGCTGGCCTCAATGATTACGCCCTTGATGCTGGCCCGCACGAAAAACGACTGGTCGAACAACAGCTTGATACTCAGCGCGGGCGGGGCATTCGCCTGAATGTTGGGCAGCACCTGCTTTATCTTGTCAATAACGGCCAGGGTAGAGGCCGCACCGCTTTTCAACAGCGGAATAATAGCCGTGCGCCGCCCGTTCTGGCGCACAATGTTGGTTTGCACGGCCGCGCCCTCGTGCACAAACGCCACGTCGCGGATATAGGTCGTTACGCCATCCTTGGTCTGGATGGGCAGGTCATTGAGCGTTGCTACGGCCTCGGGGCTGGAGTTCAGCTTCACGTCGTACTCGCGGGTGCCAATCTTGGCCGAGCCGGCCGGAATAATGATGTTCTGCGCCGTGAGCGTATTTACCACGTCATCGGCGCTCAGGCCCTTGCCGGCCAGCTTCTGCGGGTCGAGGTCCACCATTATCTGCTTGGGCTTGCCGCCGTTGGGCAGCAGCACCGAGGCACCCTGCACCACCGCCAGGCCCGGCCGGATAAAGGCGTTGGCCGCGTCATAGAGGTCCGACTCGCCGAGCGTTTCGGAGCTGAGCGAGGTCTGGGCAATCGGCACGTTGGAGGCCGAATAGCGAATAATGAGCGGCGGCGTAATGCCCGGCGGCAGCACGCGCAGCAGCGTCTGGGTGATGGCCGTGAGCTGAGCCACGCCCGCGTCGGGGTTAGTGCCCGGCTGAAAGAACACCTTTATCAGGCCAATGCCTTTGAGGCTCTGGCTTTCCTGGTGCTCCACATTGTTTACGGTAGTGGTAATGGCGCGCTCCACCGGCACCACCACGCGCTGGTTCATCTCCTCGGGCGCAATGCCGGCGTAGGTCCACACAATGCCTACTACCGGAATCGGGATGTCGGGGAAGATATCCACCGCCATGCGCTGAATCGTCAGCACGCCCCCTATTAATATCAGCAGCGCCATCACCACGAAGGTGTAAGGCCGCGCCAGGGCCAATCGTACAATCCACATTAGTCCAATCCTGAACTTTCATCCAGGCACTCGTTAAACCATAAACCCCGCTGCCGCTCTCCCGCCCGTCGTTCTGTACTGAATCTGTGCTTAACTGATTTTCGCGGGTAATAGTTAGCGGCAGTTTGGTAATTTTTCAAATCAGGCCCTGAGTAATTAACAGCCAGTCAGCCATTTCACATAAAGCTCATGTTAAGAGGCGACCGGTTGGCCTGCTCTCGCGAAGCCAGGGCCATTGACAAGACCTCGCGGCTCCGCGTTGCAGACCAGGGCGGTAAAGCCGTGTTACGGGCTGCCAGTCAGGCATAAAAAAACGCAAAAAAAGACCTCCCTGTAAAAGGGAGGTCTTTTCACATGTGCTGGAGGGTAATACCTAATAGCGGTATACCTTGTCGGCGTTGTTGTTTTTGAATTGCTCTTCAAAATATTTGGCATCTTCGGCATTGCGGGGCTTCACGCCCATTACAATACCACCATTTTTGATGCCCTGCTCGTACTCAGCAGCGTGCTCCTCGGGGATGCCCGAGCCGACCAGCGCGCCAACCAGGCCACCCGTGAGGCCACCGGCCCCGGCACCAGCCAGCGCGGCAGCCAGCGGACCGGCAATGATGAGGCCCAGGCCCGGCAGCGCTACCGACGTGCCAATAGCGGCGATAGCCCCAATGATAGCCCCAGCCGTGCCCCCGATGGCCGAGCCTACGCCGGCACCTTCCATAGCCTTGTCGCCCAGCTCGGTGTGGGTAGAATCGTTGCCGAAGTGCTTCTTGCGGGTATCGTCCGACATCAGCAGGTTCACGTCGTCTTTGCCGTAGCCGCGCTCATGCAGCGACTGGTACGCTTTCTCGGCGCTGCTGCGGTCGCGGAAAATGCCGCTGGTGTGCGAGTAATCGCCGTCGTAGCTGTCGTTGGTGCCGGTGGCGGCATCTTCAACGGCGTGGCCGGCCCGCGAAGCGGTATTTTCTACGGCATCGATGCCGCGGCCTACTGCTGCACCAGCGGTGCCGGCAACGGCGGCGCCTTTGGCAGTAGCACTGTAGTCGTCGCCGGGGCGCGAAGTGCTGTCACCGGCATTAGTAGGCATGGTGGGCGAAGTAGTGGAAAGGGGCGAGCCCGTAGAGCCAGCGTTCAGGGTAGTAGCATCGGAAGAAGTAGCCCCGCCGGTAGCGCTGCTGTAATCGGTGCCAGCGTTGTAGCTCGTGCTTTCGTTGCTGGTATTGCCGCTGTTGCCGAGGCCGGTGCCGGTGTTGCTGGTGCCATAGTTAGCACCGGCGCCGGTGCCGGAATTCATCGGGTTGTTTGCATCGTTGGTGTTCATCTGGAAAAGGGGTGGGTTGAGTGAAGTGTCGCCAGGACCAAATGTCCGGCTTCGGGTAGCTTAACGGAGCGAGCCGAACAGGGGTTACAACCGGCTGCCCGCCGCTGGCGAGCGCGGCCGGCCAATCACAAAAAAAAGCCCCGGCAGTAGCCAGGGATTTCTAAGCAGATTATGAGGTAGTAAGCGCTTACGCTTCATTTAATACGTGCTGCGCGTAGTTTGCTTCCTGCTGCCAGTACTCCCGGCATTCCCGGATAAGATTTTTCAGGAAGTTTTCATCCTGCTTCAGCGAGCGCCATTCGCCCATGCCCAGCCGCTCGCAGAGCTTATAGAAGTTATCGCCTTGGCCTTTAGAGCCTTGCACGCGCACCAGGCTGCTGAGCAAGGGGCGACCCGCCGCGTGCTCCTCAGTTGAGATTTCGGCCAGCATCTCATTCAGGCGCGATTTTTCGTGCGAGATGTCCAGGTTCAAGCCCAGCTCGGATTCCTGCACCAGCGTGAGGTAGCTGACCGTGCCCGCCTGCTGCCGGGCATAGCGGATGAGGTAGTGACGGAGGCGGTTAATCATGGGCAACAAGAAAAGGTGGACGTTTTCGCATCGCTTGCCAGGCAAAGCGTGCGGCGATAAACTGTAAAGGAGCAAACGAAAACAGCTGCTGCTGTAGAAGAGCTCAAAAAATCCGCCTACGTTGCAAGCAAATGCCTTGCCAACCTACACTATTTTTGGCTGCCATCGGGGCAGATAAAGCCCTATTTTTTGCCCTGTCGCCGGCGCAACTCCTTCTGAATGAGTAGAAATTCCCGGCTGCTCTGGCCCGCGATAGCCGTGTTTTCGTTGGCCCGGCGCAGTAGATAAGGCATTACCGCTTCTACGGGGCCGTAGGGCACGTACTTGGCAGTGTGGTAGCCGGCGTGGGCCAGGTTATAGCTCAGGTTATCGCTCATGCCATAGAGCTGGGCAAACCACACGCGCTCATCGCCCGGAGCTAGGCCGGCCTGGGCCATGAGCTGGGTGAGCAGCAGCGAGCTGGCTTCATTGTGGGTGCCCGCGCACAGGCTGATGCGGTCTACGTGGGCCACCGTGTAGCGCAGGGCCTCATTGTACAGGTCGTCGGTGGCCTGCTTGGTGGGGTTAATCGGATTTTGGTAGCCGCGCTGCTGGGCCACGCGGGCCTCTTTTTCCATATAGGCTCCGCGCACCAGCTTCACCCCCAGGTAGTAGCTGCCCGCCACGGCCCGGTCATAAGCCGCTTGCAGCGCCTCCAGACGGTCGTGCCGGTAAAGCTGGTAGGTGTTCCAGACGATGGCCCGCTCCTCGTTGTAGCGGCGCATCATCTCCTCGGCCAGGTCGTCGATAGTTTGCTGAAACCAGCTTTCCTCGGCATCTACAAACAGGCGCACGCCGTGCTGGTGCGCGCTGGCGCAGAGCGCATCGAGCCGCTGCCGGCCGCGCGCAAAAGCCGCCTGCTCGGGCTCAGTAAGCGGGGTGCCGGCCTGGGTTTTTTCGAGCAGGGCAGTTGGCATAAGGCCCGTTACCTTAAATACAGAAAAAGGTATATTCGGCGTGGTGGCCGCCAGGGCAATAGTAGCCAGAATCTCGTCGCGGGTGCGGTCGAAGCTCCGGTCGTTGCCGGTGCCCTCTACCGAATAGTCGAGAATAGTGCCGATGTGGTAGCGACCCAGCTCGGCAATAACCGCCTTGCATTCCTCAATGGTTTCGCCGCCGCAAAACTGTTTGAAGATGGAGTGCTTTATCAGAAACTTGGTGCCCGGGAAATTAAACTTCAGGGCCGACTGCATAAAGCCGCCGCCTAGTTTTACCAGGCTGCCGTTGTTCATGGCCGCAAACAGCGCGTACATCTTGCGCAGGTCGGCATCCGACTTGGCCTCGAAGGCAATACGGGTGTCTTCAAAGGAGATAGGCGCTACGGGCGGCAGGGGCACGGCAGGGGTAACAGACATGGTGGAGCGGGCAGAACAAGTGAGCGGGTGGGGTGGGTACTGCGAAGGTACGGCCCCTCGCTAAACCCGGTTCGCCACTAATGGGTTACTTTTAGGATTGTAAAGCGGAGTGGCACTCCGCTTTGGCCACTCACTCAACAACTTCGCCGACAGCCTGCTTCGGCGGCGCGGGCGCGGAGTGCCACTCCAGGCCGCAGTTTGTAATGGAAAATAGTACCGCTACCGCCGACACGTATTTTACGCGCCGGCTGGCCGCCAAAGGCCAACCGCTTATTATTGCCGGCCCGTGCTCGGCCGAATCGGAAGAACAGGTGCTGACCGTAGCCCGCGCTCTGAAAGCCGCGGACCAGGTCGATATGTACCGCGCCGGCATCTGGAAGCCCCGCACCAAGCCCGGCGGCTTTGAGGGCATGGGCACCGCTGCGCTGCCCTGGCTGCAGGCCGCCCGCCAGGAAACCGGCCTGCCGATGGCCATTGAGGTGGCCACCCCGCGCCATGTCGAGGAGGCCCTCCGGCACGGCATCGACGTGCTCTGGATTGGCGCCCGCACTACCGTAAACCCCTTTGCCGTGCAGGAGCTGGCCGATGCGCTGGCCGGTACCGGCGTGCCGGTGATGGTAAAAAACCCGGTAAACCCCGACCTCGCTTTGTGGATTGGCGCGCTCGAGCGGCTGGAGCGCGCGGGTATCACCGATTTGGCGGCTATTCATCGGGGTTTCAGCACCTTTGCGCCCTCGCGCTACCGCAATGCGCCGACCTGGGCCATTCCGATTGAGCTGAAAACGCGCTATCCGCAGCTGCCGCTTATCAACGACCCCAGCCATATCGGCGGCTCGCGCGAGCTGCTGCTGCCCATTGCGCAGAAGGCGCTGGACCTCGACTACGATGGCCTCATCATCGAAACGCATCCCGACCCCGACCTTGCCCTCAGCGATGCCGCCCAGCAGGTGACGCCCGCCCGCCTGCAAGCGCTGTTGAGCGAGCTGAAGTACCGCTACCGCAGCTCCGACAACGCCGACTACCGCAACAAGGCCGAAGAGCTGCGCCAGAAAATGGATACCGCCGACCACGAGATTCTGGAGGTGCTGGCCCGCCGCATGGCGCTCATTCAGGAGCTGGCCGAGTACAAAAAGGAAAATAACGTCAAGATTCTCCAGCTGGAACGCTGGCAGGAAATCTTCAAAACCCGCCCCGAATGGGGCCGCAAGCTCCATATCGACGAGCGGTTTGTGGGGGAGCTGTATAAGCTCATCCACATCGAGAGCATCCGCCAGCAAACCCAGGTGCTCAACGGCCGGCCGGTTGACGGGCCCCAGAACCTGGGGCCGGGACTGTAAGTAGCAGGATGGGAGATAGTGGATTGTAACTAAAAGAACGTCCTGCTCATCTGGCATCCGCTTGTCGAAGCATGACGTTCTTTTTCAGTTCTAACTACTTTCTAAACAGCGTCATTCCCCGTTACTCACTCACCCAGTGGTACGTCTCCACGGCTCCGCCGTCAACCGGAACGGTTACGCCCATCAGGCTGAGCATTGGCTGGCCGTTTGGCGGACTCTGCACCGTGTAGGTTTTGGTGTTGTCGTTAGGTAAATCGGTTTCATTAACAAAAGTGATGAGGGGCGCGTAGCTCATCGACAGCTGGTAGGTAGTGTGGTAGTCGGCCTGCCCGCTGCGATGCACGGTGAGCTGGCCGCCCGCCCCAAATACCAGCTGGCGGGTAAAGCCCACCGAGGCCGGCGTGCGTGCCCCGGCCTGGTACGAAGTGCTTTCCCATTCCCAGTGTCCGGTTGCCATCGCCAGCTCATCGTAGTTGGCCGGCCGGATATCGGCAGTGCGCTGGCAGCTGGTAGCCTGTTGGGTGAAGGCAAGTAGCAGGGCAAAGAATGTTGTCTTCTGCATATAGCTGGAAGTAGGTGCGGGTTTACTAAAGAGTTGCGGCGCCGGAAAAGCGTTGCATGCAGCAACCAGAAAGTGCTTGGGCTGCCGGGCCGTTTATTTGCACCCGCCTTACCTCCACCGTATACCACCTTGCGTATCTCGCCCATCATCGGCTCCGCTGCCCTGCCCGCCCTGGCTGAGCTGCTGCACCAGTCGCCGCCGAGCCGCCTCTTCGTGCTGGCCGATACCAACACCGCCCGCGACTGCTACCCGCGGCTGCACCCGCACCTGCCGGCCTACCAGCTACTTACCATTGAAGCCGGTGAGGCTTATAAAACACTGGAAACCTGTGGCATAGTCTGGGGCTGGCTCACGGCTTACCAGGCCGACCGCCACGCGCTGCTTATTTGCCTGGGCGGCGGCGTAGTCACGGACCTCGGCGGCTTTTGCGCCGCTACCTACAAGCGCGGCATTCGGTGCGTGGGCGTGCCTACCACGCTGCTGGCTCAGGTAGATGCCGCAGTAGGAGGGAAGACCGGCGTTGACTTTCAGGGATTTAAAAATCACATCGGTGTTTTTCAGGAGCCGGAAGGCGTCTTTATGGAGCCCGCATTCCTGGCTACGCTGCCGGCCGGTGAGCTGCGCTCGGGCTACGGCGAGGTTATCAAGCACGCTCTCATTGCGGATGCCGCGGCCTTTGCCGGGCTGCGCGGGGTAGCCGTGGCCACGTTGCCCGACTGGACGCCCCTTGTCCGCCATTCCGTAGCCATTAAGGAAGGTATTGTGACGCAGGACCCGCACGAAACCGGCCTGCGCAAGCTGCTCAATTTTGGCCATACCGTGGGCCATGCCCTGGAAAGCTACCTGCTGGCCCAGCCCGGCCGGGCGGTACGCCACGGCGAGGCCGTGGCAGCCGGCCTCATCTGCGAGAGCTGGCTTTCGGCCCGGCGCGGGCTGCTGAGTGCGCAAGAATTGGCGCAGGTGCGCGAAGTAGTGGGGCTGACTTTTGAGCCGCTGCGCTTTACCGAAGCTGAAATAGGCGATATTGCGGCCTACGCCCTCCACGACAAGAAAAACCGGGGCGACGTTATCAGGTGTACGCTGCTGCACGGTATCGGCCACGGCATTTTTGACCAGGCTGTGACGGTGGCCGAGCTAGGCGCCTCCCTGCAAGCTTACCTGGCCAGGTAAAGCGCAGTGGTACTTTGTTTTCGGCCGGGCTTCTACAGCTCAGCCGCGCCTCGAATATATTGACTCAAACGGAGTCACCCTCCGCTGTATCTCTTTCTATGAGCAACCAAACCCTGCGCTGGCCGGGCGGCCCGCTTAGCGGCACCGCCCGGCTGCCCGCCTCTAAAAGCGAAGCCAACCGCGCCCTGCTGCTACAGCACCTGGCCGGTGGCGGCACCCTCAGCAACCTTTCCGAAGCCAACGATACCGTGCTGATGCAGCGCCTGCTAGCCCAGGCTGCTGCCACCGACCTGCTGGATGCCGAAGACGCCGGCACCGTAATGCGCTTTATGACGGCTTACCTGGCCGTGACCGGCTGGCGCGGCACCCTTACCGGGGCTACCCGCATGAAGCAGCGGCCCATTGGCATTCTGGTTGAGGCGTTGCGCAGCCTGGGGGCCGACATCACTTACCGGGAGAAAGAGCATTATCCGCCGCTGGCTTTTGGGGGCCGGCCGCTGGCCGCCGGGCAGGGTATGGCCGAGCTAAGCGTGCGCGGCGACATCAGCAGCCAGTACATTTCGGCGCTGTTGATGGTGGGCCCTACGCTGCCTGTCGGCCTGCGCCTGCGGCTAACCGGCGAGGTAGGCTCGCGGCCCTATATTCACATGACCTTGAGCTTGATGAGGCATTTCGGGGCGGGGGTAGCTGAGCTGCCCGGGGAGCTCATGCAAGTGCAGCCTGGCGGCTATCAGCCCGCCGATTACGAGGTGGAAAGCGACTGGTCGGCCGCCAGCTACTGGTACGCGCTGGTGGCGCTGGGGCCGGTTGGCTCTACCATTACCCTGCCGGGCTTGCGGCGGGCCTCCTGGCAGGGCGACCACGTTATTCAGCATAGCATGAAGCTGCTCGGCGTGGCTACCGAGTTTCGGGAAGCCGGTGCGGTGTGGCTTTCGCAGGTGCCGCCGGCGGCCGAAAGCTTGTGGGAGCAGCCCCTCAACTTCACCGACTGTCCCGACCTGGCCCAAACCGTGGCCGTAGTTGCTGCCGCGCAGGGTGTGCCGCTGCGCCTGACCGGCCTGCACAGCCTGCGCATCAAGGAAACCGACCGCATCGCGGCCCTGCAAGCCGAGCTGCGCAAGTTCGGCGCGGCCATGCCGGAGGTAGCGCCGGGGGTATTCGAGGTGCAATCAGCCAGCTTCCGGGTAGATGGCCAGACGGTAGAAACCTACGACGACCACCGCATGGCGATGGCTTTTGCGCCGCTGGCTATGCGCGGGCCGCTTACCATTGCCGAGCCGCAGGTGGTGCGCAAGTCGTACCCCAGCTTCTGGCGGGCGCTCACGGCGGTCGGAATGAAGCTGGCGTAGCGGTAGCCTATTCTTTTAAATTTAATGAATAAGCTACCAAATAACGGGTAGCTTTTCCGCTTCTCAACTTCTTATCCAGCTGGTTTCGGCTGGCCTATCGTCTCTTAAACCAGCCTGTTACTTCCATGACGTATTACGAGTTGAGCGCCCTGCTACTGGCCGGCGGCCTGGTGCTAAGCAGCTGCCAGTCGAAGCCCGGCCCCGCCGAAACGGCCGCTGGTGGCCCGGCCGGGGCCATCTGGCATTCCGAGGCTTATACGCTTTACCGTGATAGTATCGTGCAGGGCCACAACCACGGCCGGGTAGTTTCGGCTACGGCGCTGACCTCCAACTACCGCAGCCCGGCCAACGAGACGCAGAGCCCGCTGGTGACCTTTAAGTTCAGCCTCAACGGCAAGGATAACGAGCTGCCGCCCGGCCAGGATAACACCTTTCTGGCGCTGCCCGCCGCGCCCGGCGCGGCCCTTGAAACCCCGGTTATCCTATTTGGCCAACGCTATGCAGAGGCCCGGCCCGTGCCGGCCGGCCAGTACCTGGCCCCCAACACGCCGCTAAAAATCAGGCTCGACCTGCGGCCCGTGCTGGACGCTTTTGAAAAGCAAGGCTATTTTACTACTTACAAAGGCGAAAAGATTTATAAGCAAGACTTTAAGAAGGTTTTCGTAGCCGGGAGCACGGCCCCGCTAAGCTGGGATTTTGATAACCTGGTAAATAAGCCCGAGCTGGAAATGCACGATGCCGATGGCGACGGCATCTACGAGGTGACGCTGACCCTTAACGCGCCGGCCGCCGCCAAAACCACCGCCAGCCGCTGGGAAAAATCTATTAAAACCGACGATTTTCCCCAGTATAAATCGGCCTACCCGCTCGCCGATGCGCTTTATAACCTGGCTTTGGAAGAAGCGCGCCGCGCCGTGGAGCCCGACAGCACGTTTCGTACCGGCAAGGAGTGGGCGGGCGTGTGGACGCGCGACGTGAGCTATTCCATCATCCTGGCTCAGGCTACGCTGCAACCCAAATCGGCGATGAAAAGCCTGCTGCGCAAAGTATCGCCGGCGGGCCGCATCATTCAGGATACCGGCACCGGCGGGGCGTATCCGTGCTCTACCGACCGCGTAATCTGGGCCGTGGCGGCCTGGGAGGTATATAAGGTAACCGGCGACGCCGCGTGGCTGCGCAAGGTGTATCCCATCGTTAAAAAGACGCTCGAAGAGGACGCCCAGAATGCCTACGACCCCACCAGCGGACTGGTGCGCGGCGAGTCGTCGTTTCTCGACTGGCGCGAGCAGACCTACCCGCGCTGGATGCAGCCGGCGGATATCTATCAAAGCGAAAACCTGGGCACCAACGCCGTTCATTTTCAGGCCAATACTGTACTGGCCCTCATGGCCCGGCAGCTGGGCGAAACGGCCGTGGCCGAGCGCCACGAGCAGGCAGCGGGCAGTATCAGGCAAGCTATTAATCAGCACCTGTGGCTCGAAAAAGCTGGCTACTACGGGCAATATAGATACGGTCGAATATTTCCGGTGGTATCGCCCCGCGCCGAGGCGCTGGGTGAGGCGCTGAGCGTGTATTTTGGCGTTGCCGACGCGGGCCGGGCCAGAACAGTAGTGGCGAATGTTCCGACTACGCCCTTTGGCATTTCCTGCATCTATCCCCAGATTCCGGGCATTCCGCCCTACCACAACGACGCGGTGTGGCCCTTCGTGCAGAGCTTCTGGGCGCTGGCCGCCGCCAAGGCCGGCAACGAGGCTTCGGTGATGGAAAGCATGGCCGCCGTTTACCGCCCGGCGGCGCTGTTCTTGACGAATAAGGAAAATTTCGTGGCCGGCAACGGCGACTTTGCCGGCACCCAGGTCAACTCTTCCAATATGCTCTGGAGCCTCTCGGGCAGCCTCGCTCTGGTGTATAAAGTGCTGTTTGGCATGCACTATGAAACCGACCGGCTGGTGTTTCAGCCCTTCGTGCCGCGGGCGCTGCAGGGCACCCGCCAGCTCACCAACTTTGGGTATCGCCGCGCGCGACTGACTATCGAAATGACGGGCTTTGGCAACGAAATTCAGGAAATCACCCTTGATGGCCAGCCGCTGGCCGGGGCCGCCGTACCCGCCACGCTCACGGGGGCGCACAAGCTGCGCATCGTGCTCAAAAGCCAGGCCCCGGCGGCGGCCAGTGTGAATCGGGTGGCTGACCTGTTCAGCCCCGAAACCCCGTCGGTAAGCTATGCCAACGGCCAGCTTAGCTGGCCCGCCCAGGCCGGCGTAGTAACCTACCGGGTGCTCAAAAACGGCCAGCCGGTAGATGCCAGCGGCGCTACTACGTACGCCGTAGCGCCCGGCGCGTATGCCGAATATCAGGTTTTGGCTATAAATGCCAACGGCCACGAGTCGTTCGCCAGCGAGCCGCTGCCGGTAGGGGCACCCACCGCCGAAATCCAGCTGGAAACCCTGGCACCGGCCGCCGCTTACGCGTACAAAGGCTTTAGTGGCACCGGGTTTATCGAGGTGAGTACTGCTAAAAACACCCGGCTCACTATTCCGGTTGAAGTGCCGGAGGCGGGGCTCTACGCGCTCGATTTCCGCTATGCCAACGGCAACGGCCCCATCAATACCAACAACCAGTGCGCCATTCGCACGCTGCGCGATGGCCGCGGCCAGCTGCTGGGCACCGTGGTGCTGCCCCAGCGCGGGGTGGCTGAATGGTCGAACTGGGGCTTCTCGAACCCGACCGTGGTGCGCCTGGCGAAGGGCAAAAACACGCTTACGCTCACGTATGAGCCAGCCAACACGAACATGAATGGAGCCGTGAACCAGGCCATGCTCGACTACCTGCGCGTGCGAAAAATACAGTAGCGCGGACGTTGCCGTCCGCTTGGAAACCGGGCCAAGCGCGGACTACAAGGTTCGCGCTACTACTTTTGCCAGCCATGACCGACGCTGAATTTGACCTGCTCGACGAATTATATTTTGTAACGCCCTTCCGGGTGCTGCTCGAAAAAACCGGCTTGCCCGCCGCCGAGCTGCTTGCGCTGCTGGGGCAGCTGCTGGAGCGCGGCTTGGTGCGCTACTACTGGCCCGACCCCGATACCGAGCTGGCCTACGAGCCCACTTCGTTTGGCGCGCTGGGCCAGGATGCCAGCTACCTGGCATCTAAGGAAGGGCTGCTGCAGCACAACACCCGCTAGCCGTGGCCAACGCGCCCGCCAGCTCCGAAACGCTGCCTGCCGCGCCCGATACGGCGGTGGTAGTGCCGCCCCCGGTGCGCACGCCCGGCTACTACGTGCGCCAGCGCCTGTGGGCCAATCGCCCGGCCGTGGTGGGGCTGGGGTTTATCGCGCTGTGCGCCCTCGTGGCGCTGCTCGGCTACTGGATATTGCCCGATAACTCGCCCAATGCTAACAATGGCCTGGTGCAGCTGCAAAAGCAGCCGCCCGGCTTCACGGCTACCATCAGGCAGGTGCCCGACCCTACCGCGCCAGCTCCCGGCAATGTGCTGCACGTGTGGCTGCACGGCCGCCCGCCGCAGTTCAAAGACGAAGCCGCTTCTGGAAAAAAGCAGCTGGGGGCTGGTAATCAGCCGCTAATAACCCGCCGCTACTGGCTGGGCACCGACAAGGCCGGCCGCGATGAGCTGAGCCGGCTGCTGCTGGGTACGCGCATCTCGCTGGGTATCGGGCTGGTAGCAGTCCTTATCTCGCTGGCCCTGGGCGTAGCCGTGGGGGCCGTAGCCGGCTACTTCGGCGGCTGGGTCGATAGCCTGCTGCTGGGCCTGATGACCGTGGTCTGGAGCATTCCCGGCATTATGCTGGTTATCGGCATCTCGCTGGCGCTGGATAGCAAAGGCGTGTGGGTCAGCTTCGTAGCCGTGGGCCTGACGATGTGGGTCGATGTGGCGCGGGTGGTGCGCGGGCAGGTATTGGGCCTGCGCTCGGCCACCTTTATTGAAGCGGGCCGGGTGCTGGGGCTGCCTACCAGCCGGCTCATTTTCGTGCACCTGCTGCCCAATCTGCGCGGGCCGCTCATCGTGCTGGCCACCAGCAATTTTGCGGCTGCTATTCTGCTCGAAGCCGGCCTGAGCTTTCTGGGCCTGGGCGTGCAGCCGCCGGCCCCCAGCTGGGGGCTGATGGTGAAAGAAGGCTATGACCTGCTGGGTACCGAGGCCGGCCTCTGGCTGACTCTGCTGCCCGGCTTGGCAATCAGCTTGTTAGTGCTTAGCTTTAATGTGCTGGGCAATGGCCTGCGCGATGCCTTCGACCCCAAAACGCCCCTTACCTGAGCCGGGTAGCGGGGAGTTGGGCGGCTGGGCGTATTATTGTGACAGTTTACCGTATTTCAGTGGTTGCTAAAGCCCGTGCTTTAGTTGTTCGTTTTAGACTATGCCCCAAACCGCCGCCTTGGTTGGCCTCGAAAAACGCCTCTTTTTAAAGGAGCGCGAATTGGGCGCATTGCTGGAAATTACTCAGGCCATCACCCACGACTCAGGCGAGGCTGATTTATACAAAATATATCAGTTTACGCTTATCGGGCAGCTCGGGGTGCGCCGCCTGGCGCTCTACGTGCTCGAAGAAGGTACTTTTCGGTTAAAAGTAAATTTTGGCACCACTCTGTCAACCGATTCGCGCTTTACCCCGGCCGAGGTGGCTGGCTGGTGCCCCGGCACGCCCTGCCCGGTGCAGGAGCTGGGCCTGGGCCTGGCCTGGCAGGCATTTGAGCTGCTGGTGCCGGTGCGCCAGCGCGAAGCAACCCAGGCGCTGGTGTTTGTGGGTACCATGCAGGGCGACTACGCCAGCCAGGAAGCACTGGCTTTCCTCGAAACGCTCAGTAATATCCTGCTCGGGGCGGTGGCCAACCTGCGCCTGGCCCGCCAGCGCGAAACGCTGCTGATGGCGGAAGCCGCCGTGCGCCGCGAAATCGAGATTGCGCAGCAGGTGCAGCAGTTGCTGTTTCCGCAGCATCTGCCTAATAACGAGTATGTTGTTTTGCACGCTACCTACCAGCCGCATACCGAGATTGGGGGCGATTACTACGACGTAATAGAGATAGATGCGCACCGCCTGCTGGTGTGCGTGGCCGATGTGAGCGGCAAAGGCGTGCCAGCCTCACTGCTGATGTCGAACTTTCAGGCCGGCCTGCGCACGCTGCTCCGCCAGAATGCCGACCTGGTAACTACCGTGCGCGAGCTGAACCACCTGATTTTCCGCAACGCGGGCGGCGAAAAGTTTATCACGGCTTTTCTGGCTATTTACGACCGCCGTACCCAGGTGCTGGAGTACGTAAATGCCGGGCACAATGACCCGCTGCTGCTGCCCGATGCGGGCTCGCCCCAGCTGCTGCACGATGGCACCGTTATGCTGGGCATCATGGCCGAGCTGCCTCCCTTCAAAGTCGGGCTGACGGCTATGCCGCCGCACTCGTTGCTGTTTGCCTACACCGACGGCCTCACGGAAGTATTTAACAGGCATCAGGAAGAGTTTGGCGAGCAGGGCGTGCTCACTGCGCTGGCAGGCAACCGCTACCTGCCCTTGCCGCGCCTGCACCACGAGATGCTCCACCGCATTCAGCAGTTCAACGCCAACGGCGAGCGCTTTGCCGATGACGTGACGATGCTGAGCCTACGGGTTAAGTAAGAAAATAGGGAATTTTATATGTTTGCGGGGCTTTCGTGCTCTCCGGCAAATCCTTCGTCTTCCAGCCAGGTGCTGCTGCGTACGAGCATAGCCAGCGCCACGTAAAAGACGGAGCCGATTTTATCAACTTCGACCAGCTCGTTGAGAAATAGGTGAAAAATGATAATGACCAGCGAGAGCGACACGGCCAGCACTATGCGGCGCACGTCGGGCCGGTGCGCACTGGCGTGGTAAAGGCGCTCGGCAGTGAGCAAAGCCGTGGCAACCAGGATACAAAATAGTACAAATCCTGGAATACCCTGCTCGGCCAGCTGGAGCAGAAAGTAATTATGCGCCGTGGAGTGCTCGGGGTTATCGCTCACGTAGGTCCGAAAGCTGGAAACTGTATAGCGCTTGTACTCCGGGTAAAAGGTGGAGGGGCCGCTGCCAACCAGGGGCTTATCGGCTATCATATTGGCGGCGGCCACCCAGCGGTATACCCGCTCCATGCCCGATACATCCTGAAACTTATAGGTCGACGCCAGGTGGGCCGCTAGGTTGCCGCCGTGCCAGATGGTTTTCTCATAGTCGGGCCGAAAGCGCATAAAATTCTCACTGCTCACAAAATAGCAGGTAGCTGCCCCCACGCTCAGGGCCACCGTGGCCAGCAGCACCCGCGTGAGGCGCAGGCGCATGACGACGTAAAAAATGCCGGCTACGGGCAGCGAAAGCCAGGAGGCCCGCGTGTAGGAGGTAATCAGCCCAAAGAGGAGCAGCCCGCTGGCGGCAAGCCACAGGCGCCGCCGGCCGGGTGTGGCCGCCTGTAGCGCCAGCCCCACGGCCAGCGGCAGCAGCAGCGCCAGCACCGTGGCATAGATAACGTGATTGAGGTAGAAAGGCTGAATGGCCTTGTTGACCTTCGCAAAGCTGAAGCCGTAGCTGGCGTGGCGCGCCAGCACCCAAAACAGGCTGACTACCGCGGCCCCGACGTAGCAGGCCGCCATGCGCCAGAAGTCGGCCGGACGCTTGGCAATAACGAGGGTGCCCAGCACAAACGGCACCAGGTACCAGCACTTGGCCAGCAGGTACTTGATAGATTTCAGGGCATTAACTGAGAAGAAGCTGTCGAACACGGCCCACAGCAGCAGCATAACCGGCAGCACAAGGAGCGGGTGGTACCATTCGCGGCGGACCAGCTGCCCCGCGCTGCGCGGGGTGAGCAGCAGCGACAGGGGCACGCATACCAGCAATGTTAGCATGAACGGCTCGGAGGGCACATCCATGCTCAAGCCTCCCGGCAGGCTTATTTCGCGCGAAAAAGGCAGCGTCAGAAACAGCAGGTAGTAGAGCCACGTCCAGCGTGCCAGCATCAGCACTACCACTGGCACGGCCAGGGCAGGCAGCAGCAGCAGCGGCTGCTCAAGCAGGGCGGCCAGCGCGCCGCCGAACAGTAGTAAGCCCAGAAAGCCTAAAAATACCCACTGGCTAGCCTCAACCGGCCGCAGGCGAAGCAAAAATTGGCGCATTGAAAGCCCGGCAGAGCAGGAAATACTGAAAAAAGAACAAGCTCAGCTACTTTTTAGCGCTTACGCATTGGTGGCCGGCCGGCGGCGGTAGAGCTCCAGCAACAAAATCAGGAAGGCCGACAGCACCAGCGTGATGACGACCGAGCCCAGCACGATAGCCGTTCGGAAGGGCCGGCTCTTGCGGGTAGCCGGGTACGCCTTCTGGACCATATATAAGGATGACACCCGGCTGCGCAACGAGGTTTCGGCCTGCTCAAATGCCGCCTGCGACCCTACAAAGCGCCCCTGAAGGTCGGCAAGCCGCGAGGCAAGCAGGCTTACCGAGTCGGAGCCCTGCGTCCAGCTTTCCAGGTTGATGGCGTTGCCGCCGCTGGCCTGCGTGAGGCCGCGCAGCGCCCGGCGCAGCCCGGCTACGTTGCCGGGGCCGCCGCCCTCGGCGATGTGCAGCTCCTTTTCGGTTTCAATCACGGCTTTGCCCAGGTAGCGTCCCTGCTGCTCAAGGCCAAATACGCCGTAGCGGCGGCGCGCCTGCAGCAGCTGCTGCCGGGTAAGCTCATAGCTGGAACCCAGGCGGGCCGAGCGCTGGCGGTATATTTCGAGCACATTGCGGCGGTTTTCGAACGTCAGCTGCTGGTTTGCCGAGTCGATAGCGTGCACCATCGCATTGGCAATGGTAGCGGCCAGCTTCCGGTCACGGTCCTGAAACGTAAGCTCAATGGCGTCGCGCTCGTTATGAATAATGCTAAGATTGCTGCTGAACTCGGCCAGCACGCGGGTATCGGCGGCATCGGTGCCGGGCTGCCCGACGTCGTAGTGCTGATATAGGTTGAACTTGTGGATTATCTGCTCGGCCAGCGGCAGCGATTGGCCAATAGTCAGCACGCGGTCCAGGTCTTCCGAGCGGGCTCCGATTTCCAGCTTCGAGCCTTCCACCAAGCGGTCGGGGTCCGTGCTTTGGGGCGAGGTGGGTAAGAAAATAGCGGTTGAGCTATATATGTTTGGCATTCGTAAAACCACCACCAGGCTTACCAGCAGTGCCAGGCCTCCAGCCAGGGCCAGCTGGTTTTTCCAGCGCTGAAAAATGGCCCGCAGGCTTTTAAACGAGAATGATGGCGATGAATCGGGCAACATAAACAGGAAGAAAGAAGCCAGCGTGAATAGCAAACCTTGGGCTTCGGCCGACAAAGATAAACTTCTACTACCTCTGCCAGCAGCTTTACCTTTGTGTTTTCACTGACCACGGCTCTGACCACCATTTCGCATCAAACGTTTTCTCGGTAACATCAGCCTGGCCGTTGCGCTCAATCTGCTGGTAAAGCCCGGCTGGGTACTGCTCGAGAATGTCGTGCAGGACCGCCTTGGCCACACTGCCTTCGGCCTGGTTGCCGCCTGCTCGGCGCTGGCCATTGTAGTAGCCACCGTTGCCGACCTCGGGCTAACCCAGTTTACGGTGCAGCGGCTGGCCGCCGAGCCCGGCTTTGCCGATAGCCAGTTTCCTACCCTGCTGCCCATGCGGGGGCTGCTTACGCTGCTGGCCCTGCTGGCCCTGCTGGCGGTGGGGTGGGGGCTGGGCTACCGGGGCTCGCAGCTCTACCTGCTGGCAGCAGTAGGAGCAGGCCTTTTGCTCACGCAATACGGCCAGTTTTTGCGCGCGCCCGTGCAGGCCCGTCAGCATTTCAATACCGACGCCGTGCTTTCGGTCCTCGAAAAGCTGCTGGCACTGGGCCTGGTAGTGGGGCTGCTACTGGGCGGCCAGCTGGGGCTGGGCTCTTACGTAGGTGCCCGGCTGGCGGCGGCGGCGTTCACGGCCGTTCTTTTTATGGGCCTGCTGCGGCGGTTGTTTGGGCGCCTGCCCCACCGCTGGCCCCGCTGGCGGCCAGCGGGACAGCTGCTGCGCGGCAGCATGCCGTTTGCGTTTATTGCCCTGCTCTACGGCGTCAATGAGCGCGTCGATATGGTGCTGCTGGAAAGACTTTCCTCGGCGCGCGAAGCCGGCTACTATGCCGGCGCTTACCGCTGGCTCGATGCCATTATGATGTATGCCTGGACGGTGCTGCCGCTGTTTTTTGCCCGCTTTGCCCACGCTGCCGCGCGTCCGCGCGAGTTGCGGCAGCTGCTTTGGCTGGGCCAGCGCGTGGTAGCCATCCCGCTGCTGCTGCTGGTAGCCTTCGTCCTATTCAGGGGCGAAGTATTGTTCTGGCAGTTCGGGCACAGCACGGGCCCCGAGCTGGCGCGCATGGTTCTCTGCCTGAAGATATTATTTCTCAACGTGTTGGTGCATGCTTTCTTTGCTATTTACAGCACGCTGCTTACCAGTACCCGGCACCAGCAGGCCGTAAGCTGGCTGGTGGCCCTGAGCATTGGCCTCAACCTTACCCTCAACCTGCTGCTGCTGCCGCGCTACGGGGCCATTGCCGCCGCTATCAATACCTTATTGAGCGTGCTGCTTGTTTCGGGCGGCTACGTGTGGCTGGTAAGCCAGCGCATGCGGGTGCGGGTGCCCTGGCACCTTATGGCCCAGCTGGCGCTGGCCTTTGGGCTGCTGTGCGGCAGCTGGTACCTGGTGCGCACGCAGTTAACGCTGGTCTGGTGGCTCGAAACCGGCCTGATGGGCGTCTTCTTCGCTGGCCTGCTGCCCCTTACCGGCCTGGTAAAGCTCCGTGAGCTGCACCAGCTGCTAAAGCTGGTGCAAAGCAAGCGCGGCTGAAGTTAATGACAAGTTTTAATGGCCGGCTGCCGGCGGCTTCCGTGGCAAGCCAGCCATTAAATTTGCCAGGAGTCAGGAGGTATTTTACAATATATTGATTTGCACTTAATTTAACTATTTGCTGATACTGAAGCGGTTTAGGAAGTTAAATTGGGCGAAAAAGCCGGCAGCCCGCTTCGGCTCCGACTTCCGAAACCGCTTTACTACCCTGCTGCGCTGCATGAGCCTATACCTTTGTCAGTCTTTGTCAGTTGCTAGTGCTACTCCCCGCCGCAGCTACAGGCAACCTTGTGGCGTTGGCTTAATATGCTGCTAAAGGAGAGCAGCCAGCCAGCCAGATTATTTATTCCTCGCTTTCTTCCTGCCGGTATGGCCCGTCCGCATCCGCATCATTTTGCTTACACCATGTTGCCCCAGCTGGTATGGCGCCGCCCGGCGGCCGTGCACCGCGAGCTGGCCGACCCGCTGCTGGCCCGCGAGCTGCTGCTTTACATCTGGGATAAAGCTGCCGAAAGCCTGGCACCCCGCGAGCGGGTACCGGCCCGCGGTTTGCACCTGAGCTGGCATAAGGTAGCCGG
The DNA here is from genome assembly GCF_008728635.1 of Hymenobacter baengnokdamensis. Lineage (NCBI taxonomy): Bacteria > Pseudomonadati > Bacteroidota > Cytophagia > Cytophagales > Hymenobacteraceae > Hymenobacter > Hymenobacter baengnokdamensis. Next base: position 3,774,268 of record NZ_CP044285.1, on the reverse strand, counting down.
GCGAGCTACGGCGCTGCTGCAGCTGCCTGCCCCTCAGGCTATTGGGGAAGCTCATCTGGTAGCTATCGTGTACCACGACCCGGAGCCTGACCCGGATAACCAGTCACACATTCCGCATGAGGATGAGGACGACGAGCAGGAAGTCGATTCCGATGAAGCAATGCCCCGCTACTTTCTGCTTGAGGCAACGCTGGGCCGCAGCCCCGAAGAAGCCGGCACGCCCACCATGCTCGGCGAGCTGCGCGGCGAGCAATATCGCCACCATGGGGCCGGCCCGCCGGCCGGCCGGCCCGACACCACGGGGCGCTTCCTGCAGGCGCTGGCCGATTTGCTCGGCCCGCTGCCCGACGAGGTGCCGTTTATGCGCATCGTGCGGGGCTAGCTAGCGCTGCGCCTGCCCGGTTACGGTAATGTCGTTGCCCGTTTCGGGGAACATAAAGTGGCCGCTAACGGCTTTTTTGCCATTTACGCGGCACTCCCAGAGGTAGCGGCCCGGCGTAGGCTGAGCGGCCAGCCCCTGGGCATTCTTGAAATACTCGGGGTCGCTGGGCTCGGTCGGAAACAGTACGTCCACGCCGTTCTGTCCTTTCGCTACCTGCTTGGTAAGCATAAACTCCTGGCCCGATTTCTCGCTTGTTACGAAGAAAGTAGCCGTGAAGCCGCCCAATGAGTTGTATTTATCAAGAATACCCAGCTTGATATAAGGCGTGGTCGAAACCATCCAGGTTTGGGCCTGCGCTGCGGGCGCTGCCAGCGTCAGGGCAAACAGGGCGGCGCCGCTCACCAGCAGGCGTAACTGGTTGGGTGCCTTCGAAAATGGAGTAAATAGTGAAGCCATTAGACAAAATAAAGAGAAGAGAAAAAAAAGAAGCGCGTAAAACTTTAGGAACGGTAAACGGGGGTCAATATAGGCGTCATAATCATACCACGCAACTTTGGTCGTGTTGAAATAATTATCCCAACCGCTGCAGCTGGTTATCGTACGATTAGGTTTGCTGTTCCCAATACCCCTGGTTAGTATGCTCCGTCGCCAGCAACTGCAACAGGCGGCTGCCGAAGCCGCTGCCCGCGCCCGCCGGAGTGCTACCTCCTGCTGCGGCTTGTGCGAGCGGGAAGTGCAGCATACCACCCGCCACCACTTAGTGCCCCGCGAAGAAGGGGGCCGCTACGGTCCTACAGTGGAGCTTTGCCAGCCTTGCCACAGCAGCGTGCACCGGTTTTTGACCAACCGTGAGCTTGCCCGTCGCTACCCAACCGTTGAAGCCCTGCGAACTGCCCCTGAACTGCACGATTACCTGAGCTGGATTCGAAAAAGCAAGGTGGAGAAAATTCGCAATCGCCGGGGGAATGATAAGAAATAGAAAAAATATATTATGTAATATATTAAAAAATATAATTTTGTGAAGCGTTTTTTTGTTCCTTTTGCCCAGCTTCGCCGCCAGCCCACTATCGTCGTTGACAGCACCGGCCTGGGCGCCGCCCTTACGCTGGCGCATTGGCGTGGGGCCGCTACCCCCGAGACCCTGCGCGACGACACCAGCGCCGGCTCGTGCCTGAATGCCCTGCGCCAGCCTGCTACGACTGGGCTGGAAGCGCCGGCCGTTACGGCCAATCACTTCGATATTGATGGCTTTATCGGCGTGTGGGCGCTGCTTCACCCCGAGCTGGCGCTGGCTCACGAAGAGCTGCTGCGCCTTACGGCCCGGCTCGGCGATTTTCGGGAGCTAAACTGGCAGCACCCGCTGGCCGACCGGGCCTTGCAGCTGGCCTGCTGGCTGAATGCCGAAGAGAAAGCCCGCTTTTATGAGCCCTTCGGGGCGCCCATCCGCCGCCGGCGCGAGGATGAGGCATCGGCCGAGAAATTTGCCTGGTTTCTGCCGCGCTTCGCTGAAATATTGGAAAACCCGAATAGTCATCGCACCGTGTGGGAGCCCGAATACCAGCGTGTGCAGCAGGCCACTGCCGCGCTGCAAGGGCCGCTGACGCGGCGCACCGACTACGCGGCTATCGGCCTCGTGGTGATGCGCACGCCCGCGCCGGTGCCATACTACGCGCTGTTTGGCCCCACGGCGGGCTTCGACTGGGTGCTGAGCCTCTACGATGGGCAGCGCTACGAGCTGGAATGCAAGTACACTACCTGGATTGACCTCGAAAGCCGGCCCACGCTACCGCGCCTGCCGCTGGCGGCACTCGCTGCTCGCCTCAATGAGCTGGAAGGCAGTGCTTACCGTTGGGCGGCGGATGGCCTCACCGACACCGGCCCGCTGCTGCGCTTAGCGGGCCGCTCCCTCACCAAGGCCGAGCGCTATGCCGACCCCGACGGGCGGCCTATCTATGCTTCCTCGCTGGCTGCCAGCGTGGTAGAGCGTGAGGTAGTTGATTTTTTGCAAAAAGGCTACGCCGCTGTTCAGCCCAAAAAATACTGGACCTGGGCCGAAGTACGGGCGGTGAGTAATGTATAATATATAAATTTTATAATATTTACTGCTCATCATTACTCACCCCGCGCAGCTGGTTTCGGTGCCGACTACATCGACTACGCGCACGGTGCTGTTGCCGCCGGCGCCGGGCTGCACCCGAATCTGGGTGCCGATACGGTCTTTGAGGTCGGCTACGTGCGAGATAACGCCAATCATTTTGCCGGAGTGCTGCAGGCGCTCCAGGGCATCGAGCGCGGTGTTGAGCGCATCGGGGTCGAGGGTACCGAAGCCTTCGTCGATAAACAGCGACTCGATGCGGGCCTTATAGCCCGCCAGCTCGCTCAAACCCAGGGCCAGGGCCAGGCTCACCAGGAAGCTTTCGCCGCCCGAAAGCGACGCCATCGGCCGCACGGTATCGGCCTGGTCGTGGTCGATGATTTGCAGCTCCAGGTTGCGATTGGGCGTTTTGAGGATAGTGTAGCGCCCCGTGAGCTGGCGCAGGCGCAGATTAGCCAACCGGGCCAGGTGATTGAGTGTCAGCCCTTGAGCAAACTGACTGAACTTGTCGCCCTTGGCTGAGCCGATTTGCTCGGCCAGGTCCTGCCAGCGCTCCTGCTCGCGCTGGCGGGCAGCCAGCTGGCGTAGGCCTGCGGCCTGCTGCTGGCGGGCCGCGTCATCCTGGGCCAGCTGGCTGGCGGCGGCCCCGAGGCGTTGGTGCAGCTGCTCATTTTCAGCGTTTAGCTGCGCCAGTCCGGCAGTGAGGGCCTGGGTCGTTAGGTGCGTGAGGGCCAGCTCGTGGTGGCGCGCCAGGTCGGCGCCGAGCTTGGCTTGCAATTGCTGGCTGGCCTGCTGGTCGGTAAGATGCTGCTGGCGGCGCTGCGCGAGCTGCTGCGCCTCGGCGGCGGGTAGCCGTAAGGCCTGCGCCTCGGCCGCGGTTGCAAGGCCGGCGGCAGTGAGCGCACTGGCCAGCTCGACTTGCCGCGCCTGATAATCAGCCTCGTGGCGCCGCAGGTCTTCCCGGCGCTGAGTTATTTTCTCGCGCGTGCCTTTCAGGGCCAGCTGCTGGCGCGTGCGCTCGGCCTCGGCCAGCTGGGCGGCCTCACTTAGCTGCTGAGTAGTTTGGTGCAGTCGCTCAGCCTCGGTGGCGGGGTCGGGGCCAGCGTAGCGGGCCAGCCGGGCGGCTTGCTGCGCTTCAATGGCCTGCTGGTCAGCGCGTAGGTTGCCGGCATCTGCCTGCAGCTTCTCCAACATCTTAGCTAAGGTATTGGCCTGCAGCGCTTGCCGGTCTTTCAGGCTGGCAACTTCGTGCTCGCGCTTCTGCAGCGCTTCCATGCGGGCCTGAAACGTGCTGGCGCGTTCGCTAAGGGTAGCCAGAACGCCCGCGTAGGGCTGCGCGGACGCGGGCAGCGTAAGCTGGTGGGGGGCCAGCAAACTCTGAATAACGGCTCGATAATTAGCGGCTTGCTCGCGGGTATCAGCCAGTTCCGCGTCGATGGGCACCAGGGCTTGCTGCGCCTTTTGCCGGCGCGCTTCGGCGCGCTGGGCTTCTTCCTGCGCTTGCGCAAGCCGGGCACCCGCGGCTGTGTGCCCGGCCTTAAGCTGCGCCAGCTGCTCGGTGAGCGTGACGAGGCGGCGGCGGGCGGTGCCAGTAGCCTGCTGCTGTTCAGCTGTTTCAACAAGCAGGTGGTTGATGGCGGATGGGTCGGCCGGGTCGGGTAGGGGTGGGCAGAGCGGTGCAGCGAGTGCCGTGGCCTGCGTGCCGGCCAGGGCAGCGGCCTCGGCGGCTTCGTCGCGACGGGCCAGGCGTTGCTGCTGGGCGTAGCGCAGGCGGGCCAGCTCTTGCCCGGTGCGGGTAACCTCGTTGTTTGCTTGCGTTAAAGCTTCTTGCTGGGCCGCTACGCGCTGCTCCTGCTCATTGGCATCGGCCGCGAAGGTGGCGGCAAACGCGTGCTCAGCCGCGCCGCACAGCGGGCAGGGCTGGCCGGGGCGCAGGTGCTGGCGATGCGCATTCAGGTCGGCCAGGGTTTGTTGGGCCCGCAGCTCCCGCTGGTAGCTTTCGAGCAGCCGCTGGCCATCGGCGTAGCGCAGCTCAAGGTGAGCAAAAGTGGTTTCGGCAGCTGCCAGCTCCGGGCCGGCCTGCTCATGCTCCTGCTTAAGGGCGTAGGCACGGGCCGAATGGTCGTGCGCCGCCTGGGCCAGCGGTAGCAGGCGCTGCAGCAGGTGTAGCCGCGCCGTGAGGTCGGCGTCGCGCTGGGCCAGCTCATCGGTACTGATGCCGTTCAGTAAGCTGTCATGCTCTTCGCGGCAAGGTCGGCCCTGCTCTATCGATTCGCGCTGCTGCCGCTGAGCATCCGCCGCTGCCAGCCCGTGGCGCTGTAGGTCGGCCACTGAATCGGCCAGCTGCTTGAGCTGCGCTTTCTGGTGCGCTTCGAGGGTAGCCAGCCGGGTGTTCACCGCTTCTAATTCGATGACTTCCCGGTTTATTTCCGTCAGCTCATCTTTCAAGTTATGCTCGTGGGCGTGGGTCAGCAGCCACTCCTGAAGTCCAGCCTGAGCCTGCTCCAGCTGCGTCAGCTCCCTGGTCTGGGTGTGGTGCCAAGCGGCCAGCTCAGTTTCGTAGCTGGCCTGGTCGCGTTCGTGCGCGGCCCGCTTCCGGGCCAGTTCCCCTTGCGCCGCCCGGATGGTAATATCCTGAGCCAGCGCTTCTTGCAGCACAGGGCGCAGCTGGTCGGCCTCGGCCTGGGCCGTGGCTTGGCTAGCAGTAGCGGCGGCGTGGGCCACCTCGGCGGCTGCGGCCCCGCTGAGCAGCGTGGGGAGCTGCTGCTCCAGCTGCTCTAGCGCTTCGGCATCGCGGCGCCGCTCCTGCGCGGCCTGCTCGGCCAGCACCAGGGCCGTGGCCAGGGCCGGCGCGGCCGCCCGCTCGTGGTCGGCCAGGCGCGCAAATGTCGGCTGCAGGGCGGCATTTTCGGCCAGCAGGCGGGCCGCCTGCTGGGCGGCATCGGTCAGCTGCCTGTCAAACTGGTCGAGTACTGTGCGCCAGGCCAGGCAGATGCTTAGCTCCTGCTGGTGCTCGTAGGTTATTACGGCCTCGGTGTGCAGCTCGTCGAGCAGGCGTTCGAGGTGCTGGCGCTCCTCGTCCGGCAGCAGGCGGGTAGCATTAAGGGTAGCTTCGAGCAGCCTGGTTTTTTGCTCTTCCTCGCGGGCTTTCTCAAACGCCGCTACCGACAGCCGCGAGTAGATACCCACGTTGGTCATCTTTTCGAGCAGGGCGCTGCGCTCCTTTTCGGGGGCGTGCAGAAAGCGCGCAAACTTGCCCTGGCTCAGCAGTACAGCCTGCTCAAACTGCCCGAAATCCAGCCCCGACAATTCGCCGACTTTGGCCGGCACGGCCTCTTTGCCGCTGATAACTGCCTGGCCCGACGGACTCAAAACCAGCGTCATGGCATCCTGACCCAGGCCGCCTTTATCCTCGCCGCGGGTTTTTCGCTTCACTTCCCAGCGCGAGCGGTAGCGCACGCGCTGCGTGAGGCCGGTATCCGCATTGGTTTCGTGCACTTCGAACTCCACCTCCGAAAACGCCGAGGGTGCATGGCGGCTTACCATCTCGCCCACCTGGCGGTCGTGGCGCGGCACCCGGCCGTAGAGGCCCACCGCGATGGCATCGAGCAAGGTGCTTTTGCCGGCGCCGGTAGGGCCCGTAATGGCAAACAGCCCCGTATCAGCCAGCGGCGCCGTATCGAACTGGATAAGGTGCGGGCCGGGCAGCGAGTTGAGGTTAGCAAAGCGCAGGCTGATAATCTTCATACCCTAAAATTACGGCCGTACCCACCATTTAAGCGAGTACGGCCGTTTGAGTGAGGTTGCGGAAGTAGCTTTATTTGGTAGGGGCGGCACCAGTGCTCGCCTGCTGGCGACGAGCATCTTCGGCCAAATAGAAAGCCATTTCCTGCTGATAAGGGTGCAAATCCCAGCCGGGCTGCGCGCGGGCCACGCTCACGGCCGCATTTTGAATGGCCGTGCGCTGCTCGGGCGAGCAGACTACGCCGGTGGGGGTAGCCAACATGGCGGCGTGGCAGCTTTCGAGCTGCGTTTCGAGAGAGGTTATTTGCTCAGCGGATTTTTTGGGCAGCTTGTCGGCCGGAGTTCGATGCACTACCAGCTCTTTAGGAACGGCCGGGCCGGCTGCGTCGAGCTCAGCGGCTCCCTGCCTGGACGCTGCTTCTTTCTCAGCGGCTTGTTGGGCTGCCCGCTGCTCAGGAGTCAGCTTTGGCTTTAGGGCAGCCTGCGCGCCCACTCGCACTCCCAAGCCGATGAGATTCACCAATGCCCCTGCCTGAGCCTGGGCCGCATGCTCTGTACATAGACCCAGCAAAAAGACGGGGTAGAGTATTAGTTTTTTCATATGTAAAATTGAAAGCAGGAACTGAATTATGTGAAGAAAGCCCGCGCAAGATATAGCAGAAGCTGCTTAAAAAGCTGCTTGGGCGAGGTACTTAGCGCCAGGTAATGATGGTTGCCTAGGCAGGCGCTTCACCGCCCCAGGCTTGCGGGTCGGCTTCGGCCAGCAGCTGGCGCAACTCCTGAAAGGTGGCGGTGAGGGCGGCGGCGCGCTCGGGCGGCAGGCCGGCCACGCGGCGGCGAAACACTTCCTCCACCGTGAGCTCGTGCAGGTGCTCGATGGGCGCGGCGGCTTCGGCAAGGGCGTCGGGCGTCTCGGTCAGGCGGTTCTGGCGCACGCCGCGCGGGGCCAGCACGTAGTTGCGCCGCTCCTGCAAAGCCGCCTGGATGCGGCGCTGCACTTCGGCCGGCGCTTCATCGGAGCGCACCAGCACATCGGCCCAGGCTACCAGGCTAAAGGCTTCGTTATCAAAACTCAGAATGGCCGCCTCTACCTCCGCCAGCTCGCCGTGAAAGCGCTGCAAGCGGCGCGAAACGGGCACGGCCAGGCTGGTAATCGTGGGTGGACCGGCACCTTTGAATTCTAATAATAGTACCTGCTGCTTGTCATCGGCCTCGGTAAAGGAGAGGGGCACCGGCGAGCCCGAGTAGCGAATGTGCGCCCGCCCGCCCACCACCTGCGGGCGGTGCAGGTGGCCCAGCGCCACGTAGTCGAACGCGGCCGGAAAATGCTCGGCAGCAATAACGCCCAACCCGCCGATGTGCACGTCGCGCTCGGCTCCCTCGCGGGCCTCGCCGCCGGCCGCGTAGAGGTGGCCGGTGGCCAGCACTGGCACATCCTGCTCGCGCAGGCTGCGCACCAGGTCGTGCTCACTCAGCGCTTTATAATGCCCGGCAATGCTGTCGCGAATGCGCAGCTGGCGCTCGTCGGGCGTTTCGCCGGCAATGGATAAGCGCAGGTCACGGTCGCGCAAAAAAGGTACGGCGCACACCACCAGCCCGGTTTTGCCGTTGCTGCCGGCCAGGCTGATAATCTGTTCGGCGGGGTCGGCCGGCACGCCGCCGATAACGTGAATGCGCAGCGCCCGCAGCAGCCGGCGGCTGGCATTGAGCAGGGTAGGAGAGTCGTGGTTGCCGCCTACCACCACGATATCGCGGCAGCCGGTACCCTGCATCCGCACCAGAAAATCGTAGTACAGCTCCTGAGCCGCGTGCGAGGGCGTGGTGGTATCAAAAACGTCGCCCGCCAGCACCAGCGCCTCTACCTCCTGGGCCTGCACGGTCGCCAGCAGCCAATCCAGAAACGCTTTTTGTTCGGTTAGCCGCTCGTGGCCGGTCAGGAAATGCTGGCCCAGATGCCAGTCAGCAGTATGCAGTACGCGCATTAACTCAGAAATCAGAATCTACCCAAAGATAAGCCGGTGTGGGTGGCCACCCGCGCCGCACTAACCCACCTGGTACTAATCAAAATCGCCGCCGCCTACGTACAGGTTTTTGCTCGTGCGCAGCGCACCGGGTATCACTTACTACAGTAAGCCAGTACCATGAAAATTCCTTCTATACTGTTTTTTACTTATTTGGGCCTGGCCGCCAGCCTGTCGGCGGCTGCCCAAGCGCCCGTAAAGAGCACGACCACCCACCGCGCAGGCGGTAGTCACTTCAACACTTCACTGCTAAATACTGTGCCGCCAGGGGCCGTACCCGCAAACGCCACCACGCCCACCGGCTCGGAAGGCGCGTTGTACCCGGCCGGGGTGCCCACCCGCGATGTGGACGCGGGCACCCGGCGGGCCGACCAGCCCATCGGCGACAACGCTGACTTAACCGGCTCGCAGCCAACGCATCGCCTTAATAAAGAGCGCGCCCCTTCGACGCGCCCTTAAGGATTTCCGCAACGGCAACCGACTGCTGCCTACCCAATCTGCTTGCCGCTCATGGCCTGCTTGATGGAGATGTTCATCACGCGCTCGGCAAACGGGCGGGTAAACTCGTCGAGCTCATCCATGCGCTTGAGAATCAGGTCGCGGTCGTTGCCGGCCAGTGCCTGGCGCAGTAGGTCGGTGTGGGCAGTGGTAGTTGCTGTTTCGGCAGCTTCCAGGTGCTCGGCGTTCTTCTTCAAAAAGCGCTCGACCTGGTAGAGCAGCTGCTCGGCGGCGGTGCGGGCCTCAATGAGCAGGCGGGCGGCTACGTCCTGCTTGGCATTGGTGAGCGAGTCCATCAGCATTTGCTCCACCTGCTCGTCGGTGAGGCCGTACTGGGGCTTGATATCGACCTGCTGGCGGGTGCCCGAGCGCAGCTCCACGGCTTCAACCCGCAGAATACCGTCGGCATTCAGGAAAAAGTTGACGTCGATTTTGGGCAGGCCGGCGGGCATAGCCGGGATGCCGCTCAGCACAAACTCGCCGAGCTTGCGGTTTTCGCTAACCAGGTCGCGCTCACCCTGATATACTCCGATTTTGAGGTTCACCTGACCATCGATGCTGGTGGTGTACTGCCGGCCGGCCTTGGTCGGAATCTTGGAGTTGCGCGGAATAATGGCGTCCATGAGGCCGCCCAGGGTTTCGATGCCCAGCGTGAGGGGTGTCACGTCGAGCAGCAGCACGTCGCGGCGGTTACCGGCCAGAATATCAGCCTGAATAGCCGCGCCCAGCGCCACCACTTCGTCGGGGTTGAGCGAATTGTTGGCCGGCTGGCCGAAGAATTTTGCGACTTCCTCCTGCACCAGTGGCACGCGGGTGGAGCCACCCACGAGCAGCACGGCGTCGATGCTGGCGGGCGTCAGCTTGGCGTCGCCCAGGGCCTGGCGGCAGGCGGCCAGCGTGCGTTCCACCAGCGGGGCAATGAGCGCGTTGAACTCCGCTTTGGTCAGGGTCACCACGTACACTTGCTCGTTGCCATCGAGGAGCTGGGTCGTGAAGTCGTCGTGCTGGCTGAGATAACGCTTGGCCATTTCGGCCGCCAGGCGCAGCTGCTGCAGCAGGGCCGGCACCTGCCCGAAAGTATTAGGTAAATTGAATATTGACTGCCAATGCTCCCCAATGGCGCGGTCCATATCGTCGCCGCCCAGCCAGGTGTCGCCGTGGGTGCTCATTACCTCAAAAATGCCCTGGTGCAGGCGCAAAATGCTGATATCGAAGGTGCCCCCGCCGAGGTCGTACACGGCCACGCTCTTTTCTTCGCTGGGGTCGAGGCCGATGCCGTAGGCCAGGGCGGCAGCCGTGGGCTCGTTGACAATGCGCAGCACTTCGAGGCCCGCCAGGCGGCCGGCGTCGCGGGTGGCCTGGCGCTGCGAGTCGTTGAAGTAAGCCGGCACCGTGATAACGGCGCGGCGCACCGGCGTTTTGAGGGCGTGCTCGGCGCGGTGGCGCAGCTCGCGCAGGATATCGGCCGACAGCTCGATGGGCGAGTAAAAGCGCTCGCCCACCCGAATCTTGACCAGGCCCTCGGTGTCGTCGTCAATTACCTTGTAGCCGAGCTGGCCGGCGTGCTGGCCGAGGTCGCGGTAGCTTTTGCCCAGCAGCCGCTTTACCGAATAAATGGTGTTGGCGGGGTCGGAGAGGAGGAAGTCCTTGGCTTCGCTGCCCACGAGCGGACTGCTGCCATCGGCCGGAAAGTGCACCACCGATGGCACGATGGCGCCCCGGCCCAGGTCGTTGATGGCCGCCGGCTGGCGGGTTTCGGGGTGCACATAGGCCACGAGGCTGTTGGTGGTGCCCAGGTCGATACCCACGATGAGCTCTTCCTGCTGAATAGCGCCCGTGGCGAGGTTGATGGCGACTTTAGCCATTTGGAGGTAGGGTAAGAGCGAGGCTGCCGCGAGGCAGCTGAAAAATAAGCAAACAAAAATGCCGGCAACATGGCCCGGCAAAAGTAGCCTCTAGGGCTCCGAATGGCCGATACGGAGAAAAACCAAAAGAAAACAATATACAAAATTCGGGCATTCGCAAAATTGCCTACATCCGGAATTCAAAAGGAAGCGTAGCTACTTTCGCTACTGTACATAACAGTAATAAAATCAGGGCATAAGTCCGCAGAAGAAGCTTTCATAAATAGTTCATTTTCCTTTAACCCTTTTCCCATTTTTTCTTTCCATGAAGAAAAACCTTACCCGTCCCGTTCTCCAAGTAGCGTTAGCTGCCGCCGCTGTGGGTGGCCTGCTGACCTGGAGTGGGCATACCAATCGCCTGGAGGCTTCCTCCCACCGCGAGGCTCCCCTTATCGCCGACGACCCGCTCGCCGATAACACCGACCTATATGCTTTCCGCTCGCCGGATGCGCCCAACAACGACGCCAACGCTACGGTCACGATTGTCGCCAACTACATCCCGTTTGAGCTGCCCCAGGGCGGTCCGAACTTCAACACCTTCGGGAGAATATTCGCTACGAGATTCACGTCAAGAACGACGCCACTACCACTGGCGACGATATCACGTACCGCTTCACGTTTACTCGCACTAATGGTGACCCAACCACCTTCTTCCGGGTACGTCTGGGGGCAGAGAACCTGAAAACTACCTACAAGCTGGAGCAGATTCTGGCTAATGGTACGCCTACTACGCTTATCGCAGCTGGCACTGTGCCCGCGCCTAACATCGGGCCGCGCTCTATCACTGCCGCCGCCGGTGGGCCTGCTGGTTTAGGGCAGTCTGATTACGCAACCTACGCGGCCAGCACGATTCAAACCGTAGCGGGCATGAAGGTATTCTGCGGCCCCACGGATGATGCCTTCTTCACCGACCTAGGCGGTATTTTTGATTTGGGTGGTATCCGCAGCGCAAGCAGCGCCCGCGACGGCCTGGCTCGCAAGAACGTGCACTCCATCGTAATGCAGATTCCGGTAACGGCCCTGGCTAAGGCTGGTACGCCGGCCCTTACGGCAACTACTACCGGCTTTGAGGTGCCGGCCGCACCGGCGCTGCCCGTATCGCCCTATACCATTGGGGTATGGGCTTCGGCCAGCCGCTTGTCGCTGCGTACCATTAACACCGACGGTACCCGCCCCGAGTCGGGCACCTACGTGCAGGTATCGCGCCTGGGTATGCCCCTCAACAACGAGGTTATTCAGCCTATTGGCATGAAGGATGGCTGGAATGCCGCCTCGCCCTACGGCGTATACGCGCCCGCTGCTGGCTCGCAGCAGGCCATGTACCGCGCCAACCTCCAGAACCCGGAGCTGGGCCTGTACATGGCTGATAACACGCCCAAAAACGGAGCCGCTGCTAAGCCGGCCAACCAAACCTATTACGGGGAAGCAGTTCCTGGCTTTGGCCCGCTTCGCATTCAGACCAAGTCGCTGGCCGGCTTACTGCCGGCTTCGACCGGCTTGTCGGGTGGTTTCGACTTCCGCAACGGCGCGGCTGGTCTGAGCCCGCTGTATGGCACCTCGTTTACTGCCGGCACCGCTTTCGCCGCCAGCCCCGCCGGCTTCGGCGAACTGTTGCTTAATAGTGGCATGGCCGGTGCGCCCCGCTCGGTCGACTTGCTCCCCATCTTCAATACCGGGGTGCCTAACCTGATTCCGTATCAGCTTGCAACCGGCAAAACCGGCGGCAACCCGCTAACGGCTGGTAAGCCCTTCATCAACAACTTCCTGCCAACTTTTGGCGACATGCTGCGCCTGAACATGGCCGTGCCGCCGACGCCCCGCAACTCGCCCATGTTCAGCTCGGAAGGCCTGCTGGCAGCTGCTACGCTGGGTCTTACCAATACGACCTATAATGGTAGCGCTGCCATTCAGATGATTCCGAACATGGACGGCTTCCCCAACGGTCGCCGGCTGGAAGATGACGTGACCCGCATCGAGCTGCAAGCCGTGAGCGGCGTGGTGCTGGCGGCCGTAGGCCTGTGGTACGACGACTACATGGTTGGCACCACCGCGAGCCCGGTTACGCCGCAGCTGGGCAACGTATTGGGCTTCACGACCAACGTCGAGAAAAACGATACGACGTTCCGCGTCGCCTTCCCGTACGTGCAGACGCCCTGGAGTGGTACCACCGCGCAGCGTGTAGCCCTGGCCCAGCTGGCCCCGAGCCAGAACCTGGGCTTCGCCCCGACCCTGACCATGGCCAGCGCCTACCCCAACCCTTCGGCCGGCGTAACCAACCTGCATCTGGAGCTGGCAGTAGCCACCAACCTCTCGGTGGAGATTCGCGACGTGACGGGCCGCCACATTGCCACTATTGCTGCCCGCAACTACCCGGCCGGCGTAAGTGAAATCAAATGGCAGCCTGCCGCTTCCGTAGCGCCCGGTCAGTACATTGCCTCGCTTTATACTGGCAAAACGCTGGTGCAGTCGGTGCACGTTGCCCGTCTGTAGCCTGCCGCTGGTGAAGCCTCCGCAAGGAGCCTTTACTACTAAGTAAAGAGCCGCCGGTTAGCTTTGAGAGCTGGCGGCGGCTCTTTTAGGTATTTGCCCAATATAATAACTACTATATATTAAATTGTATGCAAAAAAAGCTATATTCTGGCTTGCTACTGGCTTTCGGCTTGGCCATAGCCGCTATTCTGTTCTTTAAAAAGCAGGGCCCGCCCGCCCTGCCCGAACCCAAAGACCGCATCGGCCGCCTGGCGCTGGGCGGCGAATGGGTTAATACCAAAGCGTCGATGCAGGGCTTGCTGGCCAAGCTGCGCACCGACCCCAACGACCAGAAAAGCCGCCTGCTGCTGGCCGAGGCGTATATGCAGGAAGGCCGCATTACTGGTAACCACCCGTATTACGACGCGGCGGCCATGCAGCTGTTGCAGGAAGTACTGAAGGCCAACCCGGAGAACTTTGAGGCCCTGTGCTGCCAGGCTTCGCTAAGCCTGACGCAGCACCACTTCTCGCAGGGGCTGGCGCTGGCCCAGCAGGCGCAGGAGCTGAACCCACAGAGCGGCTATGTGTATGGCCTGCTGACGGATGCCAACGTGGAGCTGGGCCATTACGACGAAGCCATCAAGATGGCCGATAAGATGAACCAGGTGCGCCCCGACCTCACGGCTTATGCCCGCGTCAGCTACCTGCGTGAGATTCACGGCGACATTCCCGGCGCTATCGAAGCCATGGACCTGGCCGTGAAAGCCGGCTATGCCGGCCTCGAGCAAACCGAGTGGAGCCGCGTGGCGCTGGGCCATTTGTATGAGGTAAGCGGCCAGCTCGATAAAGCCCAGGGCTACTACCAGATGGCGCTGGCGCTGCGGCCCAACTACGCCTATGCGCTGGCCGGGCTGGCCAGGGTGGCGGCGGCGCACCAGGATTATGCTACCGCTATCAAAGACCTGAACCTGGCCCGCGCCACCGTGAAGGACTATGCCTTTACCGATGAGCTGGTGGATGTGTACCGGCTCAACCACCAGCCCGATGAGGCCGATAAGATGGCCCGCGAATCGGTAGCCATGCTGGCCGATGCCGCCAGGCAAGCCAATAACGACGAGCAGCTCGGCCACTACACCGACCGGGAGCTGGCCTACGCCTACCTCAAAACCAATGAGCTGGACAAAGCCCTGGAGCACGCCAAAATTGAGTATGCCCGCCGCCCCGACAATATCGACGTGAACGAGACCCTGGCCTGGGTGCACTACAAGCGCGGCGAGTTTAAGCAAGCCCAGCAGTACATGCAGGTAGCCCGCCGCACCCACTCGCAAAACCCGGTGCTGCTTTGCCGCGCCGGCCTCATCCTCAGCAAAAACGGCCGGCCCGCCGAAGGCCGGGCGCTCATCGAGCAAGCAGTGAAGACCGCGCCCTACCTCAACCCTGAAGTGACAGCCGAAGGCGAAACCCTGTTGGCCGCCCGCTAGTTGTGTTAATATAGTGAAAATTATATGTAATGCAGTTCCCCGGTGTCGCTTGCCCGCCTCGCTGGCCGGCAATCGGCGCGTGCAGGCTGTGGCGGTGCTCGCCCTGGCCTGGCTGCTAGCGCTGCCCGCCGCCGCGCACGTTATCGACGCCGACCTCAGCAAGCTTTCCCGGACCGCCGTTTTCTGGACCTACATCCAGCTCGGCTTCACGCATATTATTCCGCTGGGGTTCGACCATATTCTGTTCATTATCAGTCTCTATATTCTGGAGCCGCGCCTCCGGCCCGTGCTGATGCAGGCCACTGCCTTCACGGTGGCGCACTCCATTACGCTGGGGCTGGCCATGTACGGTATCATTAAGCCGCCGGGCAGCGTGGTAGAGCCCATTATTGCGCTTTCCATCCTCTTCGTCGCGATTGAGAATATTATTACTACCAAGCTCAGTCCGTGGCGGCTGGCCATCGTCTTCGGCTTTGGGCTGATTCACGGCATGGGCTTCGCCAGCGCCCTCACCGGCCTGGGGCTGCCGCGCAAGGACTATTTTGGCTCGCTTATCTCCTTTAACGTGGGCGTCGAGCTGGGCCAGGTCAGCATTATTTTGCTGTGCTGGCTGCTGGTGGGGCGCTGGGCCTACGGCCGGCCCTGGTACCGGGCGCGGGTAGTAGTGCCGGTTTCTATCATCATCGGCCTGGTGGCCGCCTACTGGACGGTCGACCGCCTGCTTGCCTAACTAAATGATTACTTATCAGCCGATTGTCGCTTGCTCGTTTTTGCTTTTTTATGCTTCGCCCGCTCCTTACCTGGCTTTTGCTGCTCAACTACCTGCTGGTAGTAGGCGCGGGCCTGCTCGTGAGCCGGCCCCCGGAGCCACTGTTCACGGCCGCCCACCCGTACGTGCACAGCAAAGAATGCCAGCAGGCCAACTACCTGCGCCTCGACTGCTTTGAGCAGTGCAACGGCGACCAGCACGCAGTACAGCGCCGGCTGCCCACCGGCACCGGCCTGCATTACCTGGCCCAGCTTAAGGGGCTCGATGTGCACTGCGTGGCCGCCAGCCCCGTGGTTGGGGCCATTTCGCTGCGCTGGCCGGTGGCCACCCGGCGTTTGGTACTAAGCCGGTCGCTACTTCCTGCCGGCTTTGGCGGGCACGACTACCCCCCGCCCCAATACAGCTGAAACTGCCCAGCCCCCTGCCACCGCCCGGTGGCCGGAGTTTCCTCCGTGTGCCGCCAGGCGGACGCGGCGGGCCGTTTCATGTTTTTTACTGATGCTGGAAATGCGCCCCGCTGCGGGCGCGCCGGCGTCGCTGACGCAGGGGTATGCACTTTATTTACTTTTGGGGGTTACAGATTTCGCGGCGGCGCTGGCAGCCGCTGGGGCTGCTGGTAGCGGCTTTGTTTCTTTCTTTGGGGGCGCTGGCCCAACGCCCGGCCGCCTTGCGCGGCACCGTGGCCGACTCGCTGTCGGGCCAGCCGCTGCCGGGCGTGAGCGTGGGGCTAGTGGGCCAGCCGGGCGGCACCGCTACCGATGCGCTGGGCCAGTTTCGCCTGACTGGGCTGGCGCCCGGCGCGTACAGGCTGCGGCTTGGGGCCCTGGGGTATCGCCTTACTACCCAGGCAGTCACGCTGGTGGCTGGCGAAGTAAGGGGCCTGGCCGTGTCGCTGGCCCCGGCCGCCCTCAGCCTGACGGAAGTGACGGTGAGCCAGCCCCGCGACCTCAACCAGAACCTGGCCGCCATCACCCACATTGACCAGACGCTGCGGCCCATCAACTCGGCCCAGGACCTGCTGCGGCTGGTGCCGGGCCTCTTTATTGCCCAGCACGCGGGCGGCGGCAAGGCCGAGCAGATTTTTTTGCGCGGCTTCGATGCCGACCACGGCACCGACTTCGCCGTGAGCGTCGATGGCCTGCCGGTGAACATGGTGAGCCAGGCCCACGGCCAGGGCTACGCCGACTTTCACTTCGTGATACCCGAAACGGTAGAGCAGCTCAAAGTATATAAAGGACCCTATACTGCCCGCTTCGGCGACCTGGCCACGGCCGGCGCGGGCGAGTTTCTCACCAAAACCAGCCTCGACCACAGCCAGGTGAAGGTAGAAGCCGGCCAGTACAGCACCTACCGGGCGTTGGTCATGCTCGATTTGCTGGGAACCCACCACTTGTTGACCAAAAAGTCGGAGAGTGCCTACGTGGCCAGCGAGTATTATTTCAGTGCCTCGCCGTTTGTGAATAATCAGTGCTTTAAGCGCTTTAATGGCATGGGTAAGTACACCGGTCAGCTCACGGATAATACCTCGCTCACGCTGTTTGGCTCGTATTTTACGTCCAGCTGGAATGCCAGCGGGGAGATACCCAGCCGGGCAGTGGCCGATGGCCAGATTACGCGCTTCGGCAGCATCGACCCCAGCGAGGGCGGCGCTACCAACCGGGCCAACGCCTACGCTACACTGACCATGGCCTTACCCCACGATGCGGTGCTGCGCCAGCAGGTGTACTACACGCGCTACAACTTCAGCCTGTTTTCCGATTTTACCTTTTTTAAGGTTGACCCGGTAAACGGCGACGAGATAAACCAGACCGATACCGGCCGCAACCTCTACGGCTACACCGGCACCTACGAGCGCGATGACCAACTGGGCGTGCGCAGCCTGCACACTACGTTGGGCCTGGGCACCCGCCTCGATGACTCGAACCTGGCCCTGCGCCATGCCACCAAACGGGCTATTCGGGATACCGTAGACATAGGCCGCCTGCACGAGCAAAACCTGAACGCCTACCTCGACGAGACGCTGGAGCTAACCGACCGCCTGCGCGTGAACGCCGCCGTGCGGGCCGACCTGTTTGTGTTTGATTTTCGGGGGCAGATTGCCGACTCCGCCAAGGTATTTGGGCCGTTGTGGGGCCGTGTAAACGCGGCTCGCGTGTCGCCCAAGCTTAACTTCTACTACCAGCTTACCCCGGCTGTGCAGCTATTCGTGCGCTCGGGCCTGGGCTTTCACTCCAACGATGCGCGGGCAGTTGTGCGCGGCACCAACCCCGTGCAGGCGCTGCCCCGCGCCACCGGAGCCGAAACGGGCAGCACCTTCAAGCCAGTGCCGGAATTGGTAGTGAATGCGGCTTTCTGGTACCTGCGCCTGCAGGATGAGCTGGTGTATAATGGCGATGAGGGCACCACTACCAGCGTGGGCCCGACCCAGCGCTTCGGCTTCGACCTGTCGGCCCGCTACCAGCTGAACCGCCGGCTGTTTCTCGATTTTGATGGCAACTATAGCCACGCCCGCCTGCTTGACGCGCCGGAGGGCGAGAATTTTGTGCCGCTGGGACCTGTTTTTACCAGCATTGCGGGCATCACCTACAAGCAGCCTAACGGCCTGAGCGGCAGCCTGCGCTACCGCTACCTGGGTGGCCGCCCGGCCACCGAAGACAACTCGGTGCGGGCCTTGCCCTACTTTGTGGTCGATGCCGTGCTGGCGTACACCCAGCCGCGCTACCAGCTGGGCCTCACGGTGCAAAACCTGCTGAACGTGGACTGGAACGAGGCCCAGTACGCCACCGAAACCCAGCTGCGCGGCGAGGCTGCCCCGGTTACCGACCGCACCTTCACGCCGGGCACTCCCTTTAATCTGCGAGCCAATGCCAGCATTTTTTTCTAGCCCCGGCCCGCCAGGGTGCTGGCTGTAGCGCCGGGTTCGGATAGCTGATAGATGGCGATAGGCGCTCTGCGCCTGGTTCGCTGCCGGTAGCATCCGGCCTCGCTGCCCTAAATTTGGCCATGGCTTGTCGGGTACTGTCGCTGCGGGTTTGGTTTGGGGAAATACTGGCGCTGGGCTGCCTCGGGCTGGCCGCCTGCGATTCCGGCGCGGCTTCCCAGCTGCCGGCGCATACCAGCGCGGCCGGCTCGCACGCCGCGGCTTTTGTGGCTAAGCCGCCCCTGCCCGATTCGCTTCAACTCACGCCCGTGCCTCCCGTGGCCGGTGTGCCCGATACCTTGCGCCAGGCCATTGCGCAGCTGCACCAGGCGCTGGGGCCCGCCGCGGCCGACCTGCGGCCCGCCGTGCTGGAGCAGGCCTGCGTGGGCTACCTCACGCTGCACCCCACCGGCCGCATCGAGCGGGCCGGGGTGCTGGCCGTAGCCGATATGGACCTGCCCAACACTACCGAGCGGCTGTGGGTAATCGACCTGCAAGCCGCCAAAGTGCTGCACCGCAGCCTGGTAGCCCACGGTCAAGGCTCGGGCCACCTGCGCGCCCGGCGCTTCTCCAACCTCGAAAGCTCGGCCTGTACCTCGCTGGGGTTTTATCGTACGGCGGGCACCTACGACGGTATTCACGGCTACTCGCGCCGGCTCGAAGGGTTAGATAAAGGGGAGAATACCAACGTGTTTGACCGCTACATTGTGCTGCATGCTGCCGACTATGCTAGCCCCGCTTACGTGCAGCAGCACGGTCATCTGGGCTACAGCCGGGGTTGCCCGGCACTGCCGCCGGGCCAGTACAAGGCCATTATCAGCACCGTGCGGGCGGGCAGTATGCTGCTGGTAAGCGGGCCGGGGCTGGCCTCGCGCTGGCTCGACGGGCCGGCCGCCGGGCGGCGCTTTGCCCGGCGCGGCTGGCGCTGAAAGCGGAATTATTTTAACTGCCCCGCCGTTTTAAGTACCCAGGGCAGGGAGAGTTTCGTATAGTAGCTTTGAATCAGCTTGTTCGTCTCGGCGAACGCTTTCTACCTACGCTTCACGATAAATAGTTATGAAAAAGCATCATTCCAGTGTAGTGCAGCGGCAGCGGGATGGTCGCCGCCGTTCGCAGCGCCTGGTGCGCCGCGTGCTGCCTTTTGTGGCTTCGTTGTTTCTGGCTACGCCGCTGGCCGGCCCCTTGCTGAAATCGTCGGCGCACGCGCCGGCTAAGGTAGCTGCTGCTCCTAAAGCAGTAGCGGCCAGCCCGCTGGCCCGCTTCGATGCTACCCTGCGCCAGACCTACGCCCGCCTGGGAGCCGAGCAGCAGGGCCTGCGCTTCGAGGTGTTTCAGAAAGCTATGACCGGCTACCTCAACCTCCGGCAAACCGGCAAGCTCAACGAGCATCAGCAGCACCTGACGGTAGTCGATTTCGACCTGCCCTCGACTGAAAAGCGCCTGTGGGTACTCGACCTGGCCAGCGATAAGATTCTGTTTCATACGCTCGTAGCGCACGGCCACAACTCGGGCGAAAACGGCGCCAGACAGTTTTCCAACACCGACCAAAGCAACATGAGCAGCCTGGGCTTTTACGTAACGGGCCAGGAATACGAGGGCAAGCACGGCCACTCGCTGCGCTTGCAGGGCCTGGATGAAGGCTTTAATACCAACGCGGCGGCCCGCTCCATCGTCATGCACGGCGCTGATTACGTGAGCGAAGACTTCATTAAGCAGAATGGCCGCCTGGGCCGCAGCCTCGGCTGCCCCGCCCTGCCGCTCGACCAGTACGCCCAGATTATCGACCAAGTAAAAGGCGGCAGCTGCTTATTTATGAGCAAGTCGGATGCCGGGTACACGTCGAAATACCTGAACCAGGATATTGCGTTGGCGGCACTCTCGCTCAAGCCAGCTACGAATTCTTAAGCTTATTTTTTACTGGCAAAGGCCCTTCTACTAGCGTGGAAGGGCCTTTCTGTTTTTTCACCGCAGAAGATGCAGAGGGCTTGGCAGAAGAAACGCAGAAGAACGACCTTCGCGTCTGCTGCGGTGAAAAAACTATGGCAGCCGTACCAGCCGCTGGTGCTGGCCCGCCAGCTCTACCTCGTACAGGCCGGGCGCCGCCGGGTGGCCCTGCGCGTCCAGCCCATCCCAGCTGGTTCGCGAGGAACCCAGGCTGCCGGACGTAGCCAGCTCACGCACCACCTGCCCCCGCGCGTTACGGATGCGCAGCGGCTCGGGCGCGGCAGTCGGCGCGTAGCGCTCGTAGCGCAAGCCCACCGCGCCGCTGAAGGTGCGGCTGTCAGGCACGGCAAGCGTCAGGGTTTCGGGGTCGGTTTGGGCGGCGGGCGAAGTGAGCAGGCGCAGGCCAGTGAGCGTAATGGTCGCTTGTTTGGTAACCACAAACTCAGCCAGAATTTCGTGGCGAACCGCGTCGTAGTGCCAGGCCGAAGCGGCCAGCGGCTGGCCGTCGAGCTGCACGGCCGCGGGCGAAGCGGCCGCCCGCGCCACGCGCAGCTGCACCAGCCGCCGGGCCGGCGCGCCGGGATAGGTGCCCGCTACTGCCACCGCAACAGAAGCCTTATTACTAGTAACCTTGCCCAGCAGCCGCACCGTAGCATACTGCTTCTGAGCCAGCGCCTGGGCTGAGTGGCCATCATCTTCATACACCGTAAAAGAGGATATAGGCACATCCGCCGCGGGGAAGAAGCGCACGGCCAGCGTATCGGGCCGGAATGCGGCCGTGCTGGAGCGGTAGGCCGTCAGGGGTACGAAGGCCCCGGCGCGGGCCAGCAGCGGAATGTGGCCCAGCGGCGCATTCAGGCCCACCGTCTGGCCGCCGGGTAGCGTCTGGCCGGTTTCGAAATCGACCCAGCCGCCGGGCGTGACGGGCAGCACCACGTTGCGCCGCCGCTGGCCGGGCTGATTTACGGGCGCCACCAGCAGGTTGGGGCCGAGCAGGTACTGGTCACCGGGTAGGGAGCTGGAAGTAGGCTCTTCCGGCGCACTTCGGTGCAGGGTAAGCGGAGGCAGGGCACTGGGTTCCGCGCCCCACTTACCCGTTGCCTTGCTGGTGCCCCCGCCCCAATCGCTGCTATCCGCAGGCAGGGTCTCGTCAGCCGTGGGTGGTGGAGGCGGCGCAATTTGCCGGCTAAACGACGAGCTGAAATCCATCGTCCGCGCCAGCGGCGCGCCCGTCAGGGTGTTCTCGGCCGCCAGGGTATAGAGGTAGGGCAGCAATTCCATTCGCAGGTGCGCATACTTTCGCACAATGCTCTTGTAAGGCTCGGGGTAGGTGTAAGGCTCGGGAGCCACTACCTGGTCGGAGTGGGGACGCATAACCGGGCAGAGCGCCGCCAGCTGGAGCCAGCGCGTGTACAACTCGGGGTCCTGAATGGCATTGGCCCCGAAGCCGCCCGCATCGGAGTGCATGTAGCCGACGCCCGCCTGACCCATGCCCAGCATGATGGGCACCTGCGCCTGCAAGCCGCTCCAGGTGCGGCTGATGTCGCCGCTCCACGGAAATACCGAGTTGCGCTGCATGCCCGCCCAGCCCGAGCGAGCCAGGTTAAACAGGCGCTCATTGGGGTATTCCTTGGCGTAATTATCCTGAAAAATGCCGGCCCAGGTAATGCCGTAGGCGTTGTGCACCTGCGGCGTAGTGCCCAGCGCGTGGTGCATGGCCAGCGGGTGGTTTTCGGGCTCGCCGAGGTCGCTCCACCAGCCGGCCGCGCCCTGGTCGTGCAGCCGCTTATACTGTGCCCACAACCAGCTGCGGGCTGCGGGCCTGAATACATCAACAATGCTCGCCGGCCCGGCCCAGAACGAGCCGACGGTAAACGGCCGCCCAGCCGCCGTGGTACCCACCAGGCCTCGTGTGCGCACCAGGCTGTCGTTCAGGGAAGTGCGCATGACGTAAGGCTCGGAAATCAGAATGGTGTTTACGCCCTTCGCCTTCAGGTCGCGCATCATGCCCGTCGGGTCGGGAAAATTGGCGGCGTCCCAGCGGAAATCACCCTGCCGGGTAGTGCCGCCAAACCAGTACAAATCCAGCACCAGCGCATCGAGCGGAAAGTTCTCGCGGTGCATCCGATCGGCCACGGCCAGCATCTCGGCCTGGCTGCGGTAGCCGAAGCGGCTCTGGATGAGGCCCAGCGCCCAGCGCGGCGGCAGCGGCTGCCGCCCCGTAAGGGCCGTGTAGCGGTCCAGGATTTCGGCTTGATTTCGTCCGGTTACCACGAAGTAGCTCAGGCTGTTCAGCCCCTGCACGCCGTATTCCAGGGCGTCGGCCTGCTTCTTGCCCAGGTCGAGGTACCCGGCCGCATAGTGGTCGAACAGCAGCAGGTAGCCCCGGCTGCTGAGCACCACGGGCAGCGTCACGTTCAGATTTTGCTCGCCGTTCTGGTAGCCGTAGTGGGCCTGGTTATAGAGCTCCAGCCGGTAGCCGCGCCGGTCGAGGGGCAGGGCGCGGGCCCCGGTACCGTAGAGCCGCTCGCCGGACGCCAGTCGGAAGCGTACGCCCGTGCCAGCCGTCTCCCCGGCGCCGCAGCCTGGACTCTGCGAGTCCGGGCTTAGGTTGGTAGGGGAGGCGAGGGGCTGGCGGCGGAAAGGTGGGGC
This sequence comes from Hymenobacter baengnokdamensis, assembly GCF_008728635.1. Classification (NCBI taxonomy): domain Bacteria; kingdom Pseudomonadati; phylum Bacteroidota; class Cytophagia; order Cytophagales; family Hymenobacteraceae; genus Hymenobacter; species Hymenobacter baengnokdamensis. Next base: position 3,751,389 of record NZ_CP044285.1, on the reverse strand, counting down.
GGCTTCGCTGAAGAGCGGTGCAGTGTTGGGACTATTGCCATACAGGGAAATAGCCAACGTTTTTTTATTAATACTTACCGACTGGCAATTGATAGTAAACGTCAGCTTGTCGGGATACACTTCCACTCCTGAGCAAATGTCAGGACCATATTTTTTTATCATCTCCACTGGGGGCGGGCCATCGCAGCCATGCTGACAATACGACTCGTACCTGACCGGCTGCGGCGGCTGCACCACGCTCACCGATGAGTCAGCCACGGGCGCCCGACCTGGCGCGAAATAACTGATTTTAACCACTCCCGGCGCCCATGTTTGAATACGCCTGAGGCTGCCGTCAGTAGCTCGAACTTCCAGCATCAAGCGTACCGATTCGCCCTCTTTAAGCTCGTGATAAACCTTGTGCGACAGATACCGCCCTCCCGGTACCTCGCGCATTGCCACCGCAGGGCGGCCAAACGGGTCCTGAGTGGGCGGCCGGTCATCCGCGCGCTGGGCGTGGGCGGGCGCGGCGAGCAGCACGGCGGCGAGCAGCCAACCGGCTTGGTGAAATATCTTGAAAATCATATTTACTAGGTGCGAACCCCAAAGTTCAGCATATAGCCGGGCTATTCGCATAGAGTGGGTGGCAAGCTGGTGGGGCCGCCCTGGTAATCAAGGCAGAAGATAAACCGGGCTGGCTGGTTTTTAGGCTGGCCATAGCGGGGCATTCCCTCTTAACCGCGACCTTTGCCCTACACTCTTTCTTTGTCGCTCAGTGAGTTATTCAGTTGAGCGGCAGCCTTCTTATCTACCTATAATGCTCACTCTCAACACTTCGCCGGTGGCCTCGCCTGCGGCCGCGGCATCGCCGTATGCGGCGGTCTTTATTGATTTTGAGAATGTTTACTATTTTCTCAAAAACCACTACCTCGACCCGCAGGACCCCCACGACTACGCCCTCGACCTGGTGCGGGCCCTGCGCGACACGCTCAAGCGCGAGCTGGGCCTCGACTCGCTGGTGCTCTACGCCTACGCCGATTTCGACCGTTTGCCCAGCGGCCCGCAGGGGCCGCTGTACCTCATGGGCGTCGATACGCGCAACGTGCTGGGCACCGACCATAAAAACGCGGCCGATATGCAGCTATGCATCGATGCCCTCGAAGTGCTGTATACCCGGCCCGACATTGGCACCTTTGTGCTGGTGGCCGGCGACCGCGACTACATTCCGGTGCTGCAACACCTGCGCCGCCAGGCGCGGCAGGTGAAAGTGGTGGGCTTCCGCGAAAGCGTATCGGGCGACCTGCTGCTAATGCTGGGCCAGGAGCATTTTCTCGATGCCCGCGAGCTGCTGCCCGCCGGCCGCCTGCAGGCGCTGGAAGACCACCGGGCCGCCCGCCAGCAGCAGGCCGAAGAAACCCGCCGCCTGCGTGAGCAGGGCACCGTGGGCGTGCAGTCGGCGGCCGCCCGGCAGGCCGCCCAGGATGCCGCCAGTGCGCCGGCTGCGGCTTCGGCCGGCCAGGCCGTGTCGCCGCCGCCCGTGCGCCTTACCACCGCCGCGCGCCCGCTCAGCATGATGGAGCAGCTGCTGCAAGAGCCCGCGCCCGCGTTTATGCCCAGCCGCCGCGTCACGCGGCCCGACGAGCGCCGCTGCCTGGAGTTTCTACTGGAGCAGGTCCAGAAATTTGGTAATCAGCAGGCTACGCCCGAAATATGGGTCAGCCCTTTCCTGCGCCGCCTCACCGACGTGCTTCCCGAGCTGCCCGACTGGGAGCGTCGCCAGCTGCTCACCCAGCTCCGCGAGGCCGGGGCGGTGCGCATCGAAAAGCGCGAGGGCGAGCCGCACCCGTTCTCGGTTATCATCGTCAATTACCAGCACCCCGACGTGTGGGAATTAAACCCAGGTGAGAAAGAGTAGTTAATATAGTAAATTAAATATATTTAAAAGAGGGTCTTGCCGGTAGGGAACTGTGTTTCCTACCGGCAAGACCCTCTTTTTAGTAGTAAACCGCGCTTAATTGGCCCCGCCGCTGGTGGGCGGAGCGGGAGTGGTTTTGCCGGTGCAGCAGCCGTGAGGCTTGGGGTCGCACTTTTTATCGTGGTCGTCGAAGCAAGAGGTGAGGGCGAAGCTCGTGAGCAGGGCCAGCAGCGGGAGTTTCAGGTGCGTAAAAAAACGGGGCATAAAAGTTGGGTTGGGGTGAAAAAAAGAAAAGCTATTCGGAAGAGCCGGCCGCTGCGGGCCGGGTTGCAAAGCTCCGAAAAGATACTGCTTTTTTATCAACATCCAAGAGAATCAGATTATTGCCCCAGCTCGAAGAGCGGTAGCGGCTTCAGGTCGGCATAGTTGCCGCCCAGTTTATTCAGCTCGTCGTGGTGTACCAGCAGGTAATTGTTGTAGGCCTTGGCAGCGGCATCATAATGGGCGCGGTAGCTCACTACATTGTTGTCGGCTAGCTGAATAGCTTCTACGTAGTCGCGCACGCGGGCCGAAGGCGCATTGCCTTCCGGGGCCGCGATAGGATATACCAGCTTCAGAATAGAGTCCTGCACGGCATCGTAGCGGTCGATGCGCGGCGAGGAAGCCATCGTCTGGCGGTCGTAGCGCTGGGGCTGCAGGCGAGCCGCTGCCCGGCGCAGACTGGCCAGTCCGGCCTGGTTGGCGTTGGGAAGTTTGCTGAGGTCTTGCAGCAGCTCGCGCAGGTCGGTCAGCTTTTTGTCGTCGCTGGCCATCATGCGGTGCCAGTTGCCATCGGCCGAGTCGCGCAGGATGTCGAACTGTGCCCGCACGGCGGCGGGCGAGGCCGGGCTGGTAGCCGTGGTGGTGTTTTTGGTGGCGTCGGGCTTGCACATCGGCAACACGGCCAGCACCAGCAGGCTGGCGAAAAGAACGGCTTTCATGAAAAGAAAAGAAAATTCAGCGGTAAATCTATTCCGCAAGCTCTCAAAATTAAGCTATTTAACGCCAGCCTGCTGTCCGGCGTACTTTTGCGCTTCTGAATTTTTGTAAAGGCCGGCCGCTACTGCCGGTGGCAGCTCCTTTTCCCGATACGCTACTTTATTTCTCATGGCTGATTTAACGCCCCTTTCCCAGCTCGGCGAGTTTGGCCTCATCCGCCGCTTGCAGCGCGCTATTACGCATACCCAGGCCTCTACCATTCTCGGTATCGGCGACGATGCCGCCATTCTGGCCCCGCCGGCCGGGCAGGAGGTCGTCGTAACCACCGATTTGCTGGTCGAAGGCGTGCATTTCGACTTGTCCTTTTCGCCACTCAAACACCTGGGCTATAAAGCGGTGGCCGTCAACGTCTCCGACGTAGCCGCCATGCTGGCTACTCCCACCCAGCTCGTAGTGGGCCTGAGCCTGCCCAGCCGCTTCACCGTGGAGGCCGTGGAGGAGCTGTACGCCGGCATGCGCTTGGCCTGCGAGGCCTACGGCGTCGATTTGGTGGGCGGCGACACTACCAGCAGCCGGGGCGGACTGGTTATCAGCATTACGGCCCTGGGGCAGGTAGCGGCCGGGCAGGCCGTGCGCCGCTCGGGCGGCAAGCCCACCGACATTCTGTGCGTATCGGGCGACCTCGGCGGCGCTTACCTGGGCCTGCAAGTGCTGGAGCGCGAGAAGCAGGCTTTTCTGGCCGACCCCGAGACGCAGCCCGAATTAGAGAATTATGAATATATAGTAAATAGACAATTAAAGCCCGAGGCGCGGCTCGACATCGTGCACGAGCTGCGCGAGCTGGGCGTGCAGCCCACCGCCATGCTCGATATTTCCGACGGCCTGGCCTCGGAGGTGCTGCACTTGTGCGCAGCCAGCGGCACCGGGGCGCGGGTGTTCAGCGAGTATTTACCCCTGGCCAACCCTACGCTCGAAGCCGCCGCCGAATTCAACCTCGACCCCATTATGTGCGCGCTCAACGGGGGCGAAGATTATGAGCTGCTGTTTACCATCCCGGTTGCCGACCATGCCAAGATTAAAAACCACCCCGACATTACCGTCATTGGTCACCTTACGGAGAAAAACGACGCGGTGAATCTGATTACCAAATCGGGCCAGGCCGTGCCGCTGCAAGCGCAGGGCTGGGAGCATTTTTAACCGCAGATTTAACGGATTAAACGGATTGCGCAGATACGCCCGCTAAAGCGGGCTGACTGTGCTGATTGCCAACTGAATGCATCAAGTAGCCAGCCCGCTTTGGCGGGCGTATCTGCGCAATCCGTTTAATCTGCGGTCAGTCTTCCGGGTAGGGGATGTACACGAAATTCGTGAACTCCTCATCCACCACGAACAAGCAGCAAAACTCATCCGGGTTTTTCCAGGTACCGATAAAGTCCTCGATTTTCTCGGGGTCCACGATACCCTGCTGGGCTAGTATTTCGAGGTAGCTGGCGAAAACGTGCCACTGTAATTCCTGCTCGTCGGCGTTGATGAGCAGGCTGCCGAGCTGCACCGCCTGCCGGGCAAAGACGAACACCGGGTACTGCGAAATCTCGCGCTTGCGGATTTGGTAGGAGGCTTCCTTGATGGTGTCGGAGGCGGTGGCAAAATCCTTGGTAATCGTGCCCAGGTATTTGCCGTTTAGCTCGGGGTCGTTAAAATAATCCATACATTATCCGTCTGCTTCGACGGGTTTCCAAATTAAATGAAGTGCTAGACCAAATACGAAACCATTAATTACTGCTCCTACATAAAGTGGTAGCGATTCTGTAAAGGAGCTATTTGACATCAGGCCTATCGTCAGTCCATAAATTACTGCGCCGTATACTGCTGATAAGAAGGCAAATAATACAACGTTCGTTCTGACGATTACCTTCTTAATATAGAAGTCGGGAAGTTGAATAAAAATCACATTAGCTGCTAGCGAGAAAAACCAGAAGGTGACTCCGCCAAAAAGCAAATCACTTGCAATGCCAAATCCCTTTGAATGAGCTTTAAGGTATAAAGCGCACGCTATAGTCTGTGCAAGCCATCCAATAAACAACGCAACAAGGGCAGATAATGAATAGTCGCGCATAAATTATTCAGTAATTCTACTTCAGCTCCAGCAGCACCACGTTCTCCACGTGGTGGGTGTGCGGAAACATATCCACCGGCTGCACGCGGGTTACTTTATACACTTCATCCAGCAGTTCTAAATCCCGCGCCTGGGTGGCGGGGTTACAGCTATCCGGCATGTTGGCGTTTGGCTAGAGTTGCGCGCTGGGCCACTATCTCGGGGTTCTTGTCATTTTCAGCCCGCAGCTTTTGGAAGAAAGCGCTGATTTCCTGCTCTTCTAACTCGGTGTAGGGATGCGACACAATGGGGGTGAGGTCGACGCCCTGCGGCTCGTGGCCCAGCTTGCGGCGAGGGTGGCGGGTGGTTGCAATAGCCATAGCGCTAAGATGAAAAGAAACCGGGATAATACTGCTTAACGAGTGCCACGGCGGCTGGGGTTCCGATAGGCGCAAGCCGCCTAGCTCCTGCGCGCCCAGCGCCTCTTTATAGTGCGTTTTCAGCGCCGACTTGCTGTCGAAACTTACGAAGCCGTCGTAGCCCAACTCAAATGACCAGCGGCAGGCGAAGGCCACCAGGTTGGCCAGCACCCCAAGATACACCTTGTTACTGCCCTTGTTGAAATTGGCACTCTCTACCAGGTGCATAAATACGTGTCGGGCTTGGCTTCGAGGCTGATAAGACCTTGAATGATGCGCGGATTATCAACCGTATGGAGTTGATAGACCTGCCGGCCGGGCGTAGCAGCCTCGCGAACCCAGTTGAAAGCACAGCCTTTGGCCGCCAGCCTCTTAGCTACAGCGGCCGGCAGCGTACGTACCTTCGTTGGGAATGACCCGCCCGTTTGTGCGTTCTCAATCGAGCGCGTGAGCTTGTCGATGCGCTCAGCAAAAGCAGGCGATTTTGGCATGGCTAGACTTCCTTAATCGTGTCGGAGGCGGTAGCAAAATTCTTGGTAATTGTGCCCAGGTATTTGCCGTTTAGCTCGGGGTCGTTGAAGTAGTCCATGAGTTTTTTATAGCCTACCCATTTTTTTAGCAATTACCAGATACTCTTCGGACTCGACAAAAGCAATTCGCTCATTAATTATCTCACGATAAGTAGTCAGATTCTTAGGTGTATTTTTCTCTTCAGCAATTAATTTATCGGAGAAGGAAAGATGTTTTAACGAATTTAAAATAACCTGCTCATCATCTGAGCGAATTGGTATTTCAATTTTATTTAAAAGAAAGCTGCCTGGGAAATTTTTTTGTGGGTGTTTTGTTAAAAACATTATTTGGCAGAACTCAACTGTAAACGCAGTGTAGTTTGTATCGGTTAAATTAAGTGTTACAGAGCCTCCATCCATCCAAAGCGATACCTGATGAAGAATGAGGTTGTCCCTGAAATCTAGTCCCACTAATAAGTTTTCCATAGCTTGGCGCTGTATCTACTTCAACTCCAGCAGTACCACATTTTCCACGTGGTGGGTGTGCGGGAACATATCCACCGGCTGCACGCGGGTTACTTTATACACTTCATCCAGCAGTTCTAAATCCCGCGCCTGGGTGGCGGGGTTACAGCTGATGTAAACGACGCGGGGCGCGCGCAGGGCCACGAGGCGCTTCACCACGTCTTCGTGCATGCCGGCGCGGGGCGGGTCGGTAATGATGACGTCGGGGTGGCCGTGGTGGCTGGTGAAGGCTTCGGTGAGCATATCCTTCATGTCACCGGCGAAAAACTCGGTGTTGGTCACGACGTTGATTTCCGAGTTCACGCGGGCGTCGAGCACGGCCTGCTCCACGTACTCGACGCCGACCACGCGCCGCGCTTGGCGGGCCACGAAATTGGCGATGGTGCCGGCGCCCGTGTAGAGGTCGTACACGAGGTCGGTGGGCTTGATTTCGGCGAAGTCGCGGGCCACTTTGTAGAGGTTGTAGGCGCCGGCCGAGTTGGTCTGGTAAAACGACTTGGGGCCGATGCGGAAGCGCAGGCCTTCCATGTCTTCCTCGATATAGGGCTTGCCCTGGTAGCACACCACTTCCAGGTCGTGGAAGGTTTCGTTGCCCTTGTTGTTGAGCACGTAGTTGAGCGAGGTTATCTGCGGAAACCTGGCGTACACCGCGTCGAGCAGGGGCAGCAGCGCCTCATCATCGTGGTAGCACTGCAAAATCACCATCGTTTCCTGGGTGCTTTCGGCGGTGCGGATGATGAGGTTGCGCAGCAGGCCGGTCTGCTTCACCATGTCGCCGAAGGGCAGGCGGTGCTGGCGGGCATAGTCGCGCACAAACAGCCGGATTTCGTTGCTCGGCTCGGCCTGGAGCCAGCAGTGCTCCACGTCCAGAATCTTATCGAAGCGGCCGGGCGTGTGGAAGCCCAGCACGCGGCGGTCGTAGTGCGCGTTCTCATCCTTAATCTGGGTTTCGGTGAGCCAGCCGTTGCCGCTGAAGGTGTATTCGAGCTTGTTGCGGTAGTAGAGACGCTCGGGTGAGGGCAGTATCCGGCGCACTTCGGGCAGCGCCACCTTGCCGATGCGGGTGAGCTGGTCTTCGACCTGCTGCTGCTTGTATTGCAGCTGGGCATCGTAGCTGAGGTGCTGCCACTTGCAGCCCCCGCAGGTGCCGAAATGCTGGCAGAAGGGCGTAGCGCGCAGCGCGGAATACTGATGAAAATGCACCGGCGCGGCCTCCATAAACCGCTTGTGGGCTTTGGTGATGCGCAGGTCTACCACATCGCCGGGGGCCACCTGGCCCACGAATATCACCAGATTTTCGATGCGCACCAGGCATTTACCTTCGGCGACCATGTCCTGGATTTCGACGTTGCGGAGGGCTTCGGGCGGGATGGAGTTGGCGAGCTTGGTGGCTTTGCTGGGCATACGTTTCGGCAGTAAAAGACCACAAAGATAGACCACTGATTAGCGCGGATTTTAGCGGATTTCACGGATTTTGTGGCTGGCGCAGTCTGGCCGCTGGCCGGCTACCCGGCCGGGTAGCGGCCAGACTTAACATCAAAAAAGCTTGCCGAAGCAAGCTTTTTTGTAAGAACAGCCATTCACAAAATACGTGAAATCCGCTAAAATCCGCGCTAATCAGTGGTCTATTTAACCACCTCGACCCAGCCTTTGGTAGCGGTGCCATCGGGCAGCTTGAAGAGGTAGTAATATACCCCGGGGCTAATATTGGGGTCGGCGCCCCAGGCATTGCTGGTGTTGTTGTAGTTGGTGGTCGAAAAAACCTCGCGGCCCCAGCGGTTAAAGATGGTCATGGTGTTGCCGGGGTACAGCTGCACGTTGTCGATTTGGAGCACGTCGTTCTTATTGTCCCCATTGGGAGTGATGATATTGTAGAACGCCGTTTTATTGGCAAAATCAACGCAGGCCGTGTTGGAATTCGACTCGCGCGGGGTAGCCTCGCCCGAGAAGGCCACTACCCGGAAGCACTGGTTGAAACCCTGCCCGGTATTGGGGGCGCTGTATTGCAGCGTGGCCGCTGGTAGGGTCGCAACCAGGTTATAGCCCTTGCCATCATCCTGGCGGTAGAGGCGGTAGCCCGCTACCACGAAGCCCTGGTAGGCCGACCAGCTAAGGTCGGCGGTGCCCTGGCTGCGGCCGGTGCCGGGGCTGGCAGTAGCTTTCAGCAGCACCGTAGTAGCCGAGGCAGGCGCAGGCAGCTCATCGCCGCAGCCGTTGGTGAGCGCCAGGCTGTACTCATAGGCCGTTTGGGCGGCGTTGCCAGTGGCATCGACAAAGGTGGAAGCCGTGGCGGCGACGGTGCCGACCTGCGTAAAGGCCCCACTGCTGCCGGCATCGCGGCGCAGCACGCGCACGGTATTGGGCGTAGTAGTGGGGTTGGCTACCGAGAAAGTGAGCGTTACCCTGGTATTGTCGGTCGGCACTACCGAGGCCAGCGCGAGCTGCGGAGCCTGGGCATTGTCGGGCACTATGGTAATGGCCACCGGCGCGCCGGCGCAGCCAAACTGCGAGCTTTCGGTTACGCTCAGGGTTTTGTTGGTCGTGCTGCCGGCCGGGAAGCTCACGGCAATAGTAGCCGTGCCCTGGCCCGAAGTAATAGTACCGCCGCTGGCCGTCCACTGGAAAGTAGAGCCGGGAGTGGCGTTCGGGACAGTATACGTGAGCGTGCTGGCCGCCGGGCACACAAAGCGCGGCCCGTTGATGACGAGCGCGCCGGGCAGCGGGTCAATTATAATGGTTTTGCTATATAATGGCCCGGCGCAGCTGCCGGCGCTGGTTTCGCGGGCCGTGAGGGTATACGTGCCCACGGCTGTGCCGGCCGGGATGGTCACGCTGCCATTCGTGTTGGGGAGGGTAGTGCCATTAAGCTGAAATACGTAGCTCGACCCAGCCATGCCCGGTAGCGAATAGGCAACGGCCCCGCTGCTCACGCAGAAGCGGGCCGGCCCCTGAATAGCCAGCGTAGCCGACGGCGAGGGTTTCACGGTGATGTAGAGCGTATCGCTCACTCCCCGGCAGATGCCGCCGGCGGGGTTGCTGGTCTGCGTCACAACGAGCTTGGCAATACCCGGCTGGCTAAAGCTGATGCTGGTCGTATTGCCCGTATTGACCAGCGTACCCTTGGCACTGCCAAACAGCTGCCAGGCATACGACGAGCCATTGATGGCGGGCGTAGCGTAGGCAAAGGGGCCGTCGGCCTGGCACACGCTGCCGGGCCCGCTGGGCTTCACCGTCTGGAGCTGCTGGTTGATAATAACGGGCAGCGTAAACACATCCGAGGTGCAGCCCAGGGCGCTGGTCGAGGTCACCTTCACCGAGCCGGTACCCGCCGCGCCCCAGTCTACCGTAATGGAAGTGCCGCCGTTGGGACTGGTGATTTTGCCACCCGCTACTACCCACTGATACGTGGTGCTGTGCGGGTTAGCGATGGCATACGTGATACCCGTAATGGTAGGGCACACTGATTTCGGGCCCACGATGGTATCGGCAACCGGGCGGGGGTTGATGGTAATCAATACCGAATCTTTGCTGGAGCAACCCAGGGCCGTAGTTGCCAGCACCACGTATTTCTGCACAAGGGGGGCATTGGTCGTATTTACCCCCGTAAGCACGGGCTGGGCCACGCTGGCACTGCTGAGGTTGGCGGCCGGCGTCCAGCGGTAAGTATAGCCGGGCAGGGCGGCCGTACCCAGCGTGATGGTCGATTTGTCGCACACGGCCTGCGCCGGACCAGCCGCCGCCGTAGCGGCCGGGTTGACTGTCACAGCTACTGTGCCGGTATTTACGCAGCCGGTGGCGGTATTGGTAACAGTAAGGGTATAGGTCTGAGTAAGAGGTACGCTGGTGGTGTTGGACAGCGTTACGGTCGGGTTGGCCGCCGTGGGATTACTCAAGCCAGTAGCCGGGCTCCAGCTGTAGGTAAAACCTGTTACAGCCGGCGCGCCGAGCCGGGCCGAGCTGCCCGAGCAGATGGTAGCCGCCGCTCCGGCTGCTACTACGGGCAGTGGGTTCACCGTCACGGCTACGGTGCCAGTGCCAACGCAGCCGGTGGCTGTGTTGGTAACAGTAAGGGTATAGGTCTGGGTAACAGGCGCGCCGGTAGTGTTGGTCAGCGTCACGGTCGGGTTGGCAACCGTGGGGCTGCTCAGGCCCGTGGCCGGACTCCAGCTGTAAGCAAAGCCAGTCACGGGCGGCGCCCCGAGCTGGGCCGAGCTGCCCGAGCAGAACGCTACGCCCGCGCCCGGCACCGCTACTACCGCCGGGTTTACCGTAACTACAACTGAAGCCCCACTGGCGCAGCTAGTAGCGGTATTGGTAACGGTGAGGGTATAGGTCTGGGTAATCGGCGTACCGGTGGTGTTGGTCAGCGTTACAGTTGGGTTGGCTACGGTCGGGCTGCTCAGCCCGGTGGCCGGGCTCCAGCTATACGTCAGGCCAGCAACCGGCGCCCCGCCGATGGCTACCGGCACGCCCGAGCATGTTGTAACACCAGCGCCCGGTACGGCCGTCGGCAGTGGGTTTACCGTCACGGCTACAGCAGCGGTACCAACACAGCCAGTGGCCGTGTTGGTAACAGTAAGGGTATAGGTCTGAGTAAGCGGCGCGCCGGTAGCGTTGGTCAGCGTCACGGTCGGGTTGGCAACCGTGACGCTGCTCAGCCCGGTCGCCGGACTCCAGCTATACGTCAAGCCAGTCACGGGCGGGGCTCCGAGCTGGGCCGAGCTGCCCGAGCAGAACGTGACGCCCGCCCCCGGCACCGCGGTAGGCAGTGGGTTCACCGTTACAGCTACAGTAGCGGCACCGACGCAGCCGGTGGCAGTATTAGTGACGGTAAGGGTATACGTCTGGGTAACAGGCGCGCCGGTAGCGTTGGTCAGCGTCACGGTTGGGTTCGCGGCCGTGGGGCTGCTTAGCCCTGTAGCTGGGCTCCAGCTGTAAGTAAAGCCGGCCACGGCCGGCGCCCCAAGCTGGGCCGAACTGCCCGAGCAGAACGTGACGCCCGCCCCCGGCACGGCTACCACCGCCGGGTTTACCGTTACGGCTACCGAGTTGGTTGCGGTGCAGCCGCCGGTAGCGCTGGTTTCGGTCAGCGTGTAGGTAGCGACGATGGGCGAGCCCGTAGTATTGGTGAGCGTCAGGGTAGGGTTTGCTACCGTGGAGCTGCTTAGGCCAGCTGCTGGGCTCCAGCTGTAGGTGTTGCCCGCTACGGCGGTGCCTCCCAGCGTAATAGCTGACCCCGAGCAGGTGCTGCGCGCAGCCGCGCCCACGTTGGCGGCCGGTAGCGGCACTACCGCTACGGTTACCTGAGCTGTACCTGCGCAGCCGTTGGCAGTAGCAGTGCCAGTGATGGTATAAGTAGTCGTCTGGGCAGGGCTTACGGTAAATGGACCACTGCCGCTCTGGGTTATGCCGCCGCCCGAGAGGGTATAGGGCGCGGTACCGCCCGTTATGGTAAGCGTAGTGCTGGTGCCCTGGCAGATGCTGAGCCCCCCGCCCACGCTAAGCGTACCGGCCGGCGCCACGGCTACGGTCTGCGACAGCGAGTCGGTAGGGCAGCCGTAAGAGGAAATTCCTTTCGCCACGACCGTGCCCGAGCCAGCCGTGGTCCACTTTACCTGCACCGTATGGCCCGTATTACTGCCCACAATGGTGCCGCCTATCGCCCGCCAGCGTACCGAAGGCGCAGTGCCGCCGGTGGCCGTATAGGTGCTCACGGTATTCAGGCTGCATACCAGCGCATCGCCGCTAATGGAAGTTGGCCCCGATGGCCGCGTAACCGTGATGCGGATAACATCGACTGCTGTCTTGCCGGCGCAACCGATATCCTTGACGGTCAAGGCAATATCATAGGGGGTGGCGCGGGCCTCGCCACAGGCCGAGTTATAGACGAAAGTGCCTGAGGCAGAGCCTGTGCCCGTAGCCGTAGCCGTGCCCGTGGCGGCGCCCGGCGCCACGCTGCCCGTGCTGCCGTTAAACGTGGTACTGAAGCCCCCGGCCCCGTCGAGCAAGACGCTGTTGAGCGTAAGCACCAGTGGGTGGTTGTTGGCCTGCGTCACGGTAAGCGGAATGCTGAGGGCCTGGCCTTCTTCGATGCTGTAGCTGCGGGGCGTGGTAGCCAGCGAAGGCAGCAGCGGGGCCACCGTGGGCGGGCAGTTGGCTACTACCAGCTGCAAGTCGCGCCGGGTGGTGCCCACGAGCACTTCCCGGCCATTAATAGTGCGGTATTCGCTTACATCAACCGCTACTACATACTTGCCCCCAACGTTTGTCGACCCATATTTGGCAATACCCGTGCTGGCATTAAGGCTGGCAAAATTGCCGGTGCCGGTGCCGAAGGGAGTTCCTGCGGTATAGCCGGCCTTGTAGGGTACCGGTGGCGGAGGCGGCGTAAAGCTGGTGGTGGGCAGCTCCCCGTTTACGGCCGCTACGTTGCCATAGGGCTGGCCAAAGGAGTAAACCAGCCGGTCGCCATCGGCATCCACGGCGTTGTTGAGCAGCATGGTCGTATCGTTGGCGCAGATAATGGCCACGGCCGTATCCGAAAAAACCGGCGACCGGTTGGGCAGTAGCGGCGGCGATAGCGTCGCGTAAAGCGTCAGGGCCTGGCTGCCGGGATTAGTCAGGTTGGTAACGTCGTCGTTGCGGGCGCTGCGCGTAAAAACGGCGTAGTAGCCCTTAATCGAGGCTGGCAGACTCACCACCGCAATGAATTTTTGCAGCTTGAACGGCTGCGATACGCCCGTAATCTGGCAGCCTGATGGCGTGTGGGGAGTGAGGCAGCCTGACAAGGACGTCGAAGGGATTTTCAGCATCCCCGTCTGCCCGGCATCCGTAGGGGAGGAGTTGGTAGCGGCAAACGCCGAGTTGAGAGCCGTCAGCACTACCCGCGTCCCGGTGGCTTGGTCGTAGATGCCCACATTGGCAAACGCATTGGGCGCGGCCGGGGTCTGGCCGTTGCCGGTGGTGCCGCAGTTGTTATATATCGTAACGGTTATCTCATAGCGCACGGGCGCCGTGGCAGGTCCGTTGTTGTCGAGGTAGCGGTAAGTCATTTCGCCACCCAGCAGGTGAGTAGCCTGCGCCGGGCCGGCCGCCAGCGCTAGCAGGGCCAGTACCAGAGCGGGTAGCAGCCGCAAGCGGCGAAGTAGAAGTGAGCGCATAGAAGCAGCGGTAAGAAGGCAGAAAAAAGATAGAGCCCGGTAAAGGCAGTAAGGGCGAGGGCGGCCTTACTGGCGCACCACGCGGCGCAGCGCGGTCTGGCCCTGGGCATTAGTAAGGCGCAGCAGGTAGAGGCCGGCCGGCAGGGCGCCGAGGTCGAGGCTGGCGGGCGCCGCCGGGCTCAGGCGCAGCGCCTGGGTCAGCAGCCGGGCCCCCAGCACGTTGGTTACCTCCAGGTCGTAGCTGCCGGCCGCGCCCGCGTCGCTCACCTGCACCAGCAGGCGGCCATCGGGGCTCGGGTTGGGGCTCACGCTGAGCGCCGGCAGAGCCTGCGCCTGCTGGGTGGCCAGCACCGTCACATTTACCGGATAGTCTTCTACTTCCGCATCGCCCATGCTCACCGCGCACGGGTTGGCCGTATTGGCGTTGCCTACTACTTCGACCCGCATGCGCGTGGTGCCAATAGTGCTCGGCACCACTACCGATACCGAGGCGAGGGCCTGGTTTACCAGGTTGTTATACACCATCTCGCCCGTAGCGCCGGTGGTATTCGAAAATATACCATCGTGATTATAGTCAATCCAGATGGTAGTGCGGTGCGCATAGCTCTGGTTGGCAGTCACTAGAATAGTCTGGGTAGCGCCGGCCTGCAGCGGAACGCTCTGGTTGCTGAAAAAGGTGTAGCCCGTAGCCGAGTTGGCCGTAGTGTTGCTAAACGCCGTGCCGCCCGTGGCTACCGGGCTCACGCTCACGTTGGTAATCCAGAGCGCACTCGCGGCCGGTGCTCCGCTGTACCCGCCGCTGGAAGCGCAGTAATTCAGGCAGGGTACCTGAATAAGCAGGCTGCTGGGGGCCGACGTGCTGCTGCCGTTGCTGTTGGTAGCCACCAGCGTAACGGCGTAGTAGCCCGTGGCGCTAAACGCTATCTGCGGGTTGGGCGAGGTGGAGCTGGTGCCGTTCACAAACGAGGCCCCGGCGGCCGGGCTCACCGTCCAGCGCCACGAGGTAGGCGTGCCAGTGCTTTGGTCGGTAAACGTATAGGTGTTGGCCGCGACGCAGGTGCCGGCCACGTAGTTGGAGCTAAAAGCCGCCACCGGCGGCGCCGTGTTGGGCACTACCGTGATGGTATAATCTTCTACCTGGCCCAGGCTCGGGGCCACGCAGGGCTGCGGGTTGGTGCCCACGCCATCGGCCACAATCCGCAGGCGCAGCGGCTGGTTGAGCGTTGCCGTGCCGGGTACCGTAAACGTCACACGGGGGCTGGCCGTGTTCAGCGCTTCCAGCACCTTTTCGGAGGCGCTGAAGGTGCCGTCGTTATTCAGGTCCAGCCACGCGCGGGTATCGTGCGCGTTGGTGCCGCCGGTCGTGATACTGATGGTGTAGCGCGTGCCCAGCATCAGGTTCGTCCGCTGCGGGCAGGTAAAGTCCTGGTAGCCCGCGCTGCCGTCGGCCGAGGTATTGTCGATGGTATTGAGCTGCACCCGCGTAATACCGTAGTTGCAGCAGTTGAGGGTGGCGTTCTGGCCGGCGCAGGTGCTGGCGGTTGGTAGCGGCACGCTCGTATTGTAGGTAATAGCCGTAGGGGCGCTCGTGCTGCTGCCCGCCGCGTTGGTGGCCGTCAGCTTCACCTGGTAGGTGCCGGCGGCGGCGTACGTATGCCGGGGGTTCTGCCCGGTGCTGCTGGTGGCGTCGCCAAAATCCCAGGCCCAGCTGGTGGGGCCGTTGGCCGATAAGTCGGTAAACTGCACCGTGCCCGAGCAGGTCGTCGTTACATCCTGCGTAAAGGCCGCCGTGGGCTTGCTGGTGTTGGCCACCAGCGTCACGGTATAGTCCTCATCCTGCGAAAACTGAGGCGTTGAGCAGGGCGTAGGTATGGTAGTATCCGAGTAGTCAGATGCTACCCGCATACGTAGTCCGGTATTGAGCGTAGCGCTGGCGGGCGGCGTAATAGTGCCGGTGTGCAGCATCTTGTTGTCGGAGCTGAAGGCCAGCTCGCCGGTGCCAAATGCGCCATCGTTATTGTAGTCAATCCACACCCGCACGTTCTCGCTCACCAGCGTGCCGTTGCGGATGCTGATGGCCGTGGGCGTGCTCACCGTCAGGGTAGTACCCAGGCCACAGCTGTAATCCTTATAGCCATCGGCATAGCCGCCGGTCGTATTGTTGATGCTGCCCAGCGTCACGTTATAAATGCCCATGCCGTAGGCCGAAGCCAGCGAGCTGCTGGCCTTGCCGGGAAGGCACGTGGCGGCAGTAGGGCACTGCGCCAGGCTCAGGGCGGGCAGCAGCAGGCCCAGGCCGGCGAGAGAGTGAGCCCACAAGCGTAGAGGTTGAAACATGCAGTAGTAGAGATAACAGGCAGGGAAAAAGCGTAAAAGCAAGCCAGGCAGCCACTTCCGGATTATAGCGCCTAAAGGTAAAGACAAAGCCGGTGGTTTAAGGAGCTAAAGTGGGAAAAATCGGGCAATAAGCGCCTGCCCTGAAATTTATCCGACTGCCGCTGCCCGCCCGGTGCCGTAGGTTTGTGGCCCGTAAACGCAAATCCGATGGTTAGTAAATAAGTTATTTAATATATATGGAAAATCCTGTTGTTCTCATCACCGGCGGCACCTCGGGCATTGGCCGGGCCTGCGCCCTGGAGTTTGGCCGGGCTGGCAGCAGCGTGGTTATCACGGGCCGCGACGCAGCGCGGCTGGCCGCTACCGCGGCCGAGCTGACGGCGGCCGGCATTGCGCACCGGACGGTGCAGGCTGATGTGGGCGACCAGGCCGCCGCTACCCGCGCCGTGGCCGAAACTGTCGCCGCCTTTGGTCGGCTCGACGTGCTCATCAACAATGCCGGCCTCAGCATGCGCGCCAGGTTTGCGGACGTGGACGTAAAAGTGCTGGAGCAGCTTATGCAAACCAACTTTTTCGGCACCGTCTATACCACCAAGGCGGCGCTGCCGCACTTGCTGGCTAGCAAGGGTACCATCGTGGGTATCAGCAGTATTGCCGGCTTCCGGGGGCTGCCGGGCCGCACCGGCTACTCGGCTTCCAAGTTTGCCATGAACGGCTTTCTCGAAGCCCTGCGCACCGAGCTGCTGCCCCAGGGCGTCAACGTGCTCACGGCCGCGCCCGGCTTCACGGCATCTAATATCCGCCACACGGCCCTGCTTGCCAATGGCCAAACCCAGAACGACACCCCGCGCGACGAAGGCAAGATGATGACCAGCGAGGAAGTGGCCCGCCACCTGCGCCTGGCCGTGGCGCAACGCCGCCGCACCCTGGTGCTTACGGGCCAGGGCAAGCTCACGGTGTTTTTAAATAAATGGCTCCCCGGCCTCACCGACAAACTTGTGCTGGCTAACTTTCGTAAGGAGGAGGGTGATTTTTAATCAGGCCGATAAGGCTGCTCTTTTAACCTTTACAGCCCCGGCTGGTTTATTGCCGACTTTTTGTGCCTGAGAGGGGGCAGAAAGTCGGCTTTTTTATTCCCACTCTTTTCCCTACTACGCATGAAGCGATTTCTAGCACCAGTCTTTTTGGGCACGGCACTAGCCCTTCCCGGGTTGGCATTGGCCCAGGCCACTCAGCAGCCGACCCAGACGCAGGCCGACCAGGCTACCAACCAGCCCCAGCCCACGGCGGCCCCCAACTTTTATCTGAAAGATGGCAAGCTGCCGCTCAATGCCGACGCCAGCCATTATTTCAAGATAACGCTGCTCAGCCAGGTGTGGATGCGCTACAACCAGAGCAACCCTGGTACCCAGGTGGGCGGCTATGATAAGCCCAGCACCTACGATATCGGCATCCGGCGCTTTCGCATTCAGATGTACGGCCAGCTGACCGACCGCGTCTTTATCTATTCGCAGATTGGGATAAATAATTTTACTTACGACTCGGACCGCAAAAGCGGCGGCACGCCGGGGCCAAACCAGAGCGGCACCGGCGGCTTTTTTCTGCACGATGCCGTGGCCGAATACGCCCTCGTGAAAACCAAGCTCTCGTTTGGCGCCGGCCTCGGGGCCTGGAACGGCCTGGCGCGCTTCGCGTCCTCGTCGGCGGGTGCCATCATGGGCCTCGACCTGCCGGCCGTTGAAGAAACTACCAACGATGTAAACGACCAGTTTGGCCGTAAGCTCAGCATGTACCTCAAGGGTAAGCTCGGCAAGCTCGACTACCGCGTGGCCCTGACCGACCCCATGACCTATCAGAAGGCCGTGGGCTACGTGACTACTGCCGGCCCCAACGCCTCGTTTGCGCTTACGCCGCCCAAGCCCCAGTACCAGGGCTATTTCTCTTACCAGTTTAAAGACCAGGAAAGCAACCTGACGCCTTACACGGCGGGCACGTATTTTGGGAAAAAGAGTGTGTTTAACATCGGCGGCGGCTTTATTGTGCAGCCTGATGCCGTGTGGTATACGCTGGCCGGCAACCCGACAGTGCAAACCAAAACCATGCAGCAGTACGCTGTTGACCTTTTCTACGATGCGCCCCTTAGCGCAACGCCCGGCGCGCCGAGCGTAAGCTTCTACGCCGCCGGCCTGCACCTCGACTATGGCCCCGGCTATATTCGCAACAATGCGCCCATGAACCCCGGCACCGGTAGCAGCATTACCAGCACCACTATCGGTGGCTTTGGCAATTCCTTTCCGCAGTTTGGTACCGGCAACGTGCTCTATACGCAGCTGGGCTACAAGTTCAAGGATAACCTGGTGGGCGAAGGTACCTTCATGCCCTACATCGTGTACCAGTACTCGCGCTATGCCCGCCTGACTGATGACGTGAATTTCTTTGATGCCGGGGTCAACTGGCTGATTTCCGGGCACACCTCCAAGTTTACCCTGGCCTACCAGAACCGCCCGTACTACATCACCAATAGCAGCGGTGAAAACGTGGTAGACTCGCGCCGCAGCGCGGTTATTCTGCAATACCAGGTTTATTTCAATTAGTAGGTAGTAGGTAATGGGTAGTAGGAAATGGGTAGTATTGCCCATTTCCTACTACCCATTACCTATTCTATCACCAGCACGTCGGCGGCCCGCAGGTAGGCCACGCGTTCCTGCCAGCGCACGCGCAGCCAGATGTCTTCGTGGCCCAGCACGGGCAGGCGGTCGCCGGGGGCTGCCGTGCTTAGCCAGGCCGCTCCGGCGCCAGGGCCGGCCATCAGGGCCGAGGCCGCATGCGTTACCACCCCCACGGGCTCGGGGCGCAGGAGCACCAGGTAGGCACCCGTGCCAAGCAAATAGGCGCCATAGCCCAGCCAGGCCCCGCGCCGGGTGCGCTGCCCACGCACTAGCAGGATAATAGCCGCTAGTACTGCCCCGCTCAGTAGCGCTTGCAGGCCCGGGTAGTAGTAGCGCTGAGCCTGCACCCGCAGCTCCTGCTGCCAGGTGCCGGGGTAGCCCACCAGCCGCAGCCGCTGCGCCAACGCCACCAGCTGCCGCCAGGTGCCGATACGGGGCTGCCGGGCCTGGGCCAGGTTCAGGTACAGCATCTCCGCTGCGTAGTGGCCCGCCTGATGCTGGGCGTAGGCCATGCGCAGCAACAAGCGGGGCGATACCTGCTGCTGCTGCCATATCTGGGCCCGGTAGTGCGGTAAAGCTGCCGCATACTGGCCTGCCGCAAACAAAGAGTCTGCTTTGCGCAGCGTGGCAGAAGGGTTAGTTCCCAGGCCGGCCGAAAAATTTATTTGCCCATGAGCTGCTGTCAATGTCCAGAAAGGCAACTGACTAAGCAGAAGCAGCCGCCTGAGCCAGGGCCCACAAGTAGTTTCTTTTTGCGCTGGGGTTGTCAGATTCAAAATGTCGCCGTACTTTTGCACCCACAAAAACGGTAATACACCGCCATTGTAACGCAAAGATATTGGTTCTGTAGCTCAGCTGGTAGAGCAGTACACTTTTAATGTACGGGTCCTGGGTTCGAATCCCAGCGGAGCCACTAAGTCCCTCTCGGTAGTGCTGAGAGGGATTTTTTATCACAAAAGCACTACGTAAAAACTAATTGGTTCTGTAGCTCAGCTGGTAGAGCAGTACACTTTTAATGTACGGGTCCTGGGTTCGAATCCCAGCGGAGCCACAATGTGCAGCCCCTTAGCCCCGTGCTAAGGGGCTTTTCTTTTGCGATTTGCCGGCCGATGCGCCTTGATTGGTGCCGGGGCGGCAAGCAGGCCGGGCAACGACTAAGCGCCGGGCAGGGTTGATAAGCAAAGAGCCCCACCGCGGTGGGGCTCTTTGGCAAGCTGGTTTGGAAAAGGAACCGGTTGGATGCTCATAGCCGGTTAGAGGTAAGTGTGCGGCAGCAAAGAAAGGGAGGCTGGCGCATTTGTGCAAATGTTGTGACCAGGAAAAATATAAAATGCAAACCTTGTCCGGGGGGCTTTTGCTTGTAAAAGTTCAATTTGCAATCCGTTTTTTCGTTATCGGAACTGTTTAAACGATGATTTAAAGCCTCTTTATTATAAAAATCAGCATAGTAAATAAGTAAGCAGCCGCGAGCATAAACCATTGCTCGGCTGCCGCACCTTGCCTGAAAGAACTACTGAGGCACCAACCGACTGGCCCCAGATACAGTCAGATAAGGCTGCCGGAGAGAAGCGTATCAAAATCTGCCAGCCTAGCGCAGATGATGTGCTCTAGGCCGGCAGGGTAGTGGCGGATAGATACCCCGAAAACTTATTTAGTTTAGTTTCAGTACACTTACTCTGCTGCCCGCTGATTTAATGCTGCATAAGCCCCGTACTATGCTGCCCTACGTGTTACTTCTGTCCCGGCCTTCGCTCATCATTGGCTACGATGCGGAAAGAGACTGGCTATATACCGATTGGCGCGGCCCGCAAAACCAGGAAACAGTGCAGCAGGGCTGCGAACAGATGGTCATTTTTTTGCGCGCCATGGGGAGCTGCAAAATTCTAAACGACAACACCAACGTAACAGTACCCTGGATAGAGCAGGGCAGCGTGTGGGTAATGGACTACCTGCTGCCCCGGCTGCAGGCGGCGGGCCTCCACTATTTAGCCTGGGTATACGGGCCCACTCACGAGAGCTGGCGCTCCGTAAACATGACCCTGGCACTGGCACTGGCCAAGACCGATATGGAGCTGGAGGCCTTTCCCGATGTGGCGTCGGCTTGCACCTGGCTGCTCACCAAGCATTGCCCCGCACATGACTCCCACGCTCGTCCAAAGGCTACCCAGCCGCCCCTTACGTAGCCGTGGGCGGCAAAGCTGCTAAAAATTAGCGTTTAGTTGGTAGCTTGGCCTCCTCATCACCCGTTTTGCCGGCTTATGCTGCTCGCCATCCTCTTTCCCAGCCTCTCGATGTTGCTTAATGGCCATATTGTCAAGGCAATAGTTTGTTTTTTGCTGCACTTAACGGTTATCGGCTGGATTCCGGCGGCCATCTGGGGCGTGGCTTCGCTGAACGAGGACCGCGCCCGCCGTCGGCAGCAGGAATTGCTGCGGGCCGTGCAGGGCCGCTAGCGCCGTTACCTTTGTGGCCCTGCAAAGCTTTCGGCCGCGTGCCGGGGCTTTTTTAGTGCCTTATGCTCCAAAACGACCTCCTCCTCCGCGCCGCCAAGGGCGAAACCACCGAACGTACCCCCGTCTGGCTTATGCGCCAGGCCGGCCGCATCCTGCCCGAGTACCGGGCCCTGCGCGGCCGGCTCTCCGGCTTCAAGGAGCTGGTCGAAACCCCGGCGCTGGCCGCCGAGGTGACCATCCAGCCCGTCGATGCGCTCGGCGTGGACGCGGCTATCATCTTCTCCGATATCCTGGTGGTGCCCGAGGCGATGGGCCTTACCTACGAAATGATTGAGGCGCGCGGCCCGCTCTTTCCCGAAGTTGTAAAAAGCGCGGCCGACGTGGCCAGGCTGCGCGTGGCCGACCCCGAAGAGCACCTGGGCTACGTGCTCGAAGCCCTGCGCATCACCAAGCGTGAGCTGGCCGGCCGGGTGCCGCTCATCGGTTTCGCGGGTGCTCCCTGGACCATCCTGGCCTATATGGTGGAAGGTCACGGCTCCAAAACCTTCAGCAAGGCCCGCCGCCTGCTCTACCAGGAGCCTGCGCTGGCCCACCAGTTGCTCGAAAAAATCACGGTCACGACTATCGCCTACCTCCAGGCGCAGGTGGCGGCCGGGGCCGACATTGTGCAGGTGTTTGATTCGTGGGCCGGCATTTTGCCGCCTGCGCACTACGCCGAGTTTTCGACGGCTTATATCAACCGCATCAGCGCGGCGCTCTCACCGCTGGTGCCCGTTACGGTGTTTGCCAAGGGCGCGTGGTGGGCCGTGGAGGATTTCGCTAAGTCGCCCTGCCGCACCATTGGGCTCGACTGGAACCAGTCGCCGCAGCAGGCGCGCCAGCAGGCGCCCGGCAAAACCCTGCAAGGCAACCTCGACCCCTGCGCCCTCTACGGTACTCCTGCCCAGGTGAAAGCCGCCACCGAAGCCATGCTCCGCGAGTTTGCCGGCGGCCCCCACATCGCCAACCTCGGCCACGGCGTGTACCCGGATACTAACCCGGACAACGTGCGGGTTTTCGTGGAAACGGTGAAGGCGTGGCAGGGATAAATCGCTGGCTATAACTCGAAACTCACACAGTCATGTGGGCTAAACGATTTACAGTTGTCTCAATGCTGCTGATTATAGTAGCTGTTTATTTCGCAGGTGGCGGACACGGATGGTATTAGCCTACCATAGTTTTGTTTCCGTGGGGGCTGCTTACCGTTTTATGGTCTAATTCCATTCACTCGCCTGCTCTGTGGCTAGCACTGATACAGTATCCGCTTTATGGATTTCTGCTGGATAAAAGCAAAGTGAGTAAATTTAACATAGTACTGGCAACCTTACTTCTCAGCCATATACTGCTTGCTGGGGCAGTATTTTTAAACTGGCCTGATACTCGGTATTAGCAATAAAACTATTCGGGAAGCTCGTAAACTTATCTTGAACGTCAAGCTGAGCCCCGCGAAGTATCTCGCTCGCCTCGTTGAAATATTTATACGGCGGGAGTGAGATGCTTCGCGGGGCTCAGCTTGACGTTCTTTTCTGATTTTTACTACTTCCTAAATAGTTTCGGTATAATAAAAATCACTTTGTGTTTATTTGTAATGCTGTATATAGATGCTTTGATAAGCATGGTGCTCGTACTAATTTTGATTATTGTCTAAATAGCTTTGGTATATGTGGCTAATGTTTCACTCAGGAGTACAAGTCGTTCCCGACTCATCAGTCATTTGCACAATTTAGTCGGCAACTGGCGCAGCACTTACAAAAGCCAAACGGGTTGCGCTATGCTGGGGAAATTAATGGCGGCATATATTAGGCAGGTGCGCTATACCATTGCGAGGCTTGTGACACCCAATGGAAATTATCAGAGCCTGATAATGCGTGGCGAGGGTTTTTCTTGTCGAAATCACAGGCAGACGCTTACTTGGCTAAGCTTCGGTTGATTGATAAGGCGCGCGGCTTTGTGGGTTTAGCGTTGCTAATAGTAGCAATACTTGGCATCACAAACTGGGTGCTGACCCAATGACCCACAGTGGGAAAAGAACGTCCGCGCTACAGTCCAGCCGCTTCGGCTTCGGCTAGTAGCAGCCGTTTCTCAATCGGCACCACGCCCACCTGCTCGCACACCAGCCCACCGCCGAGGTTGGCCAGCGCGGCCGTGAAGGCGGCCGGCTGGCGCAGGGCCACGCAGCAGGCGGCAATGCTGATAACCGTATCGCCGGCACCCGACACGTCGGAAATAGTGCGCAGATGGGCCGGCAGGTAGGTTTTTTCGGCGCTTTGCTGCGTAAAGATGCCGTATTCGGAGAGCGTAACCAGCACGATTTCGGGTTCCAGTACTTCGCGCAGCCGGGCCACGGCTGCTTCGAAGCCGGCGCGGTCGGTATCGGGCGCGCCAAATTCGAGCTTGAGGCCCTCGCGCAATTCTTTCAGGTTGGGCTTGAAGAGGGTGCAGTGGCGATAGGCCAGGAAATTTTTCTTTTTAGGGTCGACTACGGTCGGAATATTGCGCTGGCGGGCGCGGGTAATGCACTGATTGATAATATTCTCGCTGAGTACGCCCTTGTCGTAGTCCTCAAAAATGACCACGTCGGCACGGGGCAGCAGGTCGTCGTAGGCGGCCAGTAGTTGCGCCGCTTCCTCGGCGTTGAGGTCGGTTTCCACTTCCGAGTCGATGCGCACGAGCTGCTGGCCGTGGGCCAGAATGCGCTGCTTGAACGTGGTAGGGCGGTGCGCGCTACGGATAATGCCATCGGCGGGCAGGTGGTGAGTGTGCAGCAGCTGGAGCAGCTGGTCGCCGCCCTGGTCGTCGCCCACCACGGCGCAGAGCAGCGGCGTGGCCCCGAGCGCCTGCACGTTGAGGGCCACGTTGGCAGCCCCGCCGAGGCGGTTTTCGGTGCGGTCTACGTTCACGACGGGCACCGGAGCCTCGGGCGAAAGGCGGCTGGCGCGGCCCCACACGTAGGCATCGACCATGACGTCGCCGACGATGAGGACGTGGAGGTTATTAAAATCGGTGAAGAGCTTGGCAAGCGGGGTAGAGGCAAACATTGCGGCAAAAGTAGTCTGGAACTACAATGAACAATGAGAAAGAGTAGAGAGCAAGTAGCGAATAGCTTTACTGCTCTCTACTCATTGTTCACTGTCAATTGCTTATTATCCTTCGGCCCGCAACACCGCCAGCGGCGGCTGGTTCAGCACCGAGCGGCTATTGAGCCCGCCGATAAGCGCCGTGAGGCCGGCCACCAGGCCTACCAGCGCAGGCAGCCACAATAGGCTGCTGCTCACAAAGGGCGTTTCAAATACCCACACGGCCAATGCCCAGGCGGCCAGCCCGGCCAGCAGTACCCCGGCCAGCGCGGCCAAAAAGCCCAGCAGCGCATATTCGAGCACGGTGATGCGCAAAATCTGTCGGCGGCTGGCGCCCAGCGTGCGCAGCAGCACGCTTTCGCGGGTGCGCTGGTAACGGCTGATAAGCACCGAGCTGGCCAGCACCAGCAGCCCGGTAAGGATGCTGAAGCCCGCCATAAAGCGAATCACGAAGGAAATCTTGCTCAGAATCTCGTCCACCGTTTGCAGAATCAACCCCAGGTCGATGGCCGATACGTTGGGGAAGTCGCGCACCAGCGCCCGCTGGGCCAGGGCCAGCTGCTGATTGTTGTTGACGTGAGTTAGGATGACGTGAAACTGCGGCGCCTGTTCGAGCACGCCGGTGGGGAACACGACCAGGAAATTGGTCTGGACCCGCGCCCAATCGACCTCGCGGGTGCCGCCGACTACCACCGCCAGCGGCGCGCCCTGCACGTTAAAGGTCAGTGTATCGCCGAGCCTGAGCTTGACGCGCTGGAAGTAGTTGGCATCGACCGACACGCGGGGCAGGCCACCGGGCGTAGCCGCCGGCCGGGGCGGGGTGCCGGCTACCAGCTTCTCGCTGGCGCTCAGCGTATCGCGATACGTGACGCGGTACTCGCGGGTGAGGGCGAAGAGCGGTACGCCACTGGCCGTGTCTTTGCGCAGCTGCCCCACCGTGCGCCGGTTGATGGCCGCCAGGCGCATCGTGACGATGGGCACCCGCTGCATAACGGGAATATGCTGTTTGGCTAATAATTGCTCGACGCCTTGCTCTTGCTCGGTCTGGATATCAAACAGCACCAGGTTAGGCTGCCGGCCGCTCGCCGAGAGTTGCACCCGGCTCAGCAGCAGCGACTGCGTGAGGTAGAGCGTAGCCAGCAGAAACGTGCCCAGGCCCAACGAGATAATGAGCGTAACGGTCTGGTTCTGCGGCCGGAATAAATTGGCCAGGCCCTGCCGCGCTACGTAGCTCCAACCTGCCGGGAAGTAGCGCCGCAGCAGGTAGCGCAGGCCCAGGCCCAACCCGGCCAGCGCGCCCAGCGCCAGTAGCAGCCCGGCCGCAAAGCCCAGCGCCTGCTTCCACTCGCGGGTTTGGGCGTAGGCAAAACCCACGATAAACAGCCCCACCACGGCCAGTACCAGCCCGCGCAACGGGTCGGGCGTGGCGGTGTCTTCCTCAAATGAGGCGCGCAGCACCCGCAGCGGCGACACCCGCCGGATAGCCAGCAGCGGCAGCAGCGCAAACAGCACGGCCATGGCCAGGCCCGTCAGCAGCCCCAGGCCCACGGCGGCTGGCGATACCGCCACACTCACCGTAACGGGCAAAAAGCTGCCCAGCACCTGCGGCAGCACCAGCTGCACCACCGCCCCCAGCGCCGCCCCGATGATGGCGCCCAGCAGGCCCAACCCCGAGGTCTGGATTAAATAGATGAGCAGGGCCTGCCGCCCGCTGGCCCCCAGGCAGCGCAGCACGGCCACCGAGGCCAGCTTCTCCTGCACGTAGAGGTTTACGGCGCTGGCTACGCCCACGCAGCCCAGCAGCAGCGCTACGAAGGCTACCAGGCTCAGAAAGCGTGTGAGGTCCTGGAAGGCGCGGCCGGTACTTTGCTGGCGGCTGGCCACGGTGTCGGAGTCAATGTTGCTGGCTTCGAGCTTGCTTTCCAGGGGCTTAATGGTAGCGGCTACGTCCGTGCCGGGCGCAAACCGGTAGTAAGTGCGGTACTGCACCCGGCTACCGGGCCGGATAAGCCCGGTTTTATCCAGCAGGGCTTTGGGAATGAAGACCTTCGGCGCAACGGCGGCGCTGAAGCCGGTTTGCCCCGGTGTTTTCAGCACGCGCCCCACAATGGGCACGGTCAGGCTGCCTACCTTCACCGAGTCGCCCACGCGGGCATCGAACTGCGCCAGCAGCACGTCATCGACCAGTGCCCCCATGCTTTGGCCGGCTCTGAACTGCGCGCCTGCTGCCGCTGGCTGGGTTTCCCAGTCGCCGTAATACGGAAAGCCCGGGCCCAGCGCCCGCACCTGCGCCAGCCGCACGCCCTGCGTGCGCGGAAACGATACCAGCGAGGCGAAGGAGGCTTCGTCGCTGCGGGTTTGCCCCAGCTTTTGCAGGGCAGGCAGCAGCTTGGGGTCGAAGGGCTGGGTTGACGACAGCACCAAATCGGCCCCCAGCAGCTCGCGGGCCTGCTCGCGGATGCTGCGCGCCAGGTTATCGCCAAACGAATTGATGCCCACCAGCGCCGCGATGCCCAGCACAATGCTCGACATAAACAGCGCCAGGCGCGAGCGGCTCCGGCGCGAATCGCGCCACGCCATGGTAAATAACCAGTTGAAATTCATAGCAAAAAGTGACGCAGGCTTGGTAGCCCACGTATGGAACGAAAGGCCACGGACTACCGCGTCCGCGCTGCCTCGGCCTCTACCACTTTGCCGCCGCGCATGCGCATGATGCGCTGGGTTTTGGCGGCCAGCTCCAGGTCGTGCGTCACGAGCACCAGCGTGGTGCCGGCTTCTTTGTTCAAGTCGAACAGCAGCTCCACCACGTTGGCGCTCGTGTCGGGGTCGAGGTTGCCAGTGGGCTCGTCGGCAAATAAAATCTGCGGGCGGTTGGCAAAGGCCCGCGCCAGGCTCACGCGCTGCTGCTCGCCGCCCGAAAGCTGCGTGGGGTAGTGGTGGCCGCGCTCGCCCAGGCCCACCCGCTCCAGCAGGGCCTGCGCCTGGCGGGCCACGTTGCGCTCACCGCGCAGCTCCAGCGGCACCTGCACGTTTTCGAGGGCCGTGAGCGTGGGCAGCAGCTGAAAGTTCTGAAAAATAAAGCCGACGTGCTGGTTGCGCACCGCCGCCCGCTGGTCTTCACTCAGCTTATCGAGCTGAATGCCCTGCAGCCACACGCTGCCGCTGGTGGCGCGGTCGAGGCCCGCGCACAAACCCAGCAGTGTCGTTTTGCCGCTGCCCGACGGCCCCACGATGGCAAAGGTGTCGGCCGGCTGAAGGCTGAAGCTGACTTCGTGCAGCACCGTGAGCTGACGGCCGCCGCTGGTGTAGGTTTTGGTGAGATTTTCGACTTGAAGACTGGTCATGCAGGAAGTTTTTGACGGAAGGGCGCTGCCGCGGGCTTAATATAGTTAATTTACTATATTAAGCCCGCGTGCACTCTTTTAAAGTACAGTAACAAAGTAGAAAGCTTTTTGGGAAGAAAATCGTCTCCTTACTGGTTACGGCTATCTACGACGCGGGGCGGCGCGTTATACTTTTGCCCGATTTCGATTTTATTCTTATGAAGTATCTACCTGGAAGCGCGCTGCTGCTGGCCCTGCTGGCCGCTGGCTGCCATTCCGACACCACGGCCAGTAGCTCGGCAGCTCCTGCCGCTGCTGTTGCCCAAAAGCCGGCTGCTAAAGCACAGCAAACCATTCTGTTCTTTGGCGACAGCATCACGGCCGGCCTGGGCGTGGACCCCGAAGAAGCCTATCCGGCGCTCATTGAAAATAAGGTAGACTCGCTGCACCTGCCCTACGCAGTTGTAAACGCGGGCCTGAGTGGCGAAACCACGGCGGGCGGGCGCTCGCGCATCAACTGGGTGCTGAGCCGGCAGCCGGTGAGCGTGTTTGTGCTGGAGCTGGGCGGCAACGACGGCCTGCGTGGCCTGCCGCTTAGCGATACCCGCCGCAATCTGCAAGCCATCATCGACACCGTGCGCCAGCAGGCGCCGCACGCTAAAATCGTGCTGGCCGGCATGCAGATTCCGCCCAATATGGGCCCGGCCTACGCTGCCGACTTCAAAAAGCTCTATGCCGAAACGGCCACCAAAAACCACCTCATTCTGATACCCTTCCTGCTCGAAGGCGTGGGCGGCATTGCCCGCCTCAACCAGCGCGATGGCATTCACCCCACCCCCGAAGGCCACCGCCTGGTAGCCCGCACCGTGTGGCGCACCGTGCAGCCGCTTCTGTAAATGACTGCTCCCCTTATTCAAACCGAGCGGCTGCTCCTGCGAGGGCATTACGCTACCGACCTGGCCCCTTTTCTGGCTATGTGGCAGCAGCCGGCTTTTTACCGGTACCTGGGCGGTCAGCCACTGCCGAAAGAGGAGGTATGGTTCCGGATGCTGCGCCACGGCGGCCTCTGGCCGCTGGTGGGCTACGGCTACTGGGCCGTGGAAGAAAAAGCTACTGGCGACTTTATCGGGGCAGTTGGCTTCGGGGAGTGGCAGCGCGTCATCACGCCTTCGCTCAATAACTATCCGGAAATAGGCTGGGTGCTGGCTCCGCACACCCACGGGCAGGGCTACGCCACCGAGGCCGCGCGGGCCGCTCTGGCCTGGGCCGATGCGCACCTCACCCAGCCGCGCACCGTGTGTCTTATCGCCGTCGATAATCTGCCGTCGCTGCATCTGGCGGCCAAATGTGGCTACCAGGAGTTCAGCCGCGCGCCCTACAAAGGACAGGCGGCCGTGCTGTTGGAGCGGTTTGTAGCTAAACCGGCGTTGCAATAGAGTAGCGCCGTTTCCAAATCCGTGTTCAGGGCGGGCTGCCAGCCAAGCTATACCCGAACCTGGAACCGCACTATATTACCCGCAACGCATCCACATTCACCTCATCGCGCAGCAGGTCGAGGTTGCGGTAGGAGAGGGGCCGGCCGGCGTCGGTGCTCAGGCCAGCGGGGGCGCCGAGTTGCGCTACGTCGAGAATGAGCTGGGTAAACTTGCGCTCGCCCAGGTATACGGCTACCGGGCGGGCGTGGTGGCGGGCCTGATAGCCGGCCAGCGCCTGGTCTATTTCGAGTAGTACATGGCTCATAAGATAGTGCGTACGAAGGATAAGCGAGAGCGAAAAATAGGAACAAACCCAGACATGTGCAAACCGACCCGGTAGCAGCAGCGCACTTAATTGCCGTCCGTCCCGACCTTTACCGCTCCTTATGACCATTCCCTCCGCCCTGGCCGCCCGGCCCATTGGTATTTTCGATTCTGGTATCGGCGGGCTCACCGTGGCCCGCGCCGTGGCCCGGCGCCTGCCCGCCGAGCGCCTTATCTATTTTGGCGATACGGCCCATTTGCCCTACGGCGAAAAAAGCACCGCTGCCATTCAGGCCTACGCCGTCAAAATCTGCGATGTGCTGCTGCGCCAGCAGTGCAAGCTCATTCTTATCGCCTGCAACTCGGCCTCGGCGGCCGCCTACGAGCTGGTGCGCGAGTACGTGGGCTCCAAAGCGCTGGTAGTGGGGATGATAGACCCCGTGGTGGAGTACGTGGGCCAGCACTACGCCGGCCGGCCGGTGGGCCTTATCGGCACCAAGCAAACGGTGGGCTCCAATATCTACCGCAAGAAAATCGACCAGCTCGACCTGGCCGTGGACCTGCATGCGCTGGCCACGCCGCTGCTCGTGCCCATGATTGAGGAAGGTTTTTTCAACGGCCGGGTCTCGGAAGAAATCATCAGCGCCTACCTCGACCATCCTACGCTACTGGGCATTGATGCGCTGCTGCTGGCCTGTACGCACTTTCCGCTCATCAAGCCCCAGATGGAAGCCCACTACCAGGGCCGCGTAGCCGTGCTCGACCCGTCCGACGTGGTAGCGGCCACCGTGGCCGAGGCGCTGGCATCCAGGAGCTTGCTCGCCGCGCCGGTTGAGGCGGCGCCAGCGCATCATTTCTACGTGTCCGATTTCACGCGCTCGTTTGAGGAAAGCACCCGGCTCTTTTTCGGGCAGCAGGTGCAGCTGGAGCATTATCCGCTGTGGGAGTAGCCGGTTTTCAGCCAGGCAGCGACACCGTGAAGGGGGAGCCTACACCAGGCTGACTCCGGCCGGCAAATACTGCCGCCGGCTTTTTCTACTATCTACTAGCAACTGATACATAGAGAAGCTATTTAGGAAGTCGAGTTGGGCGGTATCGCCGGCAGCCCGCTTTGGTCCCGACTTCCGAAGACGCTTCACCAACAAAAAAGCCTCTGTCCATATTGGGCAAAGGCTTTGGGAAAAAGAAAAAAAACTACTTGTTGCTGCTTTTTATACCGAGAAGCTTTCGCCGCAGCCACACGAGCGCGAGGCATTGGGGTTATGAAACTGGAAGCCCTTGCCGTTCAGGCCATCCGAGAAGTCCAGCTCGGTGCCAGCCAAATAGAGAAAGCTCTTCATATCGACTACCACACGCACGCCTTTGTCTTCAAACTCCTGGTCCATGGGCCGGGTTTCGTTGTCAAAATCCAGCTTGTAGCTCAGGCCTGAGCAGCCGCCGCCGGCCACCGAGGCCCGCAGGCGATAAGTAGCATCGAGCTGCGAGTCGCGCATCAGATGCTCTACTTTTTCCTTGGCTTTGTCCGAAACGGTTATCATGGCGGTTTCTGATTGCTTGTTGCTGGTTCTTTAACAAAGATACTACCCGGAAAGATTCTAAATAGAAGGCCAGCGAGGTAAAAAAAGAGGGGAGGAGCCTGGAAGGGTTAGCTCCCAAACTCTTCCCTCTTCTTGCTGTACTAGTACGCGTCAGACTAGTGGTGGGCTTTTTCCAGCTCCAGGGCGGGCATACCGTTTTTCACGCGGTAGTCGTTGATGGCCATTTTAATGGCATCTTCGGCCAGTACCGAGCAGTGGATTTTTACGGGCGGCAGCGCCAGCTCTTCCACAATCTCCATGTTGTCGATGGCCAGGGCCTCGTCAACCGTCTTGCCTTTCAGCCATTCCGTAGCCAGGCTCGACGAGGCGATGGCCGAGCCGCAACCGAAGGTTTTGAATTTGGCATCGGTGATGGTGTTGGTGGCTTCGTCCACCTCAATTTGCAGGCGCATTACGTCGCCGCACTCGGGGGCGCCAACCAGACCGGTACCTACCGATTTCTTGCTTTTGTCCAGCGTGCCCACGTTGCGCGGGTTGCTGTAGTGGTCGATTACCTTATCGGAGTAAGCCATGATTTTTTCAGTTAATAGTTATCAGTGCATCGTGAGCAGTTGGTCGGTGAGCTGGCAGAAGAAAACTGTTCATTGCTCACTGTTAACTGTTCATTGAATTAATGTTCTGCCCACTCAATGGTGCTGAGGTCAACGCCTTCTTTGTGCATCTCCCAGAGCGGCGACATGTCGCGGAGCTTGGTTACGGCCTCCTTTACGTGGTTGATGGCGTAGTCGATTTGCTCCTGGGTGGTAAAGCGGCTCAGGCCGAAGCGCAGGCTGCTGTGGGCCAGGTCGTCGCTCAGGCCCAGGGCCTTCAGCACGTAGCTGGGCTCCAGCGAGGCCGAGGTGCAGGCCGAGCCAGAGGATACCGCCAGGTCTTTCACGCCCATCATCAGGCCTTCGCCCTCCACGTACTTGAAGCTGATGTTGGTCACGTGCGGCAGGCGATGCTCGCGGCTGCCGTTTACGTAGCTTTCTTCCAGCGTCAGCAGCTCGGTTTCGAGCTGGTCGCGCAGCTTGCTCAGGCGCTCCGCATCGGCCGCCATTTCGAGGCGGGCCAGCTCACAGGCTTTGCCGAAGCCCACGATGCCGGGCACGTTGAGCGTACCCGAGCGCATGCCGCGCTCGTGGCCACCGCCGTCCATCTGGGCGGTCACTTTCACGCGCGGGTTTTTGCGGCGCACGTAGAGCGCACCCACGCCCTTGGGGCCGTACATCTTGTGGGCCGTGAAGGCCATCAGGTCGATGCCGTCGGCCTGCACGTCGACCGGAATTTTGCCCACGGCCTGGGTGCCGTCGCTCATAAAGAGCGCGCCGTGCTTGTGGGCGATGGCGGCAATCTCGCGGATAGGCTGCACCGTGCCGGTCTCGTTATTGCCGTACATGATGGTCACCAGGATGGTCTGGGGCGTCATAGCAGCTTCCAGCTCTTCGAGGCTAATTAATCCCTGCTCATTCACGGGCAGGTAGGTCACCTTGCCGCCCAGCTTCTCGATGTGCTTGCAGGTATCGAGCACGGCTTTGTGCTCGGTCGTGGTCGTGATAACGTGATTGCCGCGCTGGGCATACATCTCAAACACGCCCTTGATGCCCAGGTTGTCGCTCTCGGTGGCGCCGCTGGTGAAGATAATCTCCTTGGGGTCGCAGTTGATGAGCTGCGCGATTTGCTCGCGGGCATAGTCCACGCCTTCCTCAGCGGCCCAACCAAAGGGGTGGTTGCGCGAAGCCGCATTGCCGAATACGTCGGTCAGGTAGGGCATCATGGCCTCCAGCACGCGCGGGTCGAGCGGCGTAGTGGCGTTGTTGTCCAGATAGATAGGTAGCTTAAGCATGGCGCTGGGCTGGATGTTGCTAGTAAAGGCTAAAGTTAGGCGTTGACTGCGTTTGAAACAGAATTTTGGCCTAAACAGTTTTTTGAATCCACAAAAATAGCTGGAATCTGTCTAAAAACCGCGCAACTGCTCCGCCCGGCCGCGCCGGCCGGGTAGCTTTGTGCGCCGGGCCTGCCGCCCGCCTCCCCGTTATGCTTACCAACCTCGAACATCTGGGCCTGGCCGTGCGCGACCTGGCCGCCGCCACCGACCTCTACACGCGCCTGCTGGGCCAGCCGCCTTACAAAACCGAGCACGTGGCCAGCGAGGCCGTAGACACGGTTTTCTTTCAAATCGGCGGTTCCAAAATCGAGCTGCTGGCCGGCACTAGTCCCGACAGCGCCATCACCAAATTTCTGGAGAAAAAGCCCGAAGGCATTCACCACGTGGCCTTCGAGGTCGATGACATTGAGGCCGAGATGGCCCGGCTGCGGGCCGAAGGATTTGTCTTGTTAACTGAAACCCCTAAGCTGGGAGCCGACAACAAGCTGGTGTGCTTCGTACACCCCAAGAGCGCGGGTGGGGTGCTGGTAGAGCTGTGTCAGGAAAACAGAAAGTAATATAGTATTTATTATATAATATGAATTCGAATTTCTTTCGCCAGGAAGTAGATACGGCCGTTGATGTACTACTCACGCAGCAGGTTATCCTGTATCCGACCGATACGGTCTGGGGCCTGGGCTGCGACGCCGAGGTGCCGCGCGCGGTCGAAAAGCTCTACAAGCTGAAAGGCCGTGAAGCCGGCAAGCCCAGCATCGTGCTAGTGGCCGACCTGGCCATGCTGCGCCGCTACGTGATGGAGGTGCCCGCCGGGCTCGAAGCGGCATTGGCCGACCAGGCCCGCCCCACCACCTACATCCTGCCCGCCAGCCGCGCTCTGGCTCCGGGACTGGTAGCGCCCGACGGCACCGTGGGCCTGCGCGTGGTGCAGGACGAGTTTTGCCACAAGGTGGTGCGCCGCCTGGGCCACGGGCTGGTATCGACCTCGGCCAATAAAGCGGGCGAGCCGACGCCGGCGGTTTACAGCGAAGTCGACCCGGCCATCGTGCGCGGGGTCGACCATGTGGTGAGCTGGCGGCAAGACGACCAGACCCGCGTAGCGCCTTCGCGGGTGGTGCGCCTGGGGGCCGACGGGCAGCTGGAAGTGGTGCGCGGGTAGTGCGCTGAAAAAGCCAAGCCCTTCGGGGAAAAGCGCTTCCGCGTTAGCGACCGCCTAAAAGCCCGTGCCCTGCACGTTCTGCGTGATGATAGACTTACCACTCGTCACGTTGATAACCCAGTTACTCATTACCACCCCGGTAGCATTCTGCATAACCAGGCCGGTCTGGGCCGAAATGGTGAGGTTGGATAGCGTCAGGTTCTGAATAGGCAGGGTAGTGAGGCCAACCAGGCTACCGGCATTTTTGGCGCCGGTTACGGTCAGGTGGTCGATGGTCATGCCGCTTACGCTCGGAATATCGGCCGGGTAGCTGTTGTTCGGATTTAGCGCGTAAGCCATATTAATCACGAGCGGATTCGTAACGCCCGTCATGCTAATATTGCTATAGTTTACATTTTGTATCAGGCCGCCCAGGCCGGGCTCCGACTTGATGCGGATGCCGTTGGTAGTGCCCGTAAACGTACAGTTGCTAACCGTCAGGTTTTTAACCCCCGACGAGGTCTCGCTGCCAATCGAGAGGCCGTGGCCGTGCAGGAAAGTGCAGCCCGTAACCGTCAGGTTCTGACAGGCATCTACCAGCGCCCCGTTCACGCGGCCGCTCTTGATGGCGATGCAGTCGTCGCCGGTATCGATGGTGCAGTTGGTAATACTGACCTGGTTGCAGTTGGCCGGGTCAATACCGTCGGTATTGGGCGAATTTGACGGGGCAATAATCTTCAGCTTGCTGATAACCACGTTCTGGCACTGGCTGGGCACCAGGTGAAAGGAAGGCGAGTTGGTAAGCGTCAGCCCGGAAACAGTCAGGTTCTGGCAGGAGGTAATGTAAATAAGCCGCGGCCGGACCAGCGCGCTGTTGGCCTGAAACGCCGCCCACCAGGGGGCGCCGTTGCCATCGATAGTGCCCGCGCCGGTAAGCGTTACATCGTGAATCGCCCCACCCGGCCCATTTATGAGATTCACCACCTTGCCATTGACCGTAAAGTCGGGCATGTTGGGGCTGGCCAGCAGGGTAGCCAGCGTGTCGAGCCGCAGCGTAACGGAGCTTTTCATGTATATCGGCCCAATCATATACGTGCCCTTGCGCAGCACCAGCGTGCCGCCGCCGGCCGCCGAGCACGAGTCGATAGCCTTTTGCAAAGGCAGGGCCTGATTGGTTGTGCCATCGGCCAGCAGCTTGAGGTAGGTAAGGTGTGGGTCAACCGGCGGCGTTACCGTAGTGGTTGGCGGCACCGAAGGCGAAGGCGTCGCGTCCTTTTTGGCGCAGCCCGCTAGCCCAAGCAGCAGAACCAGCGCCAAGCTAAGAGAACGGGGAAGCGAGTAATTCATGGTTGAAATTAACTGGCAGTAAAAGACTTTTGCATGAAGAGGCTCGGGCAAATTCGGCAACAGTTTCGTTGAAGAAGTGAGGGAATGGCCGCCTGGGTATTGGCAAATCTCTTGCCTGATGCTGAGTATTTTCGGTAGTGCATGGCTGCGCCTGCCAGGCTGCCGATTGCTGTGCCAGGCTGGTAGGGCTGCTGTACGAACCGCCGCCGCCGCCGAACTTTGCGCCCATGACCACGCCCACGCTGCCCGACCTGCCCATCTTCCGCACCATTGCCGACGCGGCCCACGAGCTGGGCCAGCCCGCCTACGTTATTGGCGGCTACGTGCGCGATTTGGCTTTGCGGCGCAGTAGCAAGGACATCGACGTGGTGACGGTGGGCGACGGCATCCGGCTGGCCCAGGCCGTGGGGCGCCGGCTGCCGGGCCGGGGCCGCGTCACGGTGTTTAAGAACTTCGGCACGGCCATGCTGCCCACCGAGGAAGCCGGCGAAATCGAGTTTGTGGGTGCCCGCAAGGAAAGCTACCGCGCCGAAAGCCGCAAGCCCGAAGTGGAAGCCGGCACCCTGGAAGACGACCTGGCCCGCCGCGACTTTACCATTAATGCGCTGGGTTTGAGCCTGAACGCCGATGATTTTGGCGCGCTCGTGGACCGCTACGACGGCCTGAAAGACCTGGCGGCCAAAACCATCCGTACGCCGCTGGGGCCGGATATTACGTTCAGCGATGACCCGCTGCGGATGCTGCGGGCCATTCGCTTCGCCTCGCAGCTCAACTTCGATATTGAGCCCGATACCTACGACGCCATTGCCCGCAATAAGGAGCGGATTAAAATCGTGTCGCAGGAGCGCATTACGCTAGAGCTGAATAAAATCGTGGAGTCGCCGGTGCCGAGCTACGGCTTTAAGCTGCTGTTTCAGACCGGGCTTTTGCAGCTCATCTTTCCGAAGATGGCTCTGCTGCACGGCGTGGAAAAAGTGGGAGCCCACGCCCATAAGGACAATTTTTACCACACCCTGCAGGTGCTCGACAACGTGGCCGCCGCCGGCGGCGACCTGTGGCTGCGCTGGGCCGCCATTCTGCACGACATCGCCAAGCCCGCCACCAAGCGCTACGACCCCAAGGTGGGCTGGACTTTCCACGGCCACGAGGACAAGGGCGCGCGCTGGGTACCGCAGATATTTACCGACCTCAAGCTGCCGCTGGGCGAGGAGATGCGCCAGGTGCAGAAGCTGGTGCGCCTGCACCTGCGGCCTATCGTGCTGAGCAAAGCTGTCGTAACTGACTCGGCCGTAAGGCGTTTGCTCTTTGAAGCCGGCGATGACATCGACCGCCTCATGCTGCTGTGCCGGGCCGACATCACCAGCAAAGACCACCAGCGCAAGGCTCGCTACCTCCAGAACTTCGACACGGTAGAGGAAAAGCTGCGCGAAATCGAGGCCAAAGACCACCTGCGCAACTTCAAGCCCGTTATCTCCGGCGAGGTCATCATGGAAACCTTCGGCCTCAAGCCCTCGCGCCAGGTGGGTGAGCTGAAGGAAGCCGTGCTCGAAGCCATTCTGGAAGGCGAAGTGCCCAACGAGTGGGAACCCGCCTACGCGCTGCTGCTGAAGCGCGGCGCGGCGCTGGGTTTGGCGGCGACCACCGTGCTGGCCGCCGCACCGACCCCGGCCCAGTAGCTACCCTGCTATCCTGGCTCCGGGTCGGGCCGTATAGGAGCTGCATATGTCCGTTTCTTCGCCTCCTGCGGCTTCCACCGCTACTCCCGCCGCCCCGCTGGGCCGTCCGCGCCTGGGCTGGCGGCGCGAGGTGCTGGTGGCCCTGCTGCCCACCGTCACGGTGCTGGTGCTGCTGTGGCTGCTCAGGCTGCTCAGCAACCAGCAGCTGCTCTTTGCCTCACTGGCCAGTAGCTGCTTCCTGATTTACCTCGACCCCAGCCACCCGGCTAATAGTGCGCGTACCCTGGTTATCAGCCAGCTAGGTGCGGCAGTGCTGGGCTACGGGCTGCAT
Organism: Hymenobacter baengnokdamensis; assembly: GCF_008728635.1. Lineage (NCBI taxonomy): Bacteria > Pseudomonadati > Bacteroidota > Cytophagia > Cytophagales > Hymenobacteraceae > Hymenobacter > Hymenobacter baengnokdamensis. Next base: position 3,714,218 of record NZ_CP044285.1, on the reverse strand, counting down.
GCCTGGCTGGGGCCGGGCTACCTGAGCGCGGCGCTGGCGCTGGTCGGCATTATCGTCGTAATGCTACTGACCAACACCATGCACCCGCCGGCCGTAGGCACGGCCCTCAACTTTGCCTTCCGGGCGGGTGCGGGCGAGGGGAGCCTGGCTTTATTTGGGCTGGCTGTGGGGCTGGTACTGGTGCTGCTGGCCGTGCAGCGCGGCTCGGCGTACCTGGTGCGGCGCTTCACGATGGCCCCTTAATTTCGCTTGCTATGCTGCTCCTTATCGAAGCCCCCGCCACGTTGTTTACGCGCACCGAAGAAGGCGTGGTTGCCGGGGTGCAGTGGCTCAAGCTGGGCGTGGAGGTGGTAGGCGCGCTCATCATTGCGCTGGGCATCGTTACGGCGGGCGGGCTGCTGGTGCGGGCCCTGCTGGCCCGCCGCACGGCCGACTTCACGGCCATTCGGCTTACGCTGGCCCGCTACCTGGCCATGGCGCTGGAGTTTCAGCTTGGGGCCGACATCCTGAGCACGGCCATTGCCCCAAGCTGGGAGCAGATTGGCAAGCTCGGGGCTATCGCCGTTATCCGCACGGCGCTCAACTTCTTTCTCTCAAAAGAAATGGAAGATGAGCGCAAGCAGAGTAGTGACGAGCAAACGGTGGTAACGCGCTCGCGGCCCGACACGCCGGCCCGCAATCAGTAAGAAAGGCGCTACTGAGCCAGCCGTGCCCGCGCCTGCGCCACGTCCTCGGGCGTGTCAATCCCGAAGGCGTCCAGCTCCGTGACGGCAGTTTGAATCTGAAAGCCGGCTTCGAGCCAGCGCAGCTGTTCCAGGCTTTCGGCCAACTCCAGGGGCGAGGGCGGTAGCTGGGTGAGTTGGCGCAGCACGTCGGGCCGGTAGGCATACAGGCCCAGGTGGCGGTAGTAGCGGTGGTGGGCCAGCCACTCGGCGGCCGCGTGCTGGCGCTGGTAGGGCAGGGGATGTCGGCTGAAATACAGCGCATTACCGCGCTGGGCGGTGACTACTTTGGGTAAATGAGGACTGAATAATTCCTCCTCCGTGAGCACGGGCTTGATGAGCGTGGCGATGGCCGGCGGGGGGCTTTGGCCAAACAGCGCGACCAGCGCCTGAATCTGGGCCGGGTGAATAAACGGCTCATCGCCCTGAATATTAACAATGCACGATATTTCAGCCGGACTACCTAGCTGCTCAAAGGCCTCCCACACCCGGTCGGTACCGCTCGGGTGGTCGGCGCGCGTGAGCACGGCCTCGCCCCCAAAGCTGCGCACGTGGTCCAGAATGCGGGCATCGTCGGTGGCTACTACCACCCGCGCCAGGCCCGCCAGCCGGGCCTGCGCTACTACCCGCTGAATCATAGTTTGGCCCCCCAGGTCTAGCAGGGGCTTGCCGGGCAGGCGCGTAGAAGCGTAGCGGGCCGGGATGATGCCGAGGGCAGCAGACATACGTTAACAGTGAGCGGTAAATAATGAGCAGGAAATACCGGCGGGAGCGCCGCAAAGCGTGGATTGGAAATCACTTCCAGCCCCGAAGCTAGTGCTGCCCGGCCGCCAGGTGTTTACTTTGCTTACCGCCGGCCTTGGCCGGGGCCGGCCCAAGGCCGGTTTTGGTACACCTTTAGCTTTGCTTCTGCGCATGAGTCTGCTTGCTTCATTTCTGATACTTAATTCGCTGCATGGCCCACTGGCCACCCTACCGCCCGGCCACGCGCTGCCGGCCGACTCCATTGGCCAGGAAATGCGCGGCGGCCAGCGCTTCGTGCGCCACCGCATTACGCAGGGCGAAACCATGTTTGCCCTGAGCCGCCGCTACCACGTAACGGTCGACCAGATTACGGCCGCCAATCCGCAGCTTAAGGCAGGCCTGGGCATTGGTGAAGTAGTGCTTATTCCGCGGCCGGGTGGGGCCAGCGCAAAAGTGGCTGCTGTGACAGCCCGGCCAGCGGCTGTACCCGCCCGCTATACCGTGGCTAAGGGCGAAACGCTGTTTGGCATTGCCCGTCGCTTTAGCCTGTCGCCCACCGAGCTGATGCAGCTCAACCACCTGCCCGCCGGCTCCACGGTGCGCGTGGGGCAAGAGCTGCTATTGCGCGCCGCCGAAGATGGCGCGGCGGTCCCGGCTACTGCGCCGATAGTAGCCCGTGCGCCCGCGCCCGAGTCGGCCGCCCCCAAGATTAACCCCGCCAGGGAGGCCCAGATTGCCACCGTGACGCCCGCCACGCCCGCCGAAAAAAAGGAGGAAGCTGCCGAGGCCAAAGGTCCCACGCACGCCAGTGAGCTGGTGGCCCGCAAAACCGATGTCGGTATTGCCGCCGTTATTGGCAATAGCGGTACCGACAAATACCTGGCCCTGCACAAAACGGCCCCCGTGGGCACCATCATGCAGGTGAAGAACCAGATGAACGGGCAGTCGGTGTACGTGCGCGTTATTGGCCCGCTGCCCGATACCGGCGAGAACGAGAACATCCTGGTGCGCCTCTCGCCCCGCGCCGTGCAGAAGCTCGGCACCACCGATGCCAAGTTTCGGGTCGAAACCAGCTACGTGCCGTAGGGCTGAATATCCTTTTATGTAGAACGTCCTGCGGAGCTTTTGCAAGTTTCGCAGGACGTTTTATTTCATTCTTCCGCACGAAAAATGCCTACGCTAAACCTGGAGGAGCTACGCGCCTTGCTCGACGAGCGGGCTGACCGCTACAACCAGCCTGCCTTTCTGCTGAAAGACCCCATCAGTATTCCGCACCGCTTCACGCGCTTGCAGGATATTGAAATTAGCGGGCTTTTCGCCGCGCTGCTCGCCTGGGGCCAGCGCCCGACTATTCTGAAGAAGACGGCGGAGCTGCTGCAGCGCATGGACAATGCGCCCTACCAGTTCATTACCCAGCACCACGACGAAGACCTGAAAAAGCTGCTCCGCTTCTGCCACCGCACCTTCTGCGATACTGACCTGCTGTACTTCGTGCACTGGCTGCGCTGGTTTTACGAAGGCCACACTTCGCTGGAAGATGCTTTTTTGCACGGCACCACCATGCGCGAGCGGCTGATTAGCTTCCACGACCTGTTTTTTAGCCTGCCCGATGCGCCGGCCCGCACCCGCAAGCACGTGGCCACGCCGGCCCGCAACTCGGCCTGCAAGCGCCTCAATATGTACCTGCGCTGGCTCGTGCGCCACGACGAGAAGGGCGTCGATTTTGGCCGCTGGACGCGCCTCTCACCCAGCGAATTAATCTGCCCCATCGACGTGCACGTCGAGCGCCAGGCGCGAATGCTGGGCCTGCTAAAGCGCGATAAGGTAGACTGGCAAGCCGCCGAGGAGCTGACCGCTAACCTGCGCCTGCTCGACCCCAACGACCCGGTGAAGTACGATTTTGCGCTGTTTGGGGAGGGGGTAGGAGAGTAGTTTATCTATATTTGTGTGATGAGCAGCACTCCAGCCGCATTCAAGCTACAGCTTTTCGACCCGGCCAGAGGTGCCAGTTTAGTAGTTATTCCATTGCTTGGCATCTTTGCCCTGTTCGGAATTGCCTTTGGGGGGATAGCAACCGGAATGATAACCGGCCCTTGGTTGGCGGGAGCCTACATGGTTGCAGTGCTTGGCGGCGGAGGCTGGCTAGGATACCGAGCTTATAAAAAGCTGGTTATTGTATCGGCTAAGGTACTTCTATCAGACACAGCAGTACAGGTGGTTGACCAAGATAGAGAATTACTGGTAATTCCTTACGATACTATCCGCGCTTATCGCTACCAAAGTTTTAATGATGCGGAAGAGCTGCGTATAACCTTGACGAACAACGAGCGGCTGAAAATCCGGTCGAATAGCAAGCTGACTAAAGTTGGCGATTTTGCTGGTATGGTAGCCGCATTCGCAACCAAGCTTACTCAACAGCAGGAAGAAGGTGTGATACCGGTGGTTACACGGGAAAAAAGCTTTTTTGAGAAAAGTATTTCTACTTGGCTACTCGTGGCAATGACTGTGCTGATAGGCATGGTCACCTTTGATTTGCTTACCGGTACCCATACTAAGCGACCAGGTAGTTTGTTAATGGTGTATAGTAATTATTTGATTTATTTGGGAGCGTGGCTTGCAGCTAGCGCTCGGCGCAAAATAACTTCTTAGGAAACAGGCACGATTAAGCCGAATCTTCCCGCCCTCATTGCTGTTTTACCTTTGCGGCCAGTTAGTCAGATTCCCCGCCCGTAGTCGATTTGTTAGTACCCCAGAACTTTGAAGCCAAAATCGGCTTCGCCACCCTGCGCGAGCTGCTGGAGCAGCTCTGCCTTTCGGCCCTGGGCCGGCAGTACGTGGCCAAGATGCAGTTTAATACCAACCACGAGCAGCTGAGCAAGCTGCTGGCCCAGACCGACGAGTTTCGGCAGCTGCTGGCCGGCGGCTCAGAGTTTCCGGGGGCGCACTACCACGACGTGACGGTGCACCTCAAGCGGGCCTCGCTGCCGGGCGCTTACCTCGACGTAGCGGCGTTTTTTGAGGTGAAGATGAGCCTGCGCACCATTCGGGCCGCGCTTACTTTCTTTACCCACGCCCCCGAAAACCTGTACCCCAACCTGCGCCTGCTGGGCATTGGCATTCAGGCCGACCGCAACCTGCTGGCCGCCATGGATAAAGTAGTAGATGACGAAGGCCAGGTGCGCGACGATGCCTCGCCGCTGCTGCGCCAGGTGCGCCAGGAGCTGATTCAGCGCCAGGGCCAGCTGCGCAAGCAGATTGCCAGCGTGCTGCGCCACGCCAAAAGCGAAGGCTGGATTCCGGGCGATGCCGAGCCCACCATTCGGGGTGGGCGCCTGGTGCTGCCCGTCATTGCCGAGCACAAGCGCCGGGTGCGCGGCCTGATTCACGATGAAAGCGCATCGGGGCAGACCGTGTTTATTGAGCCTTCCGAAGTATTTGAGCTGAACAACGATATCAAGGACCTGGAAAATGCCTATCAGCGCGAGCTGATTCGCATTCTCACCAGCCTCACCGACCAGCTGCGGCCCCACCTGCCCGACCTGCGCAAGGCCTATGGCTACCTCGGGCTGCTCGATTTTATTCGGGCCAAAGCCCGGCTGGCCCGCGAGCTGGACGCCCAGCTGCCCGAACTGAGCAGCCGGCCGCTGCTGCGCTGGCGCGGCGTGCGCCACCCGGTGCTGGCCCTCACCTTTAAAGAGCAAAACAAAGCGGCCGGCAAAGACGCCGAGCAGCGCGAAGTGGTGCCGCTCGACATTGAGCTGACGCCCGAAAAGCGGATTCTCGTTATCTCGGGCCCCAACGCGGGCGGCAAGTCGGTGTCGCTCAAAACGGTGGGGCTGGTGCAGTACATGCTGCAGTGCGGGTTGCTTATTCCGTGCGATGACTATTCCGAAGCCGGCATGTTTGAGGATATTCTGCTGGATATCGGCGATGAGCAAAGCCTCGAAAATGACCTTTCGACTTACTCGTCGCACCTGCTGGCCATGAAGCAGTTCGTGACCGTGGCCAACAAAAAAAGTCTGGTGCTGATTGACGAGTTTGGCACCGGCACCGAGCCCAGCCTGGGCGGCGCCATTGCCGAAGCCGTGCTGGAGCAGCTCAACCAGGCCCGCGCTTTTGGGGTAATCACGACGCACTACACCAACCTCAAGAACTTCGCCGAGCGCACGCCAGGCCTCGTGAACGGGGCCATGCGCTACGACCCCGAGCGCCTGCAGCCGCTCTATCGCCTCGAAATCGGCAAGCCGGGCTCATCGTTTGCCATCGAGATTGCCCGCAAGATTGGCCTGCCCCGGCAGCTCGTCGAGCGCGCCTCGCAGCTGGTGGGGAAAGACAAAATCCGCTACGACCGCCTGCTCGAAGGCCTCGAAAAGGATAAGACCGAGCTCGAAACTAAGCTGCGCGACACTGAAAAGCAGCAAGGCCGCCTCAAGCGCGCCGCCCAGGAATACCAGGAGCTGAAGCAGCACCTCGAAGAAACCCGCAACGAAACCCTGCGCGACGCCAAGCAGCAGGCCAAGAAGCTGCTCAAGGATACCAATCAGCAGATTGAGGCCACCATTGGCGAAATCCGCCGCTCGCAGGCCGACAAGGAAACCACCAAGCAGGCCCGCGAGAAGCTCGACACCTTCGTGCGCAAGGAGCTGCAAATAGAGCCGCCCAAAGCCCGGCCCACCCGCGAGCTGGCCGAGACTAGCGGGCTGCAAGCCGGCGACCGCGTGGCCATTCTGGGTCAGGACGGCCACGGCGAGGTCGTAAGCGTGAAGGGCAAAACTGCCGAAGTGCTCTTTGGCGGCCTGAAAACGCTGGTGAAAGTGGCGCAGCTCGAAAAGCTGAGCCGTACTGAAGTGCGCGAGCGCGAAGCCGCCGCCCGCAAGACGGCGGCCGCCAACTACAGCGGCCAAAGCCTCGACCTCACGGGCCGCATGGCCGGCTTCAGCCCCACGCTCGACCTGCGCGGCGAGCGGGCCGAAGACGCGCTCACCAAGCTCATGTCGTTTGTGGATGATGCGGTGATGTTTGGCATTCCGGAAATAAAAATTCTGCACGGGCGTGGCAACGGCGTGCTGCGCCAGGTAGCCCGCGACTACCTGCGCCAAACCCGCGCCGTGGCCAGCGTGGGCGATGAGCACGCCGACCGCGGCGGCGATGGCGTAACGCTGGCCGTGCTCAAGTAGTAGCTGCTGATGAGCAGGCGGAATCAGGCTTGTATTATTGTAAAATTATTATATATTATAAATATATTTTATAACTTGCTATCGAGGTACAGCTAACCAAGAAGTAAAGCTGCGTGGTAGGTTTGTGGCAGGTTGTCCTCCTCTGCCGGCCTGCTAAAAAGATTCTTGATAAAGCAGCAGCTTTTACTTGTATTTCTTGCTAACGGATTGATTATTTTGTTCTGACATATTACTGCCTTGCGTGTCAACTTCTACTTCAGCGCTGCTGCTTCATAATATGGCCGGGCAGGTTATTGCCGACCCGGCTGGCTTTTTGCGTCTTAGCTGGAGCAAGCATCCTCGGGCGTTTGACGACACCTGCGCAATGTTTACAACCGCCGCCGCCGCATTGCAGCGTTACGGCTGGGAGCGGATATTAGTGAATCAGTTGTCTATGCGGCCTTTCACGCCTCAGGAGCAGCAGTGGATAAGCACGGTGTGGCTACCCAATGCCGTGAAGGAGAGCCACTATCGCTTTGGCGCAGTGGTAGTGGCCAGCAACCTGCTGACCCGGCTGGCTACGTCCTATATTACCACCAGTACGCCGGAGCTGCCCCTGCGCTACCGCTCGTTCGACAGGGAGGAAACGGCCATCAGCTGGCTGCTGATGCAGTCTAGCTAGCGCAGCTGCGCAGTAAGTAAACTGGTCGTTAGCCGCTTATAAGAAGCTGACGGGTGGCAGCTCAGGGCGATTGAGTTATTCGCGCTTAAGTAAAAATCCAAGAATCAGAGGAGGAGCACGTCGATGCGGTGCGCATGAACCAGCTGCATGTTTTCTGACCACGAAAAAACGGTAAAATTGCCATCCTGCGAGGCTACCAGCGCCACGGCTTCGTGTTGGTCGTGCACAAACTGGGCGGCGGCCAGGTGACGGGTGCCCCCGTTTTTGGCCGGGTGCACAAGCGCTGCGCTCCGGCCTATCACGGGCTCGGTTACTACCAGCTGCTCAACGGGCGTGCTGTCGGCGCGGCGCGTTACTTTGGCGCCGAAAGCCAGCAGCTCGTAGTGTCGCGTGAGTACGGTGGCGCCATCCACGGCCGTAAAGCCGCCCACTATCTCAATGGCATCCAATAGGTTTTGTTGCCAGTCGCGGGGTGTGCGGTCGGGGCTGGCCAGCAGGGCCGCGATAGAGTTGTAGGCTGGGGCTAGCGGGTAGCCCAGCGGGGCTACGACGGAGGTGCGCCAGGTAGCGGAGCCAGGCGGCACGAGCAGCAGCAGGCCGCCCCGCCCGTGCGCCCGCATGGCGCGGGCCAGCTCCAGTAGTACGTCTACCGTAGCGCGGCCGGGCTCGCTGGCCCGGCACGGTATGGCCGGCAGCGAGGCCCGCAACGCCGGATAATCGGCAAGCCCCTGGGTTTCTTCGTCAACTATCCGTATCTGGTCGCCGCGCAACACTGCCACGTTGCTAAACTTGCCGAAGCCGTCGGCCCGGCGGTGCTTTGCTACCAGCAGCCCAGGCTCAACCACCTCCAGCACAAAGCAAACCGGCGGCACCTGGCTGGCCGTGCCCCAGATGTAGAGCCCCTCCTCGTCGCAGCCGACTCCGAGGTGAATGCCGGGGTGCTCTACTGCCGGCGCCAGCTTGCTAAGTACCTGCGGGGTAAGGCGTAGCCGGTGGCTGAACAGTAGAGGCTGGCTGGCGGCAGTGGGGTCGAGCAGCGCCAGCGAAATGCGCGGCGGGCGCCCTTCCTCGCGCCGTAGGCTGGCCCAAAAAGCCACGTCGATAAGGGCTTCGAGCAGGGATGCCGTTGGCGGAGCCGGCTGAATGCCGGAACCCAGGCGGGCGACCTCGGCCCAGTGCTGGGCAAAATGCACCGCCAGGGCCGGAGCAACTATGCGGGCCGCTAGATAAGTAGGTTCAGAAAGCATGAGGATGAGCGTGGCCGATGCATCCCGGCAGCTTTGGGAAACGGCGACTCCTATAAAAACACGCTGAAGGTAGTGCCGCAACCTGGCTCGCTGGCTACTTCGATGTGCCCACCGTGGATAACAACCAGGCGGTTTACCAGAAACAGCCCTACGCCGGTGCCAGCGGCCGCCTCGGGGTGAAACCGCCGGAAAAGCTGAAACAGCTCCGCACCGTGCTGCTCAAGGTCGATGCCCAGGCCATTGTCCTGCACTTCCAGCACCGGGCCGCCTGCCAGCGAGCGGGTGCGTATCTGCACCAGCGGCACGCGCGCAGGGTGGCGGTACTTCAACGCATTGCCAACCAGGTTGAGCAGTATCGTGCGCAGGTTGCTGTGCACGTACTGTACCAGCGGTAGCTCAGCAAAGTCGGTTTGAATAACGCCGTGAGTATTCAGGAGTTGAATGTGCAGCGTTTGCTGCACTTCGGCCGCTACGTCGGCCAGGGCCACGAGCTCCTTGGGCAGCTCGGCCGGCTGGCGCTCTACCTGCACCACGGTAGCCAGGTCGGTAATAGTGGTAGCCAGCACGCTGAGCGAATCATCGACCAGCTGCCACATCTTGGCGGCGGCCGGGTCGTGAAAATCGGCTGAGCGCCGCAGCTCCTCAAACAAGCCGTACAGGTTGTTAACTGGTTGCTTGAGGTCGTGGGAGGCCGCGTACACGAAGTTGTCGAGGTCGGCGTTGGTGCGGGCCAGCTGCTGATTGGCAGCCGTAAGCAGCGCATTTTTTGCGCTGATTTCGCGGCGCGTTTCTTCCAGCGCATCCAGCGACTCGCGCAGCTGCTGATTGACTCCCTGTAGCTCGTGGTGGTAGCGGCTCTGGTACTGCCGCCACTCGTTCTTTTCGATGGCGTGGCGCACGGTTTTACCCAGCAGCTCGGCGTCAAACTGCTGCTTCACGAGGTAGTCGAGGGCCCCGGCCATGAGGGCGCTCACGGCCAGCTGCTCGTTGCCGCCACCCGTTATCATCACCACGCACAGTGTGTTAGCGGCCGCGAGCTTTTGCAGCTCCCGCAATAAGTCGAGGCCATCGGTGTCGGGCAGGTTGTAGTCCAGCAGCACGCAGTCCGGATTCAGCTGCTTAAACACAGCCACTGCTTCCTCTCCGGAAGCTGCTTCGCCGATTTCTACCCGCTCGTGTCCCAGCTGCTTGCCCAGATACCGCCTGTACATCAGGCGGTCGTGCTCGTTGTCATCAATTAAGAGAATCTTCTTCACCGAACCGCATGCCTAATTTAAGCGGGGCAATTCGGAAGTACCCAGCCAGTAGTTAATCATCAACCGAATTTTCTCTTCCAGTGCTGTATACTCAATGGGCTTGGTGAGGTAGCTGTTGGCCCCGAGCAGGTAGCAATCCTCAATATCACGCGTGCTGGACGACGTGCTAAGGATGATAACCGGAATCGACTGCAGGCGCGAATCGCGCTTCAGCGCCGCCAGCACGGCCCGGCCATCGGTGCCCGGCAGGTTCAGGTCGAGCAGCACAATGGCCGGCAGGGTAGCGGGCCAGCCCGTGGCTTTGCCATAGCCCAGCAGGTACTGCAGCGCCTGGTCGCCGTCTTCGCAGCGTAGCACCGGGTTTCGCAGCGAGCTTTTCCGAAATGCGCGGCCGAGGGCCGTAAAATCTTCGGCACTGTCTTCTACTACAAGAACGGGCTTTAGGAGGGTAGTTTTCACGACTGGTTGCAGTTAAGACATGAGCTTGGGAAGCGAGAAGTAGAAGGTAGACCCCTGGCCGGGCACCGATTCAAGCCAAAGGCTGCCTCCATGCTTCTCAACCATCTTTTTGGCGATGGCCAGGCCCGCCCCGGTGCCCCCGCCATACTTGTCCTGCGCATGCAGGCGCTTGAATAGCTTAAATATTTTGTCGTGATGCCGGGGGTCAATTCCAATGCCAAAGTCTTGTACGTAGAAGACATGGAAGCTGGCTGAATCAACCTGCCGCTCAGGCCCGATGGCGTCAGCCGCAGCCACCCCGATAATGACGGACTTTATAGGCTGTTCGCTATACTTCATCGCATTGGTGAGTAAGTTGTTGAGCAGCTCCTGTAAGCGCACCCCATCGCCCATTACCGGGGGCAGGGGCCCTTCTACCGTTACGTGCGTATGGGTCTGCTCGAAGCGAATTTGCAGCAGGTCGAGTACTTCGGCCACCAGCTCATTCATGTCCACTTCCGTCATAACCAGCTCCTGGCGGCCCGCTCGCGAGAGCTGCAGCAAGCCCTCAATCAGGCCTTCCATGCGCTGGCTCAGGCGCACGAGCGTCTGCAGCTTACCGGTGCCTTCGGCGTCGAGCTTATCGGCATAGTCTTCGAGCAGGAACAGCGAGTAGTTGTGAATGCCGCGCAGGGGCTCCTTCAGGTCGTGGGAAGCCACATAAGCAAACGAATCGAGTTCGTCGTTGCTGCGTTCTAGCTCGGTATTGAGCTGGCTCAGGGCCAGGGCGCGGTCGTGCAGCTCGTTGAAAACCTTCAGGCGCACGTCGGAGATATGCAGCCGGATTTCCTGGGCCGCCTGAATTTCGATGGGCTGCCAGGGCGCAGCCGTGTTTTCGACCAGCTGCTTCCAGGCTTCGAACGACTGGCGCGGCGACAAAAAAATCTGGCCATCGGCCAGGGTCTGGGGCTTTTCGTGCTGGCCGGCCCAGGTTACCGTCTGCACCACTTCGGGCCGAAACCAGAGCAGGTAATTGCCGGGCGCCTCGGCCAGCGAGGCCGCAATGAAGCCGCTGGCCGTTGCCCGAAACGCCCGCCCGTCCGGGTTAAGCGCCGCGTACGAGCTGGTCTGAAACACATCGTCCGTCACGTTGGCTTGCAGCCAGGCCAGTAATCCCTGAATCTGCGGCCGGGTGGGCGTAGTGCCAACGGTAACTATTTCGCCATCGAAGCACACGGCGGCCCCGCCGCAGTCAAATACATCCAGCAGCGTAGTGGCTTGCCGATAAAGGCCTTCCACGAAATTGGCCGTGTTCGACACGTGCTCAAACAAGCGTACCTGCCGCTCCCGGATGCGCAGCTGGTAGGCGTAGTCGTCCTGCTGCTGCTTGGCGCTGAGTAAAGCCGAAAACGTTTTGGCAATAAACTCGCACAGGTCGCGCAGCTCGTAGCTCACCAGCCAGGGGGTGCGGTGGTGGCAGGTTATCATGCCCCAAAGGTGCCCGTTCTGGATGAGCGAAATCGTCATGGTGGCCGCCGAGCCCAGGTTGTGCAGGTACTGGAGATGAATCGGCGACACGCTCCGCAGCACGGCGTAGGTCATGTCGGGCGGGCGGCTGGTGCGGGGCGGGCGCAGTGGCACCAGCCGCGCGGGCACATACGCGGCATCCGGAATAAAGCGCAGCCAGTTTTTGAGGTACATGGCCCGTGCCTGCTGCGGAATGTCGGAAGCCGGGTAGTGCAGCCCGAGCCACGGGGCGAGGTCGGGGTGCCGGTCTTCGGCAATTATCTGGCCGCTCTCGTCGGGCTCAAAGCGGTAGATGGCAACCCGGTCGAAGCCCGTAAGGGCGCGCACCTGCGTCACGGTATGCTGGCAAAACTCCGCTACCGAGCCTGCCGCCAGCATCTGGCTCATGGCATTATTCAAAAATGCCAGGTCGAGCGGAACAGAAGTCGTTTCCACCACGGGCTCAAATTCCAGCCACAGCAGGTGGTCGTAGCGGTGCAGGATGAGCTTAAAAAACGGCTTCCCGGCCACCTCGTCGAGGCGAATGCCAACCAGCTGCCTGGTTTCGGTCAGCGTGCCGAAGCGCTGGGTGAGCCCGGCGAGCGGCTCGGGGGCCAGCAGCCTGGTCAGGCCCGCGCCCAGCAGGTCTTCGGGCGCGATGCCGAGCAGGGCCTGGGTATTTTCGCTGGCGTAGGCCACGCGGTGCGTCACCTCGTCGAGGCACAGCATAAAGCCGTAGGGCTGAATGGCCCCCGGAATGTGAATAGGCTCGCGGTCGCAGTTGGTCAGCGTAATCGGGCTGTCGAGCAGGCTTTCGTCGGGTAGGCTCACGGGCGGGTTAGCCAGCTGGCTAAGTGTTGAAAAGTTTCACTGGCCGACTGCACGATGGCCGCCGCCGTGGCCGGCGTAGCGGCCGCCTCCAGCAGCTGGCAGAACGTTTTCCAGCGCGGGCCGGTTTGGTCGCCGTAGCCGGTAAAATATGTGGTATAATCTATATTTGACTTGGCCAGCTGCCGGGCCAGTACCTGGCCGCCCAGCGTCGAGCCTTCCACCACGTACATAGCTCCCAGCAATTGAGGCAGCGTGGCCAGCGGCGGCATGGCCGGGCACAGCGGCAGCTCAGCAGCGGCTACGTGCAGGTCAGCCAGGATAAGGTGGGCCCGCTGGCGCGCTGGTATTTCCCAGGCCGGTCCCAGCGCGGCGGCGTGCTGGCGCAGCTGCGCTTCGTAGGGCACCAGAAAGCCGTACATCTTAGCCAGAAACCGGGCAGTGGCCGCTACGCTGGGCGAGCCGGCCGCCACCGCCTGGTTGAACTCATTCTGTTCAATCGCGTCGTGGTAGGGGCGGGTTTCGGCGCGCAGGCGGGCCAGAATTGTTGGGGGAGCTAACGGAATAACCAATACAAAAAAGGTAGGCCAGAAGCTGCAAATTAGTTAAGAAACGGCAGAGTAGGAGCAGCCTGGCCGGAGTGCTGGCTAGTCAAAAAACTAAAAACCCTGCTCATCGGCCGATGAGCAGGGGCAACAAGGTGGGCGGATGGCGGCACCCGAGCTAGCGCTTTTTACGGCCGCCCGTAATGATGGGTACGGGAGCGGCGGTAGCCGTGCCGGCCGCGTTGCGCGAGCTCACCTGCACGTAGTAGGTAGTGCCGGGCTGCAGGCCATCGATGGTAATGCGGTGCTTGGTACTGAAGTCTTCCTCCACGCGCTGCTCGGTCAGCTCCGTGGCCGAAGGGCCGTACTTCACGCGGGTATCGCCGGGGTAGAGGGTAGTGTATTCGAGGGTAAAGCTCTGGTTGGTAGTGCCTACCGGCACCGGCTCGGCCGTGATGCGCGGCAGGTTGCCGCCGCGCACGAAGTCGCTCGCCAGGCGCGGCAGCAGCTGGTAGCCGCCCGTGCCGGTGGGCGAGTACTGGCTTAGCACGCCGCGCACGTCGAAGGTTTCGCCCTTGGGTACGGCCGCATCGATAACGCCGGTGGGGCCGGTGCTGGAGTTGGTGACGCGCAACGGCGCGCTCTTGTCGCCATCGAGCAGAAAGTTGGAGTTGGCCGCCAGGGTTTCGACCGGCGCGCCGCCGGCATTGGTGATTTTGGTTACGCCCGTTATCTCCAGCAGGCGGCCTTCGTTGGCTTCTACAAACGCGCTGCCGGCCTGCTTCACCGGCACCTTGAGCGGATGCAGCGGCCGGCCACTGCTGATTTTGTGCACCGTCGTGATGGGGTCCATCTCCAGCAGCCCGTTGTAGTTTTTAAGCTGCCCGGTTACCTGCACGCTATCGCCGGCCCTCAGCTCGTCGTAGCCCGGCACGCGGGTCGGCAGGGCGTACAGCGCCAGGCCGGTTTCCCCGTCCTGCACAAAGCGCAGCGCCCCCAGCTCGGGGCCGTTGCTCACCACGCCGCGCACCGTCACGGTGGCGCCCGCGCCCAGCGCCTTCGCGGCCTTCACCGACTGCACGCCCGGAGTCGGGGTGGTCGGGGCCGGCGCGGCCGCCGGGGTCGTTGCGGGCTTGGGCTTGGACTTCGATTTCGGGCCGGGGCCGGTCTGGAGCGGGCCCACCAGGCTGGCGGCCAGCAGCGTAGTATAAAGGAGCATAGGCAGAAAAGGACGTGAGCGGGGCAGTAGGCGCCCCAAAATAACGACCAAAACCAGTTGGCTTGCCTTAGCGCCGGGTTAAGTCTGCGTAAAGGTCAGCAAGAAAATAATTAATATATTGTGTCACAGTATATTAACTTCGGGCTGTAATTCGATGCCGAACTGCGTGCGCACGGCCCGGATAACTTCCTCGGCCAGCTCGCGCAGCTCCTGGCCGGTGGCCCCGCCGTGGTTGACGAGCACCAGCGCCTGGCGGTCGTGCACGCCGTGGGTCCCCGCGCCCGGCCCGCGCCGCAGGCCCTTGAAGCCCGCTTGCTCGATAAGCCAGCCGGCGGGTACCTTCACGCCGCCCGGCACCGGGTAGCCGGGCAAGGCGGGGTAGCGCGCCCGCAGCTCGTCGAACCGGGCCTGCGATACCTCGGGGTTTTTGAAAAAGGAGCCCGCATTGCCGATTTCGGCGGGGTCGGGCAGCTTGGTGCGACGGATGTGCACCACGGCCTCGCTCACGTCGCGCGGGGTGGGCTCGGCCTCGATGCCCAGCTCGGCCAGCGTTTCGCGAATGGCGCCGTAGTTGACATTGACCGGCCGCCGGGCGCTGGCGCGGTGCAGCCGCAGCACCACCGCCGTTACCACAAACTGGCCTTTCAGCGGCCCTTTAAATACGCTTTCGCGGTAGCCGAAGCCGCATTCTTCCTTGCCAAACACGCGCAGCTGCCCGGTGCCGACGGCCACGGCTTCGAGGCGCTCGAAGGTGTCTTGCAGCTCCACGCCGTAGGCGCCGATATTCTGGAGCGGAGCCGCGCCCACCGTGCCCGGAATCAGCGACAGGTTCTCGATGCCGCTCAGCTCCTGGTCGAGCGCGTAGCCGACCAGCCCGTGCCAGCTTTCGCCGGCGCCGGCGCGCAGCAGGGCGGTGTGCGTATCGGCCTCTTCACCAAGTATTTCGAGGCCCTTAATCTCGTTTTTTAGCACCACGCCGCCAAAATTCTGCGTCAGCAGCAGGTTGGAGCCGCCGCCCAGAATCAGCAGCGGGCCGGCCTGAACCTCGGGCCGGGCCAGCAGCTGGCGCAGCTCGTCTACCGACGAGAAGCGGGCGAAGTAGCGGGCCTGCACGTCGAGGCCGAAGGTGTTATACGGGCGAAGCGAAACGTTTTCTTCAAGCTGCATGGCCGCAAAGGTCGGAACGCCGCGCTGACTCTGCGCGCCTGTGAGGCCAACCGCCGCGCCGCGCACCCACAAAAAAGCCGGCGTGGCGCCGGCTTTATACATACGTAAAATAATATGTTTTCCTACTTCACGTTGGCCTGCACGTTGAACTGCGAGTCGGCGCGCACCTTGGTATCCTGGGGCAGGGCCTTGGCCAGCACGGCGCTGGTAAAGAGGGTGTAGTTGCCGGTGCTCAGGTACTTATCGAGCTTGGTGCCGCCGGGTGTGAGATTGATGGTCGTCTGGCCCGTGGGCACGGGGTCGAGCGAGGCCAGCAGCACTTTGTCGCTGCCCGAAGCGTCGGAAGCAATGTAGAGGCTGATGCTTTTGAGGAAGTCGAAGTTCTGGCTGGCCGGGTCTACGGTAGTCAGCGAGAGCTTGTCGAGGGTGACGTTCTGCACCAGGCTGGCGGTGGTGTTATTGCCCGCGTAGGTACTCGACGAATTGGAGCTGACCGGGATGCCGGGCAGATTGAGCGCCGTGCCGGTCAGGATACCAGTAGCCGGAATAGTGAAGTTAGTTGAGTCGCTGATAGTAAAATTGAGCAGGTCGGCAATTTTCTGGCAGCTCCCGCCGGCGATGAGCAGCCCGGCTAAAAGAGCTAAAAGCCAGGTCTTTTTGAGCGCTATATTTTTCATGAGAAAGTCTGATTAGCAGCCAAGTGTTGGCAAAAAGGGCAAAGGCAAGCCGGGTGGCTGGTAGCGCCTTGCTGGGGCATAACGTGTGCCTGCTACACAAAGTTAGTTCTGGCGTTGGGCTACGGCCCGGTACTTTTCGTACGTAGGAGCCAGCCTATGAAAAACGTGTTTCTGAGCGGCTGCCTGCTGCTGGCGCTTGCCGGCCAGGCCCAGCCCACGCCGCGCCAGCTTTACCCTGGCTTGTTTGAGGCCGTGCAGCTAAGCGGCGTGTATGCCGATAGCAAGACGTTCGTCGATGCGCTGCCCACGGTGCCGCCCACCGAGGTGCTGGCAGCCTACGCGCAGCAGCGCCGCCAGCCGGGATTCGACCTGCGTATATTCATAAAAGACTATTTTCTGCCGCCTGCCGAGCCCGTTTCGGCGTATCACAGCAACGTAAGCGCCGGCCTGCGGGCTCACCTCGATACGCTCTGGACGGTACTGCGCCGCCCCGCCCAGCCGGCGGCCGTGCCCTACTCGTCGCTGCTGCCGCTGCCGCGCCCCTACGTAGTGCCGGGCGGCCGCTTCCGCGAGCTGTATTACTGGGACTCCTACTTCACGATGCTGGGCCTGCGCGAGGCCGGCCGCACCGCGCTGCTGCGCGACATGGTCGCCAACTTTGCCTACCTGCTCGACCACTACGGCCACATTCCGAATGGCACGCGCACGTACTACCTCACGCGCTCGCAGCCGCCGTTTTTTGCCCTGATGGTGCAGCTGCTGGCCCAGGCTGAAGGCCCCCGCAGCCGCGCCTACACCGAGTTCCGGCCCCAGCTGCTGAAAGAATACGCCTACTGGACGGCCGGGACCCCCACCCTAAAGCCCGGCCACGCGGCCGGCCGCGTGGTGCGCCTGCCCGGCGGCGAAACCCTGAGCCGCTACTGGGACGACAGCGACCAGCCCCGCGAAGAGTCGTACCGCGAAGACGTGGCGGCCGCTAAACTCAGCAAGCAGTCTGCCCCGGAGTTTTATCGCAACGTGCGCGCCGCCGCTGCTTCGGGCTGGGATTTCAGCACCCGCTGGTTTGAGCCGGGCCAGGGGTTGGCCAGTATTCGCACTACCAGCCTCGTGCCTGTCGATTTGAACTGCCTGCTGCTGACCCTGGAGCAGACCCTGGCCAAAAGCGCCGCCCAGGCCGGCGATTCGGCCCAGGCGCCGAAGCTGCGCCGCGCCGCGCTGGCCCGCGCGGCGGCCATCCGGCGCTACTGCTGGGATGCGACGGCCGGCTTTTACGTCGATTACGACCTGACGGCGCGCCGCCCGGCCGCCCCGCGCACGCTGGCCGGCGTTTTCCCGCTGGCCTTTGGCGTGGCCACGGCCCCGCAGGCCCGGCAGGCGGCCCAGCGCCTGCAAAGCGAGTTTCTGCGCCCCGGCGGCCTGCTCACGACGACCGTGCACAGCGGCCAGCAGTGGGATGCGCCCAACGCCTGGGCTCCGCTCGAATACCTGGCCATCAAAGGGTTGCGCCGCTATCAGCAAACGACCCTGGCCGATACCGTGGCCCACCGCTGGGTGCGCCTCAACGCGCGCGTCTTCACCCAAACTGGTAAGCTGCTGGAGAAATACAACGTGGAAAACCCGCAGGCGCTGGCCGGCGGCGGCGAATACCCACTCCAGGACGGCTTCGGCTGGACCAACGGCGTACTCCTCACCTTGATGAATGAGAAGTAAGAATGTGGGAAATGTGAAAATGTGGGAATGGGGAGATAAGAATTTAGTCTCGGAATAATTCTAACATTATTAAATATTTAATATTTCACACATCTTCCACATCTTCACATTCCCCACATTTCCCACATTCCTAATCAAGCTACCTTACCCGGTAGCCGCTCAGGGCGTAGTAGAGCAGATAGGCGTAGCAGAGCGCGGGGATGGCAAAGGCCACCCGCAGGCCGCCGCCGTGCGTTGAGATAAAGCCCATGAGCGGCGGAATGAGCGCCCCGCCCACGATGGCCATTATCAGGTACGACGAGCCTTGCTTGGTGAATGGCCCCAGTCCGGTGATAGCCAGCGGGAAGATAACCGGCCACATAATCGAGTTCATCAGCCCGCAGAGCACGATGAGCCACAGCGCGGTTTCGCCCTGGCTCATGACGGAGGCGCCTACTAGCGCTACGCCGGCCGCGCACACCGCCACCAGCAACACCCGGTTGTGGAAGCGCAGCAGCAGCGGAATACCCACCACGCGCCCCACCAGCGAGCCAAACCAGTACGAGGCCACCAGCACTGCGCCCACGGCCATGGTAAAGCCGGCCGTAGTGTCAATGGGTGAGGGGCGCTGGCCGAATAATTCGCCCGCGAAGTTGGTCACCACGTTCAGCCCCTGCACCAGGCGTTGGGTGAAGGGCGAGAGTGCCCGAATACCCTGGCTCTCGCCGTAGCGAATGAGAAACGACCCTAGCCCCACTTCCACGCCCACGTACACGAAAATGGCCCCGATGCCCAGCACCAGGTGGCGGTAGTCGAGCGCCGAGCGGCGGCCGGCCGCTACCGACTGGTGCTCCAGTAGTTCTTCTTCGGGCAGGGCATCGATGTCGGGCAGGCGCAGCATAAAGAATATGCCCGCCAGCACCGCCAGAAATCCTGCCAGGCCCAGGTAGGGCGCCTTCACCAGCTGCGCTTCCTGGCTGAGGCGCTGCGCCGTGGGCAGCGCCGCCAGCTGCGCCTTCAGGGCCACCGAGCCGCCAAAGAGCAGCAGCCCGCCCACCAGCGGCGAGATGGCCCCGCCAAAGTTATTGGCTACGCCCACGATGCTCACCCGCGAGGCCGCCCGCCGCGCCGGCCCCAGCACGCTCACGTAGGGATTAGCCGCCACCTGCAGCAGCGTAATGCCCGCCCCCAGCACCGCCAGCGCCGTCAGAAACAGCGGAAACGCCCGCGTATTGGCCGCCGGCACAAACAGCAGTGCCCCGCCCGCCATCACGAGCAGCCCCACCACGATGCCGCGCTGGTAGCCCAGCTTTTCGAGCAGCCGGCCCGCCGGCAGTGACATCAGAAAATACGCCCCAAAAAACGCCGACTGCACCGCCGACGACTGCAAATCCGTGAGCTGGCACACGTCCTTGAGGTAGGGCATGAGCACGTCGTTGAAATTGGTCACGGCTCCGAACAGCAGAAACAGCAGGGTCATGAGCACCATCGGCCCGGCGTAGGAGCGGGTAATGGTATCGGTAGCAGCGCCGCGCGCGGTAGTAACAGTAGTAGCCATACGGGCCGGAAGGTACAAAAAAAGCCGGCCACCAGGGCCGGCCGAAGAAGCGACAACGCTGGCGCGAGTTTAGGCGAAGCCGTAACTCGTGCCTTTTATAACGTGGAGGTTGTACCTCCACTGCCGCACCAGCGGCAAGGCAGAACCGCGCCGCCAGGGTCGTTCCAGCAGCATATTCTATGGGAGGCACAGCCACCCCCGAAAAATCGGCACGAGTTACGCTGCGCTAAACTCGCGCCAGTTGAGGTTGGCTACCTAATCCCATTCTATCTCATTTGAATTTTCAGTGAGAAATTCATATAGCTCATCCTGATTTTCTATCAGATGCTCAATAATAGCAATAAATTTATCTGCTTTGACAGAGTTAGCCGAGTTTTGAGGGTAATATGCTACATATCCACCTGCTTCTGGGTCAGACTCTAAATCTACTAGAAGAGCGGGCTCATGAACTTTTAAATAGGCTGCAAAAAATGCACCCCAATTGTATCCATTCATGTACGCCATTTCATTAAGCCCATTCATCTTATCGCCAATAGCCATAATATTATCCTGCTCACAGGAAAAGTAAATAGAAATAGTGTCTGAATCAGCGTCTGCGAATTTAGTGATGTAAGTTTTCATGAGTATTTTAATTTACTGTTAAATTTATCGATAATTATGTAAAAACTAAGAATTTAGTCTCAAAATTTCCCCCCTTCTGTGTTACCACTACCTCGCTATTTTTCTGCCGCTTAAATTCCAACATGCGTTCGTAGGCTATTTCTAAGCCGGTTAGGATTTTATCCCGTAACTCAGGCTGCTTTTCCTGATTCATAGTAATTAATTGTTTGTAGCTTACAAGGCAGTAATATATTCGGTCAATGTTATAATTTGTGTAACCCCTACTTTTTCCAAAACCAACAAGTCCTGGTCGCCGGTTAGTAAGTGCGTAGCGTTGCCATCAAGAGCCAAAGCGAGTAAAAAATTGTCTTTTGGGTCGCGGCACAAGCTTACCAAGGAGGTAACTTCAATGATTTCCGCCTTCGGCCGCACCGCGAATAAAAGGGCTTGCAGGTCGGCGGGCGAAAAATACTTCTTGAATTTGGGCCGGTTTGCTACGGTGATAAACTCGCTGAACAGTTCCTGGCTGAATAGTAGCGAGGCGTGGGCATCGGCAAGCAGCCGGTCGAGCCGGGCGTAGTTGCTGGTTAGCAAAAAGCTAATCCAGAGATTGGTATCGAGAATAAGCCTATGCTTTTCGGCGGGCATAGCGCTTCGCTCTTACGGTTTCTATTTCTTTGGAAATATCGGTTAGGATAGGCGGCGCAGCGGCGGCCCGCTGGCGCAAGCCATCAATGGCTGCCTGAAAAGGGTCGGCTGGAATCTCGGCCAGTGTGATAAGTTCCAGGTCAGCAAGGTCTTGCAGAAGCTTAGTGGCCTTAGGGTTCAAGATATTTACCTGGTACATCGTCATAGGGAATGCTAGGTTTTTTAATTACTTGCAAGATAGCGCCACCGCCAGTCCCGACCTTTGCCCCATGTACCTTACCGCCACCACCCAGTTTGGCCTCGAAGAAGTCTTAGCTGAAGAATTGAGCCAGCTCGGCGCTACCATCGACCACGTCGGCAGCCGCGCCGTCGAATTCACGGGCGACAAAAAGCTGCTCTACAACACTATTCTCTGGAGCCGCACCGCCATGCGCCTGCTGCGCCCCTTCGCCGATTTCTACGCCCGCGACGAGCGCGCCCTTTACGACGAGGTGTATCGAATAGACTGGAGCCGCTATATAGCCGCCGGCCAAACGTTCGCCATCACGGCCGTGGTTAATAAGTCGAGCTTCGAGCACTCGCTGTACGTGGCTCAGCTCACCAAAGACGCCATTGTGGACCAGTTCCGCGAGCGCACCGGGGAGCGCCCTAGTATCGACACCAAAAATCCCGACATCCGCATTCACTTGCGCATGCTCGAAAACGACGTTATCCTGAGCCTCGACGCGGCCGGCGACTCGCTGCACCGCCGCGGCTACCGCCGGGGCACCAACGAAGCCCCGCTCAATGAAGTGCTGGCGGCAGGACTCATCCTGCTCAGCGGCTGGGACAGAAAGAGTACCCTCATCGACCCTATGTGCGGCTCGGCTACCATTCTCACCGAGGCGGGCCTGCTGGCCCAGCGCATCGCGCCGGGTCTGTTTCACCAGGGTAAATTCGGCTTCGAAAACTGGCCTGATTTCGACGCCGGGCTCTGGGCGGAGGTACGCGCCGCAGCCGAAGCCCAGCGCCTGGAGGAGCCGCAGGCCTACCTGGCCGGCTCCGACCTCGACCCGCGGGTAATAGACCAGGCCGCCGCAAATATTGAGGCTGCCGGCCTCGACGAGTGCATCCGCCTGTCGGTGCGCGATGTGCGCGACGCCCAGCCGCCCCAGGGGCAGGCGCCCGGCCTGGTTATCACCAACCCGCCCTACGGCGAGCGGATAGGGGAGGAGGCGCAGATGGCTGCCCTCTACAAGACCATTGGCGACGCGCTGAAAACGAATTTTCAGGGCTACGAGGCGTTCATTTTTACGGGTAATCTCGAAGCGGCCAAGAGTATCGGCCTGAAGGTGTCGCGGCGCATCCCGCTGTTTAATGGGCCGATTGACTGCCGGCTGCTGAAATATGAGCTGTACCGGGGGTCGCGGCGGCCACCAGTGGCTGGCTAGCGTGCCGGCCAGCTTGGCTAAAAATTTTGGAACTTCGCTTAGCCAATTGTTATTTTATTCTTTCGACCGCAGTGTTCTATGTCCGCCGTTATTGCCTCCGCTCCCTCGCTCACCGCCGCCCGCCAGGCCCTCAAGCGCTACTACGGCTACGATAATTTTCGCCCCATGCAGGGCGATATTATCCAGAGCATCCTCGCGGGCCAGGATACCGTGGTGCTCATGCCCACCGGCGGCGGCAAGTCAGTCTGCTTCCAGATTCCGGCCGTGGTGTCGGAAGGCGTATGCGTAGTAGTGTCGCCGCTGATAGCGCTGATGAAAGACCAGGTCGAAGCCCTGAAAGCCAACGGCATCGTGGCGGCTTACATCAACAGCAGCGTGGGCCAGAGCGAGGCCAACGACATTGCCCGCGCCGCCGTAAGCGGGCACCTGAAGCTGCTCTATGTCAGCCCCGAAAAGCTGCTGAGCGATGGCTTTATGCAGTTTCTCACGCGGGTCAACGTGAGCATGTTTGCTATCGACGAGGCCCACTGTATTTCGAGCTGGGGCCACGATTTCCGGCCCGAATACACCCAGCTCGGGACGCTGCGCCGGCATTTTCCAGGCACGCCCATTATCGCTCTCACGGCCACGGCCGACCGCCTTACCAAGCGCGACATTATCACCCAGCTCAGCCTGCACGAGCCCCAGGTGTTTTTGTCGAGCTTCGACCGGCCCAATATTAACCTCGTGGTGCGGCCCGGCCAGGACCGCATCGGGCAGATTCTCGACTTCATCGGCCGCCATCCCCAGGACGCGGGCATCATCTACTGCCTCTCGCGCAAGAGCTGCGAAACTATTGCCCAGAAGCTTCAGCAAAAAGGCATTAAAGCGGGCTTCTACCACGCCGGCATGACGCCCAACCAGCGCGGCAGCGTGCAGGAGGCTTTTTTGCAGGACGACCTGCAGGTTATCGTGGCCACCATTGCCTTCGGCATGGGCATCGACAAGAGTAACGTGCGCTGGGTGATGCACTACAACCTGCCCAAAAACATCGAGGGCTACTACCAGGAAATCGGTCGCGCCGGCCGCGACGGCTCGCCTGCCACGGCGCTACTCTTCTACAGCTTCGCCGACGTGCTGTCGATGCGCGAGATGGTGACCAAGGACGTGCCCGCCCGCCAGGCCCAGCTCAACACCGCCAAGCTCGAGCGTATGCAGCAGTTTGCCGAAGCGGCCAGCTGCCGCCGCCGCATCCTGCTGCACTATTTCTCCGAAGACCTGGGCCGCGACTGCGGCAACTGCGATATCTGCCGCAACCCGCCCACTACCTTCGACGGCACGCTATTGGCCCAGAAGGCCCTCTCGGCCAGCGCCCGCGCCCAGCAGCGGGTTGCAATAAATCTATTAATAGATCTATTGCGTGGAATGCGTAATCAAGCCGTACTGCAAGGCGGCTACGACCAGCTTAAAACCTACGGCGCGGGCCAGGACCTGCCCTACCTCGACTGGTACAGCTACATCCACCAGATGCTGAACGATGGCCTGTTTTACATCGCCTACGAGGAAGGCTACGCGCTCAAAATTACCGAGCGCGGCCAGCAGGTGCTGAAAGGCCAGCTGCCGGTTTCGCTCAAGAAATTCCAGGTGGCCGAGAAGGCCGAAAAGCAAACCCGCGCCACCAAAAAAGCCGCGGCCGAAGCTGCCGTGGCCGGGGCCGGCACGCCCGAGGCGCGCTTGTTTGAGCGTCTGCGCCAGCTGCGCAAGCGTATCGCCGACGAGCAGGGCGTGCCGCCCTACGTGGTTTTTACCGACACCACCTTGCAGGAAATGGCCCGCGAGCAGCCTACCAGCCGCATTGCCATGCTCTCGGTATCGGGCGTGGGTATGAAGAAGTTTGAAACCTACGGCGAGGCGTTTATCGAAGCCATTTTGCAGCATAGTCCGCCCCGCCCCGTGCCCGATGCCACTGATACGTCGCTGAACGTGCCGCCCTTCAGCGAGGATGACTACGCGCCCGCCCCCCGCTCGGCCACCGCCAAAGCCGCCGACCGCGACGTAAATGGCACCGAAGAGACAACCTTCCTGCTCCATCGCCAGGGCCTCAGCCCCGAGCAGATTGCCGAGCAGCGCGGCCTGGCCGTGAGTACCATTAAAAGCCACCTGGAGCGCGCCTATACTAAAGGCCTCGACCTGCGCATGCAGGATTTCCTCTCCGATTCGCAGCTCGCCGAAATTGCCACCGCCCGCGCCCAGCTCGGCGGCGCGCCCGCCCTGCGCGACCTCTTCGACCACCTGCGCGAGAAGTATGATTACTTTCAGCTGCGGCTGGCGGGGATAAAGCAGCAGCGGCGACGCTAATAACTTGTTGACTACCAGGCTTGGAAGACTTTGGTGCATCGGTCACCACAAATTCACGAGCTTCCAGCATTGTTGTTGGATACGCAGCGTAGGTGGTGCCAGCAGAGAGGTGTTGGTAATCGAAACCATGTTGGTGTAAAAACTGAACTACCTTCCACTGCCTGCTAGCATTTTGACGAGGCGGTCGGAAACGATGTGAAAATCGCACGGCTGGCTTCCCGCAGTCGGGACATGTAGTTGACTGTGAATCATCATAGTCAACTCCCATATTATAGCCCTTGCGGCAGGCTAAGCATACTATCTTGTAACCCTATCATATTGCCTGATGTGGTAGCGGAAATTTATATTATATATTATTACATAAATAATTTTTTTAATAACAAATAGGGAGTCAACTCTTCCAAGCCCACCCTGACTGTATAAGCCCTCGTTTACGCACACTTCGTCGCAGCCGCCTCAGTCGAGGCGGCTGTTTTTAAATATCCGTGACCCAAAAATTCATTGCTCTCAACAATTCCCACCTCATTAGCGTTGACAAGTCTAATGGAATTAGTAACTTGCGACCGGTGTTGCCGGTTTTGTGCGTCGCGTGCCCTCCGCGTTGGGTTTTTCCTCCCTCGTCTTTCCTATCCGTTATGATTAATACCAACCTCAAGTTCTGGCGCCGCGAGCTGGGGCTTACGCAAGCACAATTAGCTGATAAGCTGAGCATCAAGCGCTCGCTGGTGGGCGCCTACGAAGAAGGTCGCGCCGAGCCGCGCCTGGCCACGCTCGTCAACATGGCCCGGCTCTTCAATATTCCGCTCGACTCGCTGGCGACCACCGACTTTACCAAGCGCAAAAACGCCAAAACGGCCGCCGCCCTGCGCGAAGCTGGCCCGTTGGTCGATACCCTGCCCGAAGAAAAGCCGCTGCGGGTACTGGCCTTCACCGTTGGTCCCGACGACAAGGAAAATATCGAGCTGGTGCCCCTGAAAGCTGCCGCCGGCTACCTCAACGGCTACGCCGACCGCGAGTTTATCGAGGAGCTGCCGCGCTTTCGGCTGCCCATGCTGGCCAGCACCGGCACCTACCGCGCCTTTGAGATTGCCGGCGACTCAATGCTGCCGCTGGCCAGCGGCACCACCATCGTGGGCCGCTACGTCGACGACTGGAGCAACATCAAGGACGGTACGCCCTGCATTGTAGTCAGCCAGAAGGATGGTATCGTATTTAAGCGGGTCTATAACAAGCTGAAGCAGAGCGCAATGTTTGCCCTACAGTCGGATAATCCTTTGTACTCGCCCTACGATGTAAAAGCCGAGGACGTGCTCGAAATCTGGGAAGCCAAGAGCTACATCAGCAGCGCTTTTCCCATCGGCGGCGTGTCGCTGGAGCATCTGGCTAGCATGGTCATGGACCTTACGCAGCAGGTGAAGCAGCTGCAATTGCAGCGGGCGTAAAATAGCTGATAAGTAAAAAGGGAGACTGCGTAAAAGCAGTCTCCCTTTTTACTTATCAGCTGGCAGGTAGAGGTGAAATAAAAATTCACTCTTCTTACTAAACTGAATTCTTCTCAACCGTAACGGGTACGTTTAGTATTTGACCTAATAATGTAGCAGATTTCAATGCACTTGGGTAGCCAACGTAGGCCGCAATAATTCCTGTCGGCGACTGTGCATTATGTAATAATACTTGCCATTTGTGCTCGGTTGACACTATTCCGCCATTATAATCAGGTGGAGTAGAGCTATCCGCTAAGGATAAAAAATAGTTTTTGCTATAAGGCCTTATGGTGATGCGACTTATGGCTGGTAGTGTTTGCCATTGTCCAAATCGTAAACCAAGAACCCAAGTATATATTCTGTACTTGGATAGTGTCGAATTAAGCTCGAATTTTTGGTGCTGTAAAACTGTAGCCGCAAGCACAGCTAAACCAGACATACCGGAAATTCCGATAATCAAAACATTCAACGTATTAAAACAAGTTAAACAATCGTTTGAATTAATAAAAAGCGAAATTCCTGCCAGCCAAATTAAGAAGGAAGAAATCGCAGCAGCTACAAATCCTTTATACCAATGTTCAAATAGAAATGGTCGACTCAGCACGCCATCATAGTGGTCGGATGAGCCAACCATTTCGTGTGGGCTAGTCATTACTTCAATTGCATTTCCTCGATAATGCGCTTGATTTTCTCCTCCGCCTTTTTGTGCGTCTGCTCATAATCGGCAATGGAAGCCAGCGGCTCCTTCACGCTGAAATAGAACTTGATTTTCGGCTCGGTGCCGCTGGGGCGGGCCGAAATTTTGTCGCCGGCGGCGGTAATGAATTGCAGCACGTTGGAGCTTTCCACGCCGGTGCTGTCTTCCTGGCCCGAGGTGAGGTGGTGGATTTTGCCGGTCTGATAATCGCGAATCTCCACTACCGGCGCGCCGGCCAGGGACTTGGGCGGGTTTTTGCGCAGCTCCACCATCATCTCCTGGATTTCCTCGGCGCCGCGCTGGCCTTTTTTGGTCAGCGAAATCAGGTCTTCGACGTAGAGGCCGTACTGGGCGTACATCTGCTGCATTTCCTGGTAAAGCGTGCGGCCCTGGCTCTTGGCTATGGCGGCCATCTCGGCTACGAGGGCGCAGGCGGTTACGGCGTCTTTGTCGCGCACGAAGTCGCCGATGAGGAAGCCGTAGCTTTCCTCGCCGCCGCAGATGTAGTGCTCCTTGCCCGCCAGCTCGCGGATAAGGCCGGCAATGTACTTGAAGCCAGTGAGCGTGCGGTAATATTTCACGCCATAGTAGTGGGCAATTTCGCCCAGGATTTCGCTCGTCACGATGGTGTACACGATGAAATCGTTGGGTTGCGCCTTGCCGGCCTGCTTGCGAGCCGATAAGATGTAGTGCGTCAGTAGCGCGGCCGTCTGGTTGCCGTTGAGCAGCACCCACTCGCCCTTTTCGTTTTTCACTCCGACGCCCACGCGGTCGGCGTCGGGGTCGGTGGCGAGCACAATATCCGCGTTCTGGGCCTTGGCCTGGTCGAGGGCCATCTGCATGGCCGCTTTTTCCTCCGGGTTGGGCGACTGCACGGTGGGAAAGTTACCGTCGGGCGTGGCCTGGGCCTGCACAATGCTTACGTTGGTAAAGCCAAACTCGGCCAGCGCCGGCGGCACCAGCTTAATGCCCGAGCCGTGGATGGGCGTGTACACGATGCCTAAATCGTGCTGCTGCTGAATAGCGGCCGGGTTGATGCTCAGCTTCTTGACTTCGGCCAGGTAGGCAGCATCTACTTCCGGCCCGATGAGGTGAATCCGGCTCGGGTCGGCCGTAAACTTCACTTCCTCGGGGCTGGTGATTTTATTTACCTCAATAATAATATTCTTATCATGCGGCGCTACTACCTGCGAGCCGTCGTTCCAGTATACTTTATAGCCGTTATATTCCTTGGGATTGTGCGAGGCTGTGATAACGCAGCCGCTCTGGCAGCCCAGGTGCCGGATGGCAAACGACAGCTCGGGCGTCGGCCGCAGGCTGTCAAAAAGATAAGCCGTAATGCCATTGCCCGAGAAAATGCCAGCTACCGTCTCGGCAAATAGCCGGGAGTTGTTGCGTGAATCGTGGGCGATAGCTACTTTAATTTCCTGGTTAGGGAAGCTCTGCTTCAGGTAGTTGCACAGGCCCTGGGTAGCCATGCCCAGCGTATAGCGGTTCATGCGGTTCGAGCCCGCGCCCATAATACCGCGCAGGCCACCGGTGCCAAACTCCAGGGTGCGGTAAAAGGCGTCGTTGAGCTGGTCGTCCTGGTGCGTATCAACGAGGTGTTTGATTTCGGCCTGAGTAGCGGCATCGTAAGCGGGCGTAAGCCAGGTGTTGATGCGCTGCTGAACGTCGGAGGAAAGGGGCATGGGAAAGAAAGTTGAAGAGGCGGGGACGCACAAAAGTAAAGACGCCATCGGGCGTCCTTACAAGGGGTTGGTTTACGTACGAGGCCGGGGCAGCGAAGTTCAGCGCTTACGCAGCCGCTGGGTTTTCCTCGCGCAAGGCCACGCCGTAGCGCTTGGCGAAGCTTTCGAGCTGACCCCGGAGCACGGCGCGGCGGCGGGTTCCTTTCACCTCGCGCATGTTCAGCACATGGATATCACCGTCTTTGAGGCGCACCCGCAGCTGGCGGGGCATAAGCTCGAGCAGGCTCATGTTCTCGGCGGCAAATACCTGCTTGGGCCGAAACAAGCCCGCCTTGTGCACCAGGTAGCCGGGCGCAAACTCGAAGTAGCTCTGCGTACCAAACACCGGGGCATTATGTACGAGAATAAAACCCAGGTACAGCACGCACCCCGCCAGAAAAACATAGCTCAACCAGTAAAAATCCTGGCTGCTGGGCGAGTTGCGCAGCATCAGTACGGCATAGAGTATGGCAAAAAGGGCCAGTGAAACCTGCACCCCAAACGAGAGGCGGGAGGAGTTGGCCGGGCGTAAGCGAATGCGGGTAGTACCAGTGGGCATGGGGCAAAAGTAGGTAAGAGTTAAAAGGTATGAGTTAAGAGCTGGCGGGTGGGCTGGCTAAGTGCCAACCTATCAACTCCTAACTCATAGCTTTTAACGCTTAGCTCAATTTAGCTGCCAGGGTCATTTCGGGTACGGCGCTCAGTACTTTCGATACCGGGCAGTTGGCCTTGGCAAACTCGGCGTGCTTCTGAAAGTCTTCGGGCGTGATGTTGCCGCCGGTTACTTTTCCCTCGGTGCTCACGTGAATCTTGGTGATAACCGGCGGGTTCTGGGAAGGGTCCAGGGTCACGGTTGAGGTGGTGGTCAAGTCTTCTACCGTGTGGCCGTGCTGCGCGAGCACAATCGATAGAAACATAGTGTAGCAGCCCGCGTGCGCTGCGCCGATAAGCTCTTCCGGGTTGGTGCCTTTCTGGCCTTCGAAGCGCGAGCCCACCGAGTAGGGGGCTTCGACTACGCCGCTTTTAGTGCTGATGGTGCCGTGGCCCTTGCCATCGCCCTGCCATTGCGCTTTGCCAAATTGATTAATCATGAGGAGAGTAAGAAAATGAGGAAAAAATAACTGCCGACACTCAAGCTGGCAGCAGTGATACGGGCGCAAGACTACAAAGATTTGTGCAGCTTTTGCAAGTGTAAAACTAGACAAAATAACTAAGCCGGCCCGCCGTTTACTCGTCTGGTGCCGCTAAAGCTTACCCCGCAACCCTGATTCGGCGCAAAAGCCACCTTGCTGCGGGTGACCTACTTTTGTCCTTAATGGGACTAAAAGCCGCCTTGAGCCGCCCGCTGGCGGCCTACACTGTGCACCGCTACCGGCAGTGGCAGCGCCACCCGGCCGCCACGCAGCTGCACCTGCTGCGCGAGCTGACACGTACCGCCGCCGGCACGGCCTTCGGCCGGGCGCACGATTTCGGGACTATCCAAACGCCCGCCGACTTTGCTGCCCGCGTGCCCGTTCGCGACTACGAGGCCCTTAAGCCGTATTTCGACCGCGTAAAAGCCGGGGAGCCCAACGTGCTCTGGCCGGGCCGGCCGCTGTACCTGGCCAAAACCAGCGGTACTACCAGCGGCGCCAAGTATATCCCGATTACCAGGGCCAGCATCGGCAACCACATCAACGGGGCAAAGGATGCGCTGCTGCACTACGTGGCCGCCACCGGCAAAGCACGCTTTCTCGATGGCCGGCTCATTTTTCTTTCCGGCTCGCCCGAGCTGGAAAGGGTAGGCGGTATTCCGACCGGCCGGCTTTCAGGCATTGTCAACCACCATGTGCCGGCCTACCTGCGCCGCAGTCAGCTGCCCGGCTACGCCACCAACTGCATCGAGGACTGGGAAACCAAGCTCGACGCGATTGTGAGCGAAACGCTGGGGCAAAAAATGACGCTCATCTCCGGCATTCCACCCTGGGTACAGATGTATTTCGACCACCTCACTGCCCGCACCGGGCGGCTGGTGGGTGAGATTTTTCCGGCGTTCGACCTCTTTGTCTCGGGTGGCGTGAGCATGGAGCCGTACCGCGCCCGGCTGCTCGAAAGTATTGGCCGCCCGGTCGATAGCATCGAGCTGTTTCCAGCCTCTGAGGGCTTTATGGCGTTTCAGGACCAGCCCGGCAACCCCGGCCTGCTGCTGCGCCTGGACAGCGGTATTTTCTTCGAGTTTATACCAGCGGAGCGCTTTTTTGAAGAAAATCCGCCCCGCCTCACTATCGCGGAGGTCGAGCTTGGCAGGCAGTACGCCGTGGTGTTAACTTCCAATGCCGGGCTATGGGGGTATTCGCTCGGCGATACCGTCCGCTTTGTCGACCTGCAGCCGCATCGGGTGGTGGTGACGGGCCGCATCAAGCACTTTCTGTCCGCCTTCGGCGAGCACGTTATCGGCGAAGAAGTAGAGGCCGCCTTGCGGGAAGCGGTGCGCCAGTACCCCGAAGCGGAAGTAACCGAGTTTACCGTGGCCCCGCTCGTGAGCGAGGATAAGTCGCAGCCCTCACGCCACGAGTGGCTTATCGAGTTTGCGCAGGCCCCGTACGACCTGGCCAGCTTTGGGGCGGCCCTGGATGCCAGTCTGCGCCAGCGCAATGCCTACTACGACGACCTGCGCCAGGGTAGCATCCTGGTGCCGCTGGTGCTGCGCGCACTGCCGGCCGGGGCATTTCAGCGCTATATGAAAAGCGTAGGTAAGCTGGGTGGCCAGAATAAGGTGCCCCGGCTGGGCAACGACCGGGAGCTGGCCGAGGGCCTGTTACGGATGTAATATATTATATATAATATTTTTAATATAAAATGGAAATTAAAATAACTCTGGCGGGCAACACCACCTGCTAAGGAACCGTATAGCGTGCTGATAGTGTGCAACTGCCGCACTGTCTTTTCCACGTTAAACATTCCATTTAGTATGAAAGCTACCCAATCTCTGCTGCTTGCTGCCTGCGCTATTTGCCTGAGCAACGCTGCGTTTGCCCAAACTACGCCCAAAACCGGAACATCCTCGACCGGCTCCGTGATGGAAAACGGTACTGTAACCATCCCCCGGCCGCTTAATCAGTCGGGCTCCAACGTTAATAACCCCGAAAGCATCGCCGTAGATGGCACTATGGGCAACAGCGCCAATCTGAGCGGTCAGAAAAGCGCCCATAGCCGTAAAATGCACAAAGACAAAGGGTCTATGTCGGACGGCAAAACGAAGGTGAAAACCAAAATGTAGCCGGTGCTTTGCCCTTGAGGCCAGGCGCTCCCCGCAAAGGCGATTACCAGCAGTGGTAATCGCCTTTTTTATGAAGTGCCCGCTCCGCGGCAGCGGCGGCCACTTTTCTTGGCTAAGTGTCGCTTTGCGAGTAGCTTGCGGAGGCCGCCCGGCCCAAGTAATTGCCGGCGGCTGCCCAGCGCATGGAAATCCCGTACTCCGCCGTCACTGAAACCGCCGCGCCCGCGGCCAGCCTCACCAGCGCCGACCTGGCGCCGGTGCCCGCCGTCGCCCGCACCTGGGGCACCTGGAACTACGCCGCGCTCTGGATTAGCATGAGTCTGTGCATACCGACTTACATGCTGGCCAGCTCGCTTATCCAGGGCGGCATGAACTGGTGGCAGGCGCTGCTTACTATCTTCCTGGGCAATGCCATTGTGCTCATTCCTATGCTATTGAATGGCCGGGCGGGCACGCGCTACGGCATTCCGTTTCCGGTATTTGCGCGGGCCAGCTTCGGGGTGCTCGGGGCCAACGTGCCGGCTATGCTGCGCGCCGTTATCGCCTGCGGCTGGTTCGGCATCCAGACCTGGATTGGCGGCTACGCCTGCTACCAGGCGGCTGTGCGCTGGTGGCCGGGGCTGGGCACGCTGCCGGCCGTGTTCCCAGCCAGCTGGGGACTGGCCACGGGGCCGGCTAGTACCTTCTTTCTATTCTGGCTGCTGAATATGTACGTCGTCTACCTCGGCGTTGATAGTATTCGCAAGCTGCTGGTATTCAAGGCATTTTTTCTGCCCGCCGCCGCACTGGCGCTGCTGCTGTGGGCCATCTCGGCCGGCCACGGCCTGGGGCCGATTCTGGCGCAGCCCTCGCACTTCACCACGCCGGGCGGCTTCTGGAAGTTTTTCTTTCCCTCGCTTACTGGCATGGTCGGCTTCTGGGCCACGCTCTCGCTCAATATTCCCGATTTCACGCGTTACGCCACCAGCCAGCGGGCGCAGCAGGTGGGCCAGGCGCTGGGGCTGCCCCTGCCGATGACCTTGTTTTCGTTTGTGGGCGTAGCCGTTACCTCGGCCACGCTGCTCATCTACGGTACCACCATCTGGGACCCGGTAGTGCTGGCCGGCCGCTTCGAAGGCCGCTGGCTCGTGACCGGCGCCATGCTGGCCGTGGCCCTCTCCACGCTGGCTACCAACATCGCCGCCAACATCGTGAGCCCCGCCAACGACTTTGCCAACCTGGCGCCGCAGCGCATCAGCTTTCGGATGGGCGGCTATTTTACGGGCATCGTGGGCCTGCTCATCTTTCCCTGGAAGCTCATCGCCGACCCAAGCGGCTTCATCTTTACCTGGCTGGTCGGCTACTCGGCGCTACTCGGCCCCATCGGCGGCATCCTCATTACCGATTATTACTTGCTGCGCCACCAGAAATTATCCGTGTCCGACTTATATCAACTGGAGGGCCGCTACGCCTATAAGCGCGGCTTCAATCCCGTGGCCCTCGTAGCGCTGGTACTGGGCATTCTGCCCTGTGTACCCGGCTTCCTGGCTGCCATTAGCGTGCTCGACAAAGCGGCCGTGTGGCCCTGGCTGCTGGAAGTATATAATTACGCCTGGTTCGTGGGCTTCTTCGTGGCCGGTGGGGTGTACTGGAGACTGATGCGCGCACAAGGACTTAACTCACTGGGGCGGGTTTAGGCGAAGCGTAACTCGTGCCGACTTTTCGAAGGCACGAGCTACGCTGCGCTAAACCCGCCCCGGCTTAGGGGCCCGGTGCCCGAGGCTGTAGCCTGACGGCTAAGACGGACGTATATTTCAGCATCATGCCTCTCATTACTGACCTTTCGCAACTCGACCCTACGCAGTCTTACACCTACGCCGACTACCTGAGCTGGCGCTTTACGGAGTATGTCGAACTCATAAAGGGTAAGATACTCCGCAAAATGTCTGCTCCCACATCGGAGCATCAACAAATCGCGTCTAATCTTCACGGAGAATTATATGGATTTTTGAAACACCGGCCCTGCCAGGTATTTTCCGCGCCCTTCGATGTGCGGCTGCTGCGCAGCACTGGTAACGGCGATGCCCAGATTCAAACGGTGGTGCAACCGGATATCAGCGTCATCTGCGACCGCACTAAAATTGATAAGCGCGGCTGTCTGGGTGCTCCCGACTGGATAATCGAAATTGTGTCGCCTAGCTCGCTGGTACTCGATACGCGCACCAAGTTTGACATCTATGCCGAAAATGGGGTGGGCGAATATTGGATTGCCTTTCCCGGTGAGCAAACCATTGTGGCGTATGCGCTCTCCGCCGAAGGCCAGTATGAGCCTCTTGGTACCTACGCCGAGCCGGGGCTTATGCAATCACATACGCTACCAGAGCTAGCGGTTGACTGGAAGGATATTTTTGAGGAAGCGAGATAGAGCGGTTGTACCTCAAGCGCTGGGGTAACAGCGTGGCACAAGTTCCGCTAAGCTCGCGCCAGGTTAAAGGTTATTTTTCGTGCTATAGCAGCTTAAGGTAGCACACGAGTTGCGGGTGGTTTAGGCAGTACGCTAAAGGTTTACTTACGCCAGCTCAAACTGCAACCGCAGCAAATTCGCATACAGGCCGCCCACGCGGTCGCTCAGTTCCTCGTGGGTGCCGGCTTCCACGATGCGGCCGCCGTCGATAACCAGGATTTTATCGACTTTCCGAATGGTAGAAAGGCGGTGGGCGATAATGAGGCTGGTGCGGTTCTGCATCAGCTCATCGAGGGCGCCCTGCACCAGCTTCTCGCTCTCGCTGTCGAGCGACGACGTGGCCTCGTCGAGGATGAGGACCGCCGGGTTTTTGAGGATGGCGCGGGCGATGGCCACGCGCTGGCGCTGCCCGCCCGAGAGCTTGATGCCCCGGTCGCCGACCACCGTATCCAGGGCCTCGGGGAAGGCGCTGATAAACTGCCAGGCATTGGCCCGGCGGGCGGCTTCAATAATCTCCTCGTCGCTGGCGTTGGGCTTGCCGTAGGCAATATTCTCGCGGATGGAGCCGCCGAAAAGCAGCGTTTCCTGCGGCACAATGCCGATGTGGCGGCGCAGGCTGGTGAGGTCGTAAGCCGCCACGTCGTGGCCATCGACCAGGATGCGGCCGCCGCTAAGCGGGTAAAACTGCATGAGCAGGCCGGCAATGGTGCTTTTGCCCGCGCCGCTGGGCCCGACGAGCGCGATTTTCTCGCCTGCCGCAATGTGAAAGTCGATATCTTGCAGCACCGCAATGTCGGGCCGGGTAGGGTAGCGGAAGGCTACGTGCTCGTAGCGGATGTCGCCCTGAATCTGGGTCGGCACGAGGCCGGTGGCCGGCTCGCGCAGCGTTGGCTCGGGCGTTTCGTCCAGAATTTCGAGGATGCGCTCGCTCGCGCCCAGCGTGCTCTGCACCTTGCCGTATAGTTCGCCCAGGCCCGCCACCGACGCGCCGATGAAGGCCGTGTAAATGATAAACGACACGAGCTGGCCGATTTCGAGGTGACCGGGGCCGGCCGTATAGACCAGCGTAGCGCCGCGCCACAACACCAGAATGATGCCGCCAAACAAGCCGATTATGACGAAGGACACGAAGCCGCCGCGGTACAGATTGCTTTGTAGGGCGGCCCGCACCACCTTGTTCAGCGACACCTGGTAGCGGGCGGTCTCAAACCGCTCGTTGGTAAACGCCTTTACCGAATTGATGGCCTGCAAAGTCTCTTCCACAATGGTGTTGGTGTGGGCCAGCTCCTGCTGGGTCGTCTTGGCCAAGGTCCGGATTTTTCGCCCGAACAGCCCGGCCGCCAGCACAATGGGCGGAAACGTAACCAGCATAAACAGCGATAGCTTTACCGACACCAGCATAATGAAGGTAATACCGCCCAGCAGCGTAAATACCTGCCGGAACAGCTCCGCCAGCGTCAGCGAAAACGTATCCTGAATCTGGGCCACGTCCGAGGTAATCCGCGACGTAATGGCCCCCACGCGGTTTTGCTCGAAAAAGGGGATGGGCAGCTGCACAAACTTGGCGTAGAGCGCCTGCCGGATATCGCGCACCGTAAACTCGCTTACCTGCGTGAAAAACCAGATGCGTCCGAACGAGAAAAATCCCTGGCACACAATAACCAGAAATAGCAGCAGCGCAATACGGTCAATATCGAGCGTGAAGCCGCCTGGCAGCGATACGGCCTTGTGGTTGGCCGCATCTACCAGCTTGCCCGCCACCCACGGAAACGCCATAAACGTGCTACTGCTGAGCACCAGCATCAGCAGGCCCACGATAAACTTGGCCCGGTAGGGCAGCACGAACTTGAAAATCCGTAGGCTGCGCTTAAGCGACTCTTTATTTACTTTCGGTTTGGGCAGGTCGGCGGTGGCATCGCTGCCGCTGGTATTCATTCCACTACGGGCCATAATTCAATCGGGGCCGGCCAGGAGCCGGCTTGCGTATTTACTTAGACGCGAACAAGTCAAAATTGCTTTGAGTTACTCGCTTAAACTTTCACTAAAAGAACGTCAGGCTGAACGCGGTGAAGCAGCTCTACTTGCTTCCTTGCGCATGGGCAGACGAAGCGGTAGAGCTGCTTCACTGCGTTCAGCCTGACGTTCTTTTTTAATCGGTTAACGGGGTCAGTGTGTTAATTCAGCCCCGGCGCGTCCTTGGCCGAGTGGGGCACTTTGTGGTTCTGCTCGAACTTCACGACGCCCGCGTTGTCGAACGGTACGGGTACCTGCACCAGCACCGGCACCGGTACGCCGCGCCGGGTGGCGGGCTGCCAGGCGGGCAGGGTTTGCACCACGCGCAGCGCCTCGGCGTTGCACTCGGGCGTGAGTCCTTTGGCGATTTTAGGGTTGATGAGCTTGCCGTCGGTACCCACGGTGGCCGTCACGATGACGTCGCCGGTGACGCGCGCGGCCTTGGCCTTGTTGGGTATCTGCACATTCTGCGTGAAAAACTCGCCCATGGCCTCCTCGCCGCCGGGGAAGGTGGGCGGGTGGTCGGGCCGGTTTTCGGCGCCGCCCCCGGCTTGCAGCTGCATGTTGCCGGGCGAAAGCACGATGGGGGCTTTGCCCGGAGCCGGCTTGGTTTGGGCCAGCGCCACGCCGGGCGCAGCGAGTAGGAAGGCGAAAAGATAGACGCGCATTGCAACGATAAAACGAAATAGCAGAGGCCGGTTACCCGTAAAGATACCAGGTGGCCCGGCCCCCGCTAGGACAAACCAACTACCGCTTCGGTTCGGGCGGCGGGCCGCGAAATCAGGAGTAAACCCAGGTAAATAAGCGCCCCGTTGAGCAGCAGGATTTCAAAGCCGAACTTGTAGCCATTCAGCCACTCTACCGAGTGCGTAACGATGAGCAGCGTGAGGCCCACGCCGGCCACGCAGGTAGGCAGCACCAGGCCGTCGCGCAGGCGCCGGCTGGTGAAGATACCAAAGGCAAACAGCCCCAGCAGCGGCCCATAGGTGAAGCCAGCGGCCTTGTACACCGCATCAATCAGGCTTTGCTCGTTGAGGGCGCGAAAGATGAGAATAATGACAATCAGCACCCCCGACCAGCCCAGGTGGGTGAGCTGCCGCAGCCGCGTCTGCCGCGCCTCGGGGTATTTTTTAATATCCAGAAAATCGACGCAGAACGAGGTCGTCAGGGCCGTCAGGGCCGAGTCGGCCGAGGCGTAGGTAACCGCGATGATGCCCAGAATAAAGATGATGCCCGCCGCCAGCGAAAACTGCGTGGTGGCCAGAAACGGGAAAACCTTGTCGGTATCGAGCGTGCCTTTGGCATTGAGCAGCTGCGGCAGGTGGGCCAGGTCGAGGCCGCGCGCGGCGGCGTATTGGTAGAGCAGCACCCCCAGCGTGAGAAACAGCACGTTGACGCTGACGATGACCGGCGTAAACCAGAACAGATTTTTCTGGGCCTCGCCGAGGCTGCGGCAGCTCAGGTTTTTCTGCATCAGGTCCTGGTCGAGGCCGGTCATCACAATGGTGATGAACATGCCCGAGGCAAACTGCTTCCAGAAAAACTTATCGTCCCGAAAATCGGAAAAATAGACCTGCGACATCGGGCTTTCGCGCACTGAGTGCAGGAGCTGCTTGAAGGAGTAATTCAGCGCATCCGACATAAAGTAGATGCTCAGCCCCACGCAGCTCAGCATGGCCATCGTCTGGAAGGTGTCGGTCCAGAGAATGGTTTTTAACCCACCTTTAAAAGTATATAAATAAATAAATAATATACTTACTACCACCGTAATGCTGAACGGGACGCCCATTGAATCGAACACGGCCAGCTGCAGCACGCCCGCCACCAGGTAGAGCCGCAGCGCCGAGCCCAGCGAGCGCGAAATCAGGAAAAACAGCGCGCCGGTTTTGTAGCTCCAGTAGCCAAAGCGCTGCTCCAGGTAGGAGTAGATGCTCACCAGCTGCAAGCGGTAGTAGAGCGGCAGCAGCACAGTGCCAATGACCACGTAGCCCGCCACAAACCCCAGCGCCACGGCCAGGTAGCTCCAGCTTTTGCCATACACATTGCCCGGCACCGAGATAAACGTGACGCCCGAGAGCGAGGTGCCAATCATGGCGAAGGCCACCATGTACCAGGGCGCGTTGCGATTAGCGATAAAAAAGCTTTCGCTGGTAGCCTTGCGCGACGTGAGTACTGCGATGATAATCAGCACGGCGAAATAGCCGGCAATCAGGCTTAAAATAAGGGTAGGCGACATACCCCGCAAAGGTACTTCACCTGCTCACCTGCACACGCTTTATTCCCACTCGCGCCAGCGCAGCACCTCGCCCACGGCGGGCGCGTGCAGCGCGGCGCG
Source organism: Hymenobacter baengnokdamensis (assembly GCF_008728635.1). Taxonomy (NCBI): domain Bacteria; kingdom Pseudomonadati; phylum Bacteroidota; class Cytophagia; order Cytophagales; family Hymenobacteraceae; genus Hymenobacter; species Hymenobacter baengnokdamensis. The sequence continues at coordinate 3,675,808 of NZ_CP044285.1, read as the reverse complement.
CAGCATACCACCGGCCGCCACTTCCGAGAGCAGGCGCAGGGGCTCGGAGGCCGGCTCGTCGCTCAGGTCGAAGGTGCCGTAGTGCATGGGCACGACGTGGCCGGCGCGCAGCACGTTGGTGGCCTTGGCCGCCTCGTGCGGGTTTACGTGGCTCTGGTGCATCATAAAAGGCGGCTTGTAGGCGCCGATGGGCATAAGTACAATATCGAGCGGCCCGAATATTCTCTCAATCTCTTCGAAGTGGTCGGCATAGCTCGTGTCGCCCGCACAGTAGATGAGCTGGTCTTCTGTTTTAATCAGGAAGCTGCCCCACAGCACCTGGTTCAAATCGAACAGACCCCGCCGGTGCCAGTGGCTGGCGGGCAGGTAATAAATTTCGAAAGGCGCGTCGGGGCCGAGGTCGTATTGCTGCCACCAGCCGGCTTCCTGCACCGGCAGCGCGGGGGCCATGCTATGCACCAGCTTCGCCATGCCCAGCGAGGAGAGCACGCTCAGCTGCGGGTTTTGCCTGGCCACCAGCCGAACGGATTGCTCGTCGAGGTGGTCGCGGTGCCCGTGCGAAAGTAGTAAATAATCTATATTCCGCACGTCCTCGGGCCGGCAGGGCAGCGCGTGGCGGTGGCGCAGGCCCAGCGACGAAAACAGCACCGGGTCGAAGAGCAGGCTCACGCCCCCGATGCGCAGCAGAAAGCAGGCGTGCCCCAGCCAGACCAGCATATCCTCGGTCGAGAAAAATGCCTCGGCGCAGGGCACGACGCTGGGAGCCCAGGTGTCGCGCATTTTCTCCTCCTTCTGCGGGTTGGCCGTTAGCTGCCAGCGCAGCACGGTGCTGAGCTTAGGCTCAAACAAGGCCTCGCCATTGCAAAACTCCCGGCCGATGAGCTTATTGCCGGCGTAGCCGGGGCGAATGGTACGCAGCGCCTCGTTGCGGCGGTACTGGATGGGAGCAGACATAAAGGCAGAGAAAGCGGGCGGCACGAATCGGCCGCAAAGTTGTTAGTGTACTGTCCGTACCGGCCAAAGTTCGTAAGTTGGCCGCTGCAATGTTCTTTCAGTTGCCTAATACCCTTTTTTCATGAGCGACAATCAGTTTTTGCCGGACCGTAACCGGTCATCCTCTTACCAGCTCTCGGCCGAAGAGGCGGCCCGCATTCAGGCGCAGTTTTTTGCTCAGGTGTATGGCTGGATGGCTGCCGGCCTGGCCCTCACGGGCGGGGTGGCGCTGTTTGCCGCGGGCTCGCCCGCGCTGCTGAACATCATCTTTGGTACCCGCTTCGTGTTCTTTGGCCTCATCATCGCCGAGCTGGTGCTGGTAGGCTTCCTGTCGGCCCGCATCTTCCAGTGGAGCCGCAGCCAGGCCCAGGCCGCCTTTATCGGCTACGCTTTGCTGAATGGTCTGACGCTGAGTGTCATATTTCTGGCCTACACCGCCAGCTCCATTGCCTCTACCTTCTTTACCACCGCCCTTATGTTTGGGGTAATGAGCGCCTTCGGCTACTTCACCAAGTCCGATTTGTCGGGCTGGGGCAAGCTGCTGAGCATGGCTGTTATCGGTCTGGTAATCGCAATGGTGGTCAACATGTTCTGGGGTAATTCGACGCTGAACCTGCTGACCTCGTTCATTGGCGTCATCCTCTTCACGGCCCTGGCCGCCTACGACACCCAAAAGCTAAAGCAGCTGGCCTTCCTGGGCGTAACCGAAGGCGAGGAAACGCACGATAAAGCATCCATTCTGGGCGCGCTCACGCTGTACCTCGACTTTGTAAATCTGTTTTTGTTCCTGCTGCGCTTCTTCGGTCGTCGCCGCTAGGCTCTTGCAAGGCAAGCTAACGAAAAAAGTCCTGGCTGAATATTCAGCCAGGACTTTTTTCGCGCGTCAATAAGCTACCCGCCGCTATTTGGCGGCGCTGGCCAGCCAGGCGGCCCGGTTCTCTTTCTGCGCCGGGGTAGCCGTCATTTTATCGACGCTTTCCATGGGCTGCACCTGCACGTTGGTATCCTCGGTGAGCACTACCTGCACATTGCGCTCCACGCCAGCGCGGTTGCGCACCCGCACCGGCACTAGGTCGGCGGGCGTGTGGCGGCGCATAATGCCTTCGAGGGTCGCCATATCGGAGATTTTCTCGTTGTCGAGCATTACAATCTGGTCGCCGCGGTCAATGCCCGCTTTGTAGAGGCCCGAGCCGATGGTGGTGTTGCGGCTCAGAATGCAGCGGCCTTCCTCATCAAACTCGACCTGCCGGGGCAGGGCGGCGGCCAGCGCCTTCACCGGCACCACGGCCAGCCCCATCGTGGCCAGGTTTTCGCCAAAGCGCGGGGCCTCGCGGCCGTAGATGTAGCGCCGGAAGAACGAGCCCGCGAAGGCCGTATCCTTGGCCACGGTGCCCAGCACGCGCTGCAAATCGGCCACCGTATAAGCCTTCACCGGCGCCAGCGCGGGCGTCTGGGGCTTGCCAAACTCCTGCCACATGGCCTGCATGTACTTGTCGAGCGAGGTGTGGTAGCGCTGGCGCAGCTGCAAGTCGAGGCACAGGGCCAGGCCCGCACCCTGCACGTAGTACGAGAGGTAAGTATTGTTGCGGTTGGTGGGGTCCAGCGACACGGCCGCGTCGGTAAACGCTGCCTGCCGGCTCATTTCCACGGCCGAGGCGTAGCGCGCGCCCGGCGAATTCAGCCGGGCATTTACCCAGGAGCTGACTTTGTCAAAAAATTGCTCGTCGTCGTAGAAACCAGCCCGGCGCAGTACCAGCTCGCCGTAGTATTGGGTGAAACCCTCGCCAAACCACAGCGCGTCGCTCATGTTTACGCGCTGAAAGTCAAAAGGCTCCAGGCCCTGCGAGCGGATGCGCTCGGTGTTGTAGGAGTGAAAAAACTCGTGCGACAAGGTACCCAGATTATGCAGTGCCCCTTCTTCGCGCAGCGGCAGCGGCGAGGTGAGTGAGGTGGAGTTGCGGTGCTCCATGCCATCGCTGCTGGCCTGCGGCAGGTAGTCGGCCAGGAAGGTATAGCGGCCGAAGTCGAACTGCGGGTACTCGCCACCATAGACGCCGGCGGCCTCACGGACCACCTTTTGCGCTTTTTTTACGAAGGCATCCACCTCGGTGGCGGTGCCGTTGTAGTAGGTTGCCATCTCAAAGTTGCGCCCGCCATCCTGCCAGGCGTGCAGAAACTGCGGCGAGCCCAGCACCGTGGGGCTGTCCATAAAATACTGGAGGTTGGGCGCGGTAAAGGTTGCTTTGTCCTCCCCGCCGGGGCGCAGCTGGGTCGCCACTTTCCAGTTGGCAGGCAGCTCAAACTTCACTTCGGCCGGCCGGTTTTCGAACCCTTGCGCATAGCAGAAAACCGCAGGCATATTCAGGTGCGCGTGCTGCTGGTCGATGCCCGCAAACGTGCCATCGGTGCGGTCGCCGTAGAGGGTATAATTAAATTGCACCGTGCCGTCGGCTCCGGCTTTCACTTCCCAGGAGTACGGGTCGGGCCGGCTGATAGTGAGCAGCTTGCCCGTGCCATCGGTAGCCACAGTATAATAAACGTTCTTCACAAAGTCGTGCAGCGCGTAGCGGCCCGGCGATGAGCGGGCCATGCGCACCAGCAGCTTCTGGCCGGGCGTAAGGCCCGCAAACGTGGCTGCCACGCGCGCCTCGTGGTGCACGGCATTCGGAAAAGATACGGCATAACGCACCGCCGGGCCGGTAGCCGCCCCTTGTGCCAGGGCCAGCCCAGGCAGTAAGGCCAATGCCAAACCGGGTAATACCTCCCTGCGAAGAAGTTTTTTCATAAAAACCAGTTGAATAATGCTAAAGTGTATTCCTAATGCCTAAAACGCAGTTTAAGGCAATGCAAAGTAAGTAGGAAACAAGCTCTAGCAATCGGTTTCCGAGTTAGCCTACTGGGCTGGTCCAGGGCTGGCCTGTAGAACGAGGCTGGCTATTGCGCCCCCGTAAAAGCGCTCCTCCCAGGTCGGGCGCAGGCCCAGCGCCGCCAGGGCCGCGGGCCAGGGCGGCATACGGCGGGCCCGCAGGCCGATGGTCAATCTGAAAAACCAGTACATGGCTTGAATCAGCCAATGGTGCCAGCCGCGCCGGGCGGGCGGGAAATCAGTAACCAGCCAGGGGGCTGCTGGCCGGCGGGCCGCTTGCAGGCGAGCCAGCGCGCCGGGCAGCGCGTCCTCGGTAAAGCAGTCGAGCACAAAAAAAGTCAGAATACCATCAAACTGCTCGCCGGGAAGCAAAGCTGTCTCGGTGCCCTGGCGCAGCTCTACGGTTGCGCCGGGGGGGGCGGCCACTGCCGCAGGCGAGCTCCGGTGCGGGCCAGCATGGCCGCCGATACTTCCAGATACAGTACCTGCGCCTGCGGACGGAGCCGCCATATTTCGCCCAGTACCCAGCCCGAGCCGCCCCCCAGCACCAACAGGCGCGGAGCGGACCCCGGCGGCAGGCCCGCTACCAGAGCGGCGCGCTGTGCCCGGCGCTGCGCGCCGCCGAATACCAGGCCCGCCAGCCAATCGTAAAAGCCGGCCACCGGCCCGAAGTCGGCGTCGGGGTGGCCGTCGGCCGGTAGGGAAGAGGAAGGCAAATCGGGCATCGGGGCGCGGGTTAGAAGTGGGCAAACTAGGTACGAATCTGCGTGGCTGCCGGCTCAAAGGATTTTTACATAAAAAAATTAGGCGCGCAAGTAGCTGAGAAACAATTTTTGGGCGGGCTCCCAAGCTGGCGCAGCACTAAAAAAATGGAGTCAGGCTTGCACCAAGCCAGCGGAGCGGGCTATCTTTGCACTATCAAAAGCCTCCGCTGATAGGGCGGGTCAGCTTTTGAGCTTCGAAATGCGCTTGTGGCGAAATTGGTAGACGCGCTGTCTTCAGGCGGCAGTTCCGCAAGGTGTGAGAGTTCGAGTCTCTCCGAGCGCACAGTTTTTTCGATGAAAAGCCAGCCCCGCAATGGGCTGGCTTTTTTGTTGCCTCGTAATGCTGCCCCTTATCGCGGGGCCGTCAGCCAATTCGGCTTGGATTTCGTTCAAGACAGCTTTCTGTTAATTGCTCGCCATGCCTGCTCCTGGTGCCCCACCTGATTTTTCTGCCGCTGCTTCAACGCCTGCCCGGCGGGCCGGGCTGCTCACCGCCGAGGCCGTTTTTGGCGCTGTGTTGTTTGTGCTGGCCTTTGGGCTGTTTTTTTACCTCACGCGGGTAGTATTTCGCGAGCATTCGCAGGTGTTCGACAATTGGGGGTTTGCCCAAATGGATGCGCTGCGCGCCGCCGCGCCGTGGCTGACGTGGTGGGTGTTTAAGCTTACGTTTTTTGGCTCGGTGCTGTTTTTTGTGCCGGCCAGCCTGCTGGTTCCGCTGGTGCTGTACCGGCGCGGCTACGGCCGCTACGCCGTCGAGCTGCTGCTATCGATGGGGGGCGGGCTGGTGCTGAATGAATTGCTGAAGGCCTGGTTTCACCGCGACCGGCCTACTACGGCCCTCATCTACCAGTATGGCCTCAGCTTTCCGAGCGGCCATGCCATGATGAGCATGGCCTATTACGGCTGCCTGGCCTGGCTGGCAGTGCAGCACGGCGGGCGCTGGGGCTGGGCGGTGCTGCTGATTGGCTGGAGCCTGCTTATCGGCCTCACCCGCGTGTACTTACACGTGCATTACCCCACCGACGTAGTGGCCGGCTTCGCCGGAGGTGCCGCCTGGCTGGTGCTGCTGCGAACGGGTATCCGACTCTTCTGGAAAGAAGATAAAAAGCTGGTGAGCAAGCAGGCGAGTAAGGTAGCGATTGATAAATAGTATTTTTTCTATATTTAAAATTGACTGTCGGATGGCGTTCTGGCAAAGAGCGGACAGCCGGCCAAAAGCCGGCAGCCTGCCCCTTACACCCACTTGGGTACTGCGCTAGAGGCTTACTACTACTTTTTGGCTTGCTGCCAGCGCCTGGCCATTGGCATCCTGCGCCTGCAGAAAGTACAGGCCCGGCGCCAGGCTGCTGGTATCAAGCTGCGTGTACTGCCGGAAGCGTAGCTGCCGAACCGGCCGCCCCGTGGCATCGAGCAGGCGCAGGTATACCTCTGCCTGCGGGTCAGAAAACCGGACGTGCAGCGTGTGCTGCGCTGGCAGCGGCCAGGCGCTGAGTGCGGCAGCAGCCAGGCTGCCGGCTACGGCTATAACGGGCGAATAGGTAACAGCTCCGTCGATAGCAATCTGCTGCAGGCGATAGTAAACGCTGGTGCCCGGCGCCGTAGCATCCACGTAGGCATAGCTGCCCGGCTGCGTAGCGTTGGCGGGGCTGGGCACAAAAGCTATTGTCTCGAACGCCTGCGCTGGCAGCAGCTGGCGCTGTACTGCAAAGCCCCGGTTGCTGGTTTCAGTAGCCGTCTGCCAACTCAGGCGCACGCTGGTGAGGGCCTGGCGTTGGGCCGTCAGGCTGCGGAGCACTACGGGTAGCGGCGCAGCATTAGCTACCTGCTGAGGAAAAAGCTGCACGGCAAAGTCGGAGGCCTGCGTAAAGAAGAGCTGGAGCTGTTGGCGGGCGCCGTCGTAGCTCCAACTGGCCAGGCCAGCGCCCGTTACGCTGAGGGGCGGGCTAGTGAGCGCCAGCGTAAGCGTCGTAGCGCGGCTCACGGTGCCATCGTAGCGAGTGCCGGTCGTCTTTTGCCAGCTCAGCGTAGCCCGATTGGCGGCCTGCACCACTAGCAAATTGCCGGTGTACAGCGCCGTGCCTTGTTGCAGGAAGAGCTGGGCGAAATCGCCGGCGGGAGTAGCCGAATAAAAAGTAAGCTGCCCGTCGGCCCGCACGGCCTGGGGCAGCAGCCCGCTGTTGTCGGCTTGCAGCACCGTATCGGCCTGGGCGAAGGCAATATCAGTAAACGCCGCGCCGGTGCCGGCCAGGGCGGCCGTGGCCCCGCCACTCGTAGTAGTGAAGCGGAGCCCGCGGCTGGTGTAGGGGTAGAGCGCCGCCAAAAACTGGGTTTGGGCACTGCCGCTCTTCTGCACCAGTAGCGTAGTGTGGTTTTCAGTGGTATTATACGTGGTTTCGTGAATGTTAGTAGCGGTGGTGTACGAGCTGGCCCCCCCGTAGCCGTAACATGAGCCAGCAGACTCGCGCCGTTTTTCTGCCAGGTGCCCTCATGGGTGGCCAGGCTGTCGGCAAACGTGCCAGTGGCGGCCGAGCCCCCGGCCAGGCCGGCGCCATGCAGCTGCCAGGTGTAGGTATGCGGCGCGGTGGCGCTCACGGCATCGGCCAGCAGATAGTACGAATTGCGCACAAACAGCGCCTTGCGCACGATACTTGCTCCCTGGTAGGTCGTTTGCACTTCGCCGTAGGCCAGCTGCGCGGTTTGCAGCGGATGCTGCACGGTGCTCATGGTAGGACTACCGGCTCCGGGTGTGCCAATGGCCGGCCCGGCCCCGTCTACGAGCACCAGATTATGATTGCCAGCCTGACCAACTTCAGCCCGGCGGTCGTAGCTCAGGTAGCCGGGGTCGAGGGCCAGCTCCTGGCCGTAGGCATATAGCAGAAAGCTGCTGGCGTCGCCCTGGCTATGGCCGCCGCTGTTGGCCTGGGCCAGGCCCCCGCGCCCGTACAGGTGCAGGTAGGAAGCCAGCGAGTCGTTGCCCGACCGGAACAGCAGGTTGCCGCTGGCCGGCAGGGAGGTGAGGGTAGAATGCGCAGGTGGCGCCGGCACCAGCGCCGCGGCCAGGTAAGCCGCTCGCATATCCACCGTTATATCGCGCAGCTGGGCAGTAAGCGAGTTCAGCGGGCTGCCCGTGAGCTTGCTAAGTGCCAGGGGCTGCACGTACCGGGCCTGGCCGGTAAGGGCCAGCTCGGGCATGGCCATATCTACGTACGAGTCTTCAAGGGCCGGCAGTCGGCCGTCGGGGAGCATAATAGCCGTCAGCCACTCGTAAAGCAGGGCATATTTGGGGTCGAAATAGGGGTTGCGAATGGCGTGCGTGCTCGTGCCGAACGTGTAGGGCTGCCGCCCATCGGGCAGAAAGTGCCCCATTGCCCGGAATAGAGGCAGGCAGTTGAGCAGCGCATACTTACAATAATAAGGTCCCTCGGCGTAGCCGGCCACCTGCGTCGAGTCGGATTGCCGCTGCGCATCGCGCCACAATACATTGTCGATGTTATATAGTCCGGCTCCTGCCCAATTGACGGGTTGCTGAGTAGGGTCGGAGCTGCTGGCCTGGTTCAGCACGATGGCGGCCATGCCCAGGGCCGCGGCAGTCATGAGCGTATGGTTGTTTTTTACCTGTCCATAAAAGCTGTAGGGCCCGAGCGGGGTGGTCGACTGCTTGTACAGATTACCGGCAAACGCCTGAAGCTGCGCCTGGCTAGCCGACAGCGTTTGGGCAGCTATGCCGGCCCCGCGCAACAGGTCATAAGCTATGAGGTAGTCAATCAGCTCTTTAGAGCGCCACTGCCATTCCGTATAAGGGGTGGTGCCCGACCAGGTGGCGAATACTTCCACGTTGGTATTGATACTTTCGAGCAGGCCCTGCGTGGTAGCAGCCAGGGCGGTGCGCTGGGCCGGGGCCAGGGTATCGCCGGCGGGCTGGCGGCCCATCAGCACCACAAAAGCGGCATTTTTGGCAAAAGTGGCCCGGCTGCGCCGCCCGCTCGTCGAGGTGTTGTCGCTCGTGGGGCTGCCCTGCACATCGCCGTACAGGCCCGTGTATAGCGCCTGGGCACTGCCGGCAGCCAGGCTGGCCCGCACTGATGCCAGCTCGCTGGCTTTAAGCAACGTGCGGGGGTAGGAGAGGTCGGCCCCGGCCGGCAGCCAGCTGCCAGTCTGGGCACAGGAGTTGCCGGCTGCCATCCAGCAGCCCAACAGCAACAACAAGCGGAGCCACTGCATCAGGCGGCCGCGTAGGGAGTAAAATAAAAATCTGCCAGCGGCCCGATAGCGGGCCACTGGCAGAGAGCAAACACATAAATAGTGGAAAGGGTATATTGCTCAGGCATCGAGTAGCGCGTACAGTACTCACAGCTGCCTTATATAAAAGCCACACTAATTGCAGCGTTAGAAGGATAAGCTGACTCTACTGTAAATAGTAAAAAATAATTGTACTTACAAAGGTAAAGGCTACTTAGCTTAGCGCTGTTATTTTAGATTGAATACTGAGAAAGTTACAAAATTATCTTCCTCAACTCTAATTCAAGGGTTTCTGCAATAGTTGTGCCCTATTGGGGATATCCTTGCATAAATTGGATTTATGCCATATGACTTGCGTATTAGTTCGTGCACGGCCTGACTGCGGGCATAAACATGAACGAGGCCATTGCCAGGACGAATCTCTACGCTGTTTCCGTATCTATCAGCTCGGCAAAACGGGTAGCCAACTGCCCGAAGTGGCGAATACTTCAAACTCAGCCTGCTTCTCGCCGAACAGACCTTTTTATGTTGTCTCTACCACAACTTGAGCTTGCTACTCGCTATGGGTCCGCGGTATTGTTAAAGCCACTTTTTTTGGTTGATTATGGGTCCTCTATGTCACAATTTACTTATAATTCAGGATAAATGAAAGCTAATTTATAAGCTATCTAAAGCATATTTGACTTTTATTTATAATAAATTATATAAATAATATGTTTTTATTTTAAATTTTATTCTATATAGCATGTTGTAAAAATAGGAACTTTGTCCTTTTAAATAGTCAGCTGGCCCAGACTTTTGAGAGATTATTCAGTAGCGCTTTCTGCCCAGTTGAAGCCTAGTTGAATAGCTACTCATCCTATGGTCAACGTTTCCTCTTTTTTCCATGCTGTTACTTACAAGGAAGCGCTGACCTGGCGGGCAATTAGTCTTCGCAAGCGCTTTGCCACTAGACCGGGGTCTAATGCTGGCAACCCCCGTGTTGGCTTGCTCGTGATGTGTACGCTGCTCTGGCTGCTCGGCGCCGCAACTTCCAGTTGGGGGCAGGGAATTTATCAGGCAGAGGACCCGCAGGTAGCTGTGCTAACGAGCGCGAGCACAGCTTCGGCAGCCGGCATTGGCTACGCCGAATACATTACGCAGCGTGGCGCTTCAGCCGTAACGTTTACAGCCGTTTCGGTTCCGGAAACCAGGACGTATGCCGTTGATTTTCGCTACACTGCTGCTCGCCCCTGGGTGTCGAGCCTGAGCGTCTACGTCAATAACGTCGATGTAACTCAGGCGCTCTTTCCCTCGACTAATTCCTGGTCTGCTTGGGCGACAACCACCCTGGTCTTAAACCTGCGGGCTGGTAGCAACACCATTATGGTTCGCTATGATGCGGACGACACGGGTTGGATTAACCTGGACTACATACAGGTTAAGCCTGACCCAGCCAGCGCTGGATTTAAAACAGGAGCTGCTTCGACTGCCGGCTGGTTTCCTCAGGAAATAACGGTTGATAAATTCACGGGGACGGCCCAGCTATATGTACCGCTCCATACGGTACAGGCCGGTAACGTTACCGTGCCACTGGGCCTGGCCTATGCGGCTGCCGGGGTACAGGTTGATGACCAAGGGGGGAAAGTGGGTATGAACTGGGCGTTGACCGGGCAAGTGAGCATCCATCGAGAAGTACGCGACTTACCAGATGACCGGCAAGTACTTGGCCCAAATCAAAATCGGTATGGCTGGCTGTTGTACCCATCGACTAGCACTGCTGTCCAAGCGACTATCGATGCGGTTCCCAATCCGCCGGCTGCGCTGGATGCTGCCGGCTGTACGGCGGGGGAACAAACCGCCTATCAGCTACTCACGCAGATAGGCAATATTCCGCAGGCGCTTGCCGGCGCTTCTCCCCTGAACCTGTATGACTCAGAGCCCGACGTCTTCTCGTATTCTCTGCCGGGGCATACGGGCAAGTTTGTCTTTGATGGGCAAGGCCGGGCGCGCACCATCCCCTACGACCCTATTACGATTACGGTGGGCTCTATTGACATAGGTGCAGGCATTTCGGCCTTTACTATTCAGACGACCGATGGGACAAGCTACGTGTTTAACAAACCTGAGACGATAACAAAAAAAGCAACCGATGTTACGGCCAGTCCCAGCTATTTCCTGCGGGACTATAGCTTGTATAAGTTTTCGGATACTAACACGGCGCTAACCTATATTTCTTCCTGGCAGGCTTCTACTATAACGACTAGTGCTGCGTCAGGCAAGTTCCTTACCTAATCGTTCTGGTGGGCGCCTCACCCCCCGGCCCCCTCTCCGAAAAGGAGAGGGGGAGCCAGTCGATTCTTTAGGTAATAAATTTCCCTGACACAGCACTAGCGCGGGCGACCAGATAAACTTCACCTATCTAGCCACTGCTACGCCCGATGGTCAATCGGATAAGACCTCGCGGCGTATGGCGCGCGGCGCAGACAGTGGCGCTGGTACCGAGGATTACAAACTGGAAACGACTAGTACGCAGTACTGGCTTCAGTCCGTCAGCTCTGCCGCAACGACCATCACCTTTGACCTAACCTTAACCGGCCAAACCGATTATTTCGCTACAGCGGCGACGATAACTTCCTCCCTTACGAGACAATTAGTAAAACAATATTTATTTGATTATATTAACCCAGTTCCCCTCGGGGGACTCTGGTATGATAAAAAGGGAGGTCCATTAGTAGACTTCTACAATCCGCGTCGGTTTCTAACGAGTATTCGCGTCAGTAATGGCTGTGCCACGCAACCTCTTTACACCTTTACCTATGACCAGACAACCGCTACAACGGTTGCCTTGCCGCCCTTTGGAGCAAATGACCGGGACTACTGGGGTTTTTACAACGCCAATGGCAGTAGTACGCTGATTCCCCAGCTGTATGTTTATCCGCAATTACTAGGGCAAGCTACTGTCGTTCCCGCGGCACCTTACCGCCTCTACGAATCGCCTACGTATGCCGGCGGTGGCTTTACCCTACCGGGGGCTGACCGTCGACCAGCCCCCAATTTCAAAACGGCTCTAGCGGGCACCCTTACCGGCGTAAGCCTACCGGGTGGTGGTAAAGCCCTGTTAGAGTACGAAGCTCCCCGCTTTTACGACCCGGTAGCTCAGGAGTCCTATCCGGCAGGGGGCGTCCGCATCCGGGCCATTCGGGTCCAGGACGGGATTACGGGGCTGGAAACCCGCCGGGAGTATGGCTACCAGCTGGCTAATGGCTCGGCCAGCGGCCTATTACTACGGGCACCACATTTCGCGCTTGCCCTGCCCGCCAGTGAAGCGACCGCGCAGCAGCAATGGACTAATGCCACGGCCCGCTGCGGAGATGACTTAACGACCGACCCCTTCGAGACCCGTGCCATTGGGTATCAGCAGGTGAGTGAGCAGCTACCCGGCAAGGGCCAGGTAATAACTACTTATCTGGTGCCCGGCAGTGCCGACGAAACTACGGCAGCAGATGGGGCCGCAGCCGGTATCAGCTGGGCCCGGGCTGCGATGGGCGTAGCCCGCCAAAGTCGTACCGTAGCACCCCATGGCACGACCACCTGCCCGTCGGTCGCTCCCCTGCAGGCAAGTACTGACCTCTATCCCTTTGCCCCGGCTACCAACTACGATTTTCGGCGCGGGCTGCCACAAAGTATTCTCTACCTGGCCGAACCGGTCGGCAATGCCGCGGGAGCTACGGTGCGTCAGGAAACCTTTACTTACCAATACCGCAACTTAGCCCCGACTTTGCCCCCCGTCACCGGCTTAGTATATGAGCAGCTACTGAGCGGGCCTGATAATGTGTATGCCTATGCCAAGTATCCGATTCTAACCGATTTTCTGTACGCGGTGCGGCAGCAAACCTCCCTCACGCCTAATGCGTCGGGCACTGCGAATCAAAGCCTTACCCAGTACAACTACAACAGTCGCGGCTGGCTCGCGGCCCAGGCAACGCGCACGAGTGAGGGCAGCTATTACCGCACCCGCTACAAGTACCTAACGGACTATCCGCTCACCGCTCAAACGAGTGAGGCCCGGCTGCTTGCAATGCAGCAGCGGATAGCTTCAGGGGACTGGCAAAGCAGTGGGGACGTAGTAGAAACCATTTCGGAAGTAGTCAGTCCGACCAGTCAGGTGAGCTTTCTTGGGGGTACGCTCAATACGTTTACAACTACCAGCCAGCCTGGGCCTACTCGTCCTTACCAAACCTTCCGCTACCAACCGGCTACCCCACTAGTCAGAGGCATAAGCGGCTCGAATGACTCCATTCAGGTCATTGTAAATGCGGCCGGCAGCTCGGAGTTACATGTGCCAGACGGCTATAAGCGGACCTCTACTCTACTAGAGACAACCAGCCACCTGCAGCCACTTTCTACCCGGACCGAGGCCGGCCGCCAGGTCACGGCTATTCACTTAGGGTATGCCAATACATTGCCTGTGCTGCAGCTTGCCAATGCCTTAGCAAGCGAAGTAGTCTTTTCGGATTTCGAGTCGGAAAAGGACTATGCTTTTTCAGCCTCGACCAGCGCGAACCAACCACTTGCTGCTTCCGGGCCGGCCGCTCGTACCGGCCAGGCAGGCATGGAGCTTCCCGTCAATGCGTTTCTGAGCAGCCGGTGGCCTACGTCTACGGCGCCAGCTTATCGGCTAAGCTTTTGGGCTCGCCGCACGAGTAGTAGCGCCGGCTCCCTCTTGCTGACTTTTACGAGCAGTACGGGCGGAACCCTGCCAGCTACCCAGCCCCTGGCTATCACTTCGGCTACCGGACAATGGCAGCTGTACGAGTTGCTTATCAACCTGGGGGCTGCATCGCCTACCGGCTTAGCGCTTCAATTGCTCAACAACGGCTCGACGGCTCTACAGGTGGATGACGTGCTCCTATTACCGGCAACTGCTGTGGCAACCAGCACGACCTATGACTTAACGAGGGGCAAAACCTCCGAAACCGACGGGCGGGGGCGTACCAGTTTCTACGACTATAACGTGCTAGGTAGCCTGGTCAGGGTGCGCGACCATAATGGCGCGATTGTGAAGCAGCTGGACCAGGTAGTTGCCGGGCGCACGCCAGCTATTGCGCCCTCTTTCGTGGTTAGCGGAATCCAGCAGGACGGCAGCCCGCTCACGTTTACGGCAAACAGTGCGTGTGGAACAGACTTGAGCTACAGCTGGGACTTCGGCGATAACACCATGACCGCTTTCTCATCGACTCCCAGTGCCCAGCATAGCTTCAGCGCCCCTACTCAGGAACAAGTGTATCAGGTAAAGCTCCTGGTGCGCATCAGTGGTCAAAGCAAGACGTCTACTAGTTATCAGTTTATTACTGTTCGGCCTGCCCCTATCACCATCACCTCGTGCACTAATGGGGTAGTCGCCATTGATAACTGTGGTGCGGTGGCCAACCGGCTCGAAAATACTTGTGGTTCTTCGGCTACCAATACTTCGAGCACAACATTTAATGTTCATATAGATATTCCAGGTAGCTACACCTATACCTGGAGGTCTATCACACCAGGTACATCTACTTGGCAAGAGATGCCGGGGCTCACTAGCTCCTCGATTACAGTCTTAGCAAGCGGTCAATCACCGGCTAGCTCGTCGGCGCAGGCTAAACAGCTGTATCAGTGTACTATTACCAACGCCAGTGGCTATGTAGTGGGCACTTCGGATGTCTTTTCCATCGAACACTACAGTAGCTCCGGCACGCAGCAAATCCCCTGTGGTATACAATAGGGCAGCAGTAGTGCGCCCATTCCTTCTTTCGAAAAACGCTGCTGTGTCTATGTTCCCATTTACTACTTGTTTCCAGGGTTTGCTGCGCGGCATCGTGCTGTTGGGTGCCTTAGTGGGATTTTGTCAGGGTACTGCCCATGGGCAATTTTCCCCGTCGACTCAGCAAGTCACCCTTAACATAAGCGGCCCTGCTCAGGTATGCGTAGGCCAGCCGGCCACTTTCAGTTGTAATGCAGATTTCTGCAGCAGCTGGAGCTGGAGTGGAGGCGATAGTCTTACGCCCGCCGACGGAGATGGCTTCACGTCCGCCACTGTTACCTGGAATACCCCCGGAGTCTATCAAGTAGCCCTTACGGCGACCTGTACAGATGAGATGAGCGGTGGCACCACTTCTCCCCCCACTGCTTACCACGACGTAACGGTGGTGGGGCCGCCCGCTAACCAAGTACTAACAGTCCAGGGTAATGCGGTTAACGTGACAGCAGCTAGCGCTACTATTTGCCCGCGAGAAACGCTCATTCTGGTGCCACCAGCCGGAGCCGCGAACTGTAGCTGGAGTAGTAGCTATACCTCGGCTAGTGGGGCAAGCGACATGACCCTGCTCTCCAATGGGCAAGTCCAGGTAGGCGCCTACGACTATCCCGATAACCGCAGTGTTAAAAGCGAGGTGTACGTCCTGACCTATCAGTTGCCCTCGTCCCCCTGTCAGCAGACCTACTCGCTGTCTTTTACGGTTACTGTAGGTACGCAGGCTAGTGCGGTCGTAGGCGGGACGGAGCGCTTCGGGCCCGGTAGCGTTAACCTGACAATCAGTAACTATAACGCCGCTTATACCTATACCTGGTATGAGGACGCCACCAGCGCTACCCTAGCTTCGGGCTCCTCCAGTGGGGCCACCTTCACCACGCCGTCGCTGACGCAAAGTCGCGACTATTACCTAGCCGTGACGGATTGCCAGCAGAATGCGCGGGTACCCGTGCATGTGCTGTTGCGCCGGGTACAGCTGCTTATTGCCGGGGTAGTACCTACGCAGCCCGTTGCCCTCGCGTATGGCACGGGCCTTACCCTACAGGCCAACCCCGCCAACGCCGGGCCTTACACCTGGCTACTCAACGGGCAGCCGGTAGCAGGGGAGACCTCCGCCCAACTGACGGTTTACACGGCCGGCAGCTACACCGTACGCCTGGCCGGGGGCACGAGCCCCGAGGACGAGTCCGCTCCGGTAGAGGTGCTGGATGCCCTGGCCGGACAGCAGGTTAACCAACAGCCGCTCACCTATACCAGTACCCTCACCGTTCTCAAGCCCGGCGTGACGGACCCCACGCAGCTTATCAAGCTGGGTCCCACTGAGCGGCAGCAAACCGTGACGTATGCCAACAGCCTGGGACAGCCTATCCAGCAGCTGACCGTACAGGCCGGCCCGGCCCAGGAAGACATAGTGCAGCACCTTAGCTATGAAGGCAGCCCCACGGCAGCTCAATCCTTCCTGCCTTTTTCGGTTCCTTCAGCCACCAAGACACCCGGTTATTATGAGCCCGCGGCTTCTGCTAAACAAACGGCCTATTATGCTCCGAAGGACAGCCAGCCATTCAGTACGACCACGACCGAGGCTTCACCGCTGGGCCGGCCGCTGGAGCAAACCCAAAGCGGCCAGGCCTGGACGGGACACACTACCCGCCTGAGCTATGCCAGTAATACGGCTACCGAGGTGCGCCACTGGCAGGGCTTCGACGGCACCCAGTTTTACCCGGAAGGGCAGCTAACAAAAGAGATTTCGCTCGACCCCGACAACCGCCGCACGGAAGTCTTCAAGGACCAGCTGGGCCGGGTAGTGCTCCAGCGCAAAGTTGTGGCCAGCGGGGCGGGGGCGGGTACTTACGATACCTATACTGTCTACACCGATGCCGGCTACGTGCAGCTGGTCATCCCGCCCGCGGCCATCCAGGCACTAACCAGCTCGGGGCAGTGGAACATCCAGGATGCTGGCTTTAAAGACCGCTGGCTCTACCAGTATACCTACGATGACCGGGGCAGGGTCGTAGAGCGCAAGTTTCCGGGCGCGGCGGCCGTGTACCTGGTGTATGATTCCTTCGACCGGCCTGTTCTCGTGCAAGATGGCACGCATCGGGCCAGCAATCAGTGGCTGTTTACCAAGTTCGACGCCCAGAACCGGGCCGTGGTGGAAGGCCTCTGGTCCGACAGCCGCCAGCGCTCGGATGTGCAGGCCGCGGCCGACCAGTTTGCACCGTCCCTGGACTATGAGACCCGCAGTGGAGGCAGCTACACTACCAGCAACACGTTTCCGGTGGTGCAGGACGGCGCGTCGGGCACGCTGCTCGCGCTCTCCTTCTTCGACGACTACGACCTGAACGCGGATGGGCAGCCGGACTACACTTATCGCTCGGCACCGGAATTGAGCACGGCCGAGCAGCCTACAGCCACTACCCAGACGCGGGGCCTGGCCACCGTCACGCGCCGCCGGCTCGTGGCCCCCGATGGCCAGTACGGCGACTGGCTAACCACCGCCCTGTTTTACGACCAGTACGGTAACCTCATTCAGAAGCAGGGCAATAACCTGTTGCAGCCCAGTGCCAGCCTGCTCGACGTCACCACCCTGGTTTACCGCGAGCAGGGCTTCGTACCGCAGGTGCTGAAAACGATTAAAAAGCAGGAGTATGGCGGCGCTACGCCCGTCGTCATCCGCAACCGGTTTACCTATGACGCGGTTGGCCATTTACTGCAAACCTGGCAGCAAAACCAGACGCAGGGCAATCTGGAGCCGGAAGTACTGGTCAGCAGCAGCACGTATACCGGCCTGGGAGAACTGACTCAGAAGAGGCTGCACAGTACGAACGCGGGAGCGACGTTTCTGCAAACCGAGGATTTTGCCTACAACCTGCATGGGCAGCTGAGTAGCATCAATCACAGCGACCTGACGACCAATCCCGAAAATGACCTGTTCGGCCTGGAGCTGGTGCGCGAGCAGGCCAACGCCACGGGCAATGCGCCCCGCTACGACGGGGGCATCTCGGCCGTGAGCTGGACGGCCCACAACGCCGCCCAGCAAAACCAGCCCGAGCGCGAGCGCCGCTACCGCTTCGGCTACGATGGGCTGGGCCGCCTCACCGATGCCACCTACGCGGCCCGCAGCCGGCCCCAGGATGCGTACGCGCTGGAAACGGGCGCCTACGACGAGAAGAACATGACCTACGATGCCAATGGCAACCTGCTGACCGTGCAGCGCTTTACGCAGGCCTCGGCGACCGCGGCCGTGGAGCAGATTGATAACCTGGCGCTCAACTATGGCCCCACAGCCACACAGGGCAACCAATTACTGAGCGCTTACGACAACCAGCAGGACCCCCGGGGCTTTGGCAACGGCAGCTCCAGCGCCTATGCGTATGATGCCAATGGCAGCGTGACGCAGGATGGCCACAAAAACGCCAGCTTCCAGTACAATACCCTCAACAAGGTAAGTAAGCAGACTGTAGGCGGCGGCACCATTGCCTACACCTACGATGCGGCGGGCACCGTGGTGCGCAAGGTCACCACTACCACAACGGTCAAGACGGAGTATTTCGTGGATGGCTTCGTATATGAGTCCTCTACCGCCTGGAATGGCTTTGGACTGCGCTCGGTGCCCACCCCCGAAGGCCGGGCCGTGGCCTTGCAGCTTACCCCCGCCCATTTAGTGTATGAGTACCACCTGCGCGACCACCTGGGCAACCTGCGCGTCGCCTTTCGGGCGCGGCAGGATGAGGTGCTGCACCTGGCCATGGAAGACCCCAGCCGGGAGGAAGGCGACTACCCACTCTTTCAGCACGTAGCGTCTTCGCAGGGCCCCGCTGGCATCTCGTATCACGGCCCCGGCCAGGATGCGGGCGCCTATGCCGCCGCCGTGTCGGCAGGGCAGCCGGGGCCTTCGACGCGCATTCCGATGGTGCAGGGCGATAAGCTGCAGGTAAGTCTGTACTACAATACCGCTGTCCAGGCGGCCCCCAGCCCCGACCCGACCCCGGGGCCTGAGCCGCCCCTGCCAACGGGCCTGCAAACCAAACCCGTCTGGCTGCTGGCCCCCTCCCTCACGACAGGGCCCTCTTTTAGGGGCCACGAGGCCGGGGCCGGGCCTTCCCGGCCCGTGGTAGGCGTGCAGCTCAGTGTGACGGGCCTGCTGGCTCGCCTGGTTGGCAAAGCGGCTTCGCCACCGCTGGCGCCACCTGCCTCGACGTCCTCCCTGGCCTTTCATCCGGTCATGGAAAATGTCGCGGCCTACGTGGCCGTGCGGGTATACAATGCGCAGAATCAGCTGCTCACCCAATGGCAACAACCAGCCCCAACGGGAAGCCTGGGCTGGGCTAAGCTGCGCTTTGAAGTCCAGCCCGACCTGTCGGGGGTGGCCGAAAAGGCGGGCTACGTAGAGGTGCAGCTACTTAACGATGGGAGCCAGCCGGTGTACTTTGACTCCGTGACGATACGCCAGCCCCAACAGGGGCTGCTGGTGACCCAGGAGCAGCACTACTACCCCTTTGGCTTGCCCCTGAGTGGGGTGGCCGTCAATACGCTGGCCCAGCCCCAGGTCAGCAAGGAGCAGTTCAATGGCGGCTCGACTGTAGACGATGCCCTGCTGGGTAGTGAAGGCGGCGTTTACAGCACGTTCTACCGCAACTATGACCCCACCACGGGGCGCTTCCAGGGCGTCGACCCCCTGGCTGAGAAGTATGCGGATGCCAGCCCTTATGCTTTCAGTTTTAATGACCCAGTTAACTTTAGTGACCCTGATGGAGACGACCCTATCATCATGAATGGAAGGGTAATAAACCAACGGAGCGTCGTCACAGGACAGGAAACTTGGAGTGGCTCAGCTTTGGAATGGCAAGCATTCCAAATGGGCGGAATTGGAATACCGCAAGGACCAGGAGTTAATGGAAACTATGTTGGAACATACATTATATCTACGCAGGTACATGAGGCTCAACAAAGAGTCGGTTATGACAAAAATCGAAACCCAATAATTGAAGGGACCGGGGAGAAATGGACTACTGAAAGCATTAAATGGGAGCTAAGGGTCGATAGCAACTATATAAAGTCGGATGTCAATTATTATGGCAAAGATTTCGGCGAACGGGTTACCAATAGCGAGTATTGGCTCGACGTTGTTCTTGATCAACTCGACTTTAAAGGCGATCCGCATATAGCATATGCAACTGTTCCTGACCTTGGAATAACTGGGCCGGCACCTGAATTAAAAGTGGTTAAAGGTGCATATAGCGTCTATCAAGGAGTTCGTGATGGAAAGATTGTCTATTGGGGACTAACAAAAAACTATGCTGCACGAGTTGCTCAGCATGTAGCAAACGGAAGAGCATTTGCTTTAGAAGAGGTATTCTCCGGATTGTCTCGCAGTGCAGCACGCGGTCTTGAACAAATTAAAATTGACCAATATGGATTAAAGAATCTAGATAATATAATCAATGGTATTGGAGTCAAAAATCCACGGATGGCTGAATACTACCGAGAAGCTGTGCGATATTTACAAAATTTTTAATCATGGCAAAAAGACTCAAATCCGGTCATGTTTTACGTATTCCTCTCTTGCACGGTTGGGGATTTGCATACGCTAAATACATAAACGTCCTTCATATAGCGAACAACAACTCTTATCCAGACTTGATTAAAGTTTATGATTATCATTCTTTAAATGCTGACGAGATAAACACTGCCAAATTAACCAGTTATCTGATGCAGCCAATTCTGCTTGCAGGCCGCCTAGCAATCATGCGGGAACAGCGATGGCAGATTATAGGTGAAGTACCAATTCTTTCCGAAGATGAGGAATTGCCAGACTTGCGTGTGCCAGAAGGTACAATAGCTGATAGAATGATTATTTCGCATCAACCTCGACCAGGGGCCACATTATATACTAAAAACCTTGCGCTACGGCCTTATTTTGAAACTGCTCTATACAATGTTGAGCATCTAGAGTTTCTTTCAGCATACCCATATGATATGATAGAAGCCAGCATAACCATGTGTTTTATGCTTAACAAAGGCATTAATCCGCTTAACTATTTCAATTTACAAAACCCGACTTACAGTTATTTATTCAGTCTTTACAGTAAAAGGCCGCTTGCAAACAGTCTTCCAAGGCAGTTGTATGGACGCGCACGTCAGAATGGTAAAATATGATAATTTTATTATATAAATACAATTTTATTCATACCTTGCTTCCTTGTCAACCTCAACTGGCGCGAGTTTAGCGTAGCGTAACTCGTGCCGATTTTTCGGGGGAGGCTGTGCCTCCCATAGAACGAGCTGCCGGAATGACCCTGGCAGTGCGGTCCCGCCTTGCCGCTGGCGCAGCAGTGGAGGTAAAACCTCCACGTTATAAAAGGCACAAGTTAGGGCTTCGCCTAAACTCGTGCCAGCATTGGGATAGTTGAAGGAGGCTTCTCTACTGCAAGTGCTGCATACGATACCTATAATTCAACAAAAAATCTTTCTGGAAAATAGAAAACATGGAAAATTTTCATTGCAATAACTTTCAAAAGGTATATATAGAAACACGAAAACGCTCTCCCAAGAGACTTATGTTTCGCATAGGGCCACTGGGCTTAATCCTTGTATTTTACTGGCTATACCATATGATTGGCTTTCGACCTTATTTTTCACTTTACCTAACGGCCTTTTATTCTGGTATTTTTGTCTATCTATATTATTTCCCTTTATTTATTAGTGGCAACTATATAAATAAAGTCGTTAGTGCCTGTAGTGTCGATAAAAATTCATGGACATTTATCACTACACGCTGGTTTTTTAAGAAGGAGTTAATTATAAATGCCTCTAAGATTATAGAGTTTAATAGACTAGAAAGTAGTTCTTTTAAAGGCGCTGGTAATATATGGGAGGCCAGTGTTTTCTCTAATGGTATTATAACAAACATTTATTTCCTATCCAACGGGTTCGATAATTTTGAGGAATTGAAAAATACCCTTAAATATTCAATTATTATATAATTAAAGTATAAATCATATGACTTTTCGGCACGCCCGACCTGTCGGGGGTGGCCGAAAAGGCGGGCTACGTGGAGGTGCAGCTACTTAACGATGGGAGCCAGCCGGTGTACTTTGACTCCGTGACGATACGCCAGCCCCAACAGGGGCTGCTGGTGACCCAGGAGCAGCACTACTACCCCTTTGGCTTGCCCCTGAGTGGGGTGGCCGTCAATACGCTGGCCCAGCCCCAGGTCAGCAAGGAGCAGTTCAATGGCGGCTCGACTGTAGACGATGCCCTGCTGGGTAGTGAAGGCGGCGTTTACAGCACGTTCTACCGCAACTATGACCCTACCACCGGGCGCTTCCAGGGCGTGGACCCGCTGGCCGATTCGTACGCCGATAGTAGTCCCTATGCTTTCAGTTCTAATGACCCTGTTAATTTCAACGACCCGGCTGGCGATGAGCCTATCTATGTTGATGGGCGATTGATGAATCCGCGCGATATTGCAACAGGAAAAGAAACTTGGTCAGGTTCAGACTTGGACTATTCTGCCTACCAGCTGGGTGGCCCAGATGTGAGGACGGGGGACGGTAGTGGCGGCTACCTGGGAAGCTATCGTGAATATGACCCCAATAATGGCACCTATGCTAATATCCAAGTTAATGGGAAGTGGGTTAGCCCTTATTATTATGAAACCATAAAAATATATGCTTCACCAGTAAACACATTAAGTATCTATACGCCTTATCTTAATGCCTACGCCAATCAGGTGGGCTACCCGGTAGGATTTAAAGTGTTTGTTGATATTATAATGTCTGAAGCATCAACACGAAAAGATGCTGCGGGAATTGGAAGTGTATTAATAAATAGAATGAATGCTGTTGGGACTAATTTGAATAACCCCAATTGGATCAACAGAATTGGGACAAAAAGCCAATATCAAGGGTTTACTAATGGCCAATACAAAAAGGCCAAAGGAATGTCTCTCTCAGAGATTCAGAATGATCCTGATTTTAAATTTATGTACCAAGGAGCAGTAGAAGCCTATGACAATTGGGGGACGGATTTCACTGGTATGCCTGATGGACATCCATCCTACTACTGGAACGCTGCAGGATATAACGGTGGAGGCCCAGCACTTGAACTATATAGAAAGGGTAAAGCAATTCTTAATACAATAGATGGCACAGACTTTTATTCATTCAAAAACCCGAGAGGAATATGGACACCAAAATAAAACAAATTTCGATGATTGCTATACTACTAATAGTGACGATGATTAACGTTGCTAAAAGTCAAAAGTATAGCCTGCTATCACTAAAGGGTGATAAAATTCAGTTTCAATTAGCAAAAAATGCTAAAAAACATGTCTTATACATTGCTTATTCTACAGACACTATTTACGTGCGTGATGTCGAAGATGTGAAAAAAGTAAGTGTTATAAATGACAAATTTTTAAATATTATTTATGGCGTTCGCGCTGGCACAGGAATTACTGAGACAAGAACATTAATAGTGTCAGGTTGTAATAATAAAATTAATCAATCATTAAATATAACTTCTTTATTTAGTGATAATTTTTTAGATTTCAATAACCATGTTACATCTACGATGAAAGTTGAAGTCAAAAGCAATTATATTGTAGTATTTTACTTAACAGGAAATGATATTAATAACTATAAAATAGTTGCAAATCTGCACGACAAAAGGAGCTCGCTACACAATCCTAAGGCAAACTACAATAATCATCGAATTACAACTTTAAAATTCGATAGGAGGTTAAATATTTTTTATAACTCCCACGAACAAATTTCGGGGTATTACACAATATGGGATCCCAAAATTCAGAAGAGAATAAAGCAATATATTAAAGGGTATTTTTATGTTGTGCACCTTGGTACTTATAGTTACTACTACATTAATAATGTTTGGTGTATGATATCTGATGGGTTTTATATTAATAAGTATAATTATAAAAGTTCTTAACTAAATTTAAATAGATACTATCTCAACTGGCGCGAGTTTAGCGTAGCGTAACTCGTGCCGATTTTTCGGGGGAGGCTGTGCCCCCATAGAACGAGCTGCCGGAACGACCCTGGCAGCGCGGTCCCGCCTTGCCGCTGGCGCAGCAGTGGAGGTACAACCTCCACGTTATAAAAGGCACGAGGTACGGCTTCGCCTAAACTCGTGCCAGCATTGGGGGTTGCATCTATGATAGCAGATAAAGGTATTAGCTTATATAAAGACACATTATATAGCGGATATGCGATGGCAGGAGCGGGGGTTTTATATAGCGCATGGCAGTATAACGCTGCTCATACTACCAGTGGAGATAACTACGGAGGTCAATCTACGGCTATGTGTCTGAAATCCTAGCTCGTTAGGCTCGTGAACTGCCCCAGGCTACGTAGAGGCGTAGCTGCTCAACGATGGCAGCCAGCCCGAGCATGTTGATTTGTTACCATCCTAACATAAGTACGCACCCATAGAAGAGTCAGTCCCATTCTTCCGCTTGTCCATTCGTATATTTCGCCGCTAGTAGTCATCATTCTTATACCCGTACTTAGGCCCATTACTTAGTCCTATGAAAAAACTCCTACCCTTGCTCTCCCTGCTAGCCCCCACCCACGTGGTGCTGGCCCAGTTCGCCCCCGCCGTTAATCTGCAGCCGGGCGCCGTTATTACCTTGCCAGCCGGGGCCTATCCCAATGTGCTGGCCCTGGGCGATTTCACCCAGGACTTCCGCGCCGACATTGCCGTGTGCCAGCGTGGGTTAGGCACGGTGGGCATTTATACGCAGGGCCTGGGGGGCACCTTCACCTCGACTCCGGTGAGTACGTACCCTATTGGGGTGGGTCCCACGGGGCTGGTAGCGGTGTCATTGAGCAACTCCTTTCAAACGCCTCCACTCGACTTAGTAGCTGTCAGCGCGGAGAGTAATACCTTCACGCTGCTCCTCAACAAAGGGGATGGCAGTGGCACTTTCGCGCCCGCCCCTAAACAGAACCCTCCTTATGATAATTATTTGGGCGGCAACGATAAAGGGGTGAGCCCGAAGCTGCTTACGGCCGACCTGAATGGTGACCACTGGCCCGAGTTTATTTATACCTTCGATACGCCGGCCTTCCTGCCCTATTGCGGGGTCTTTCGCCGCACCCTACTCCCTAACATTGCCCTGGATACCCGCAAGCTCGACAGCTTTAGTCCGGGCTTTGCCCCCGCTAGTGTGGCGCTCGACGATTTCGACCGCGACGGCACGCAAGATGCGGTTCTTACCGACCCGGCCGGCAACGGAGTCACCGTGCGCTTTGCTCATCGCGTTGATAAGGACCAGTCCTGGTCCAGTTCCTACTTTGCCACAAGCTGCCAGCTGACGAGCGGCCTCTCGCGGCCGATTCAGGTTGCTACGGGCGATTTGAACCGCGACTACCTACCCGATTTGGCCGTGGCCCAGGAAGGCAGCGCCAGCATTATGGTCTTTCTGAATCTACAGAATCAGCAATTTGGTGCTCAAGTGCCCTATGCCCTCTCGGCTCCCGCCCGCCAGGTGCTGCTCACCGACCTCAACGGGGATAATCAACCGGAGATGCTGGTGCTCACGGCCGATAATAAGCTGCAGGTTTTTCAGCATACCGGGGCCCTAGACGTCACGCGCTACGGCAAGCCGATGCAGCTGGCCACGGGCGATAACCCCACCACAATGCAGGTACGGGACATGAACGGCGACCAGCGCCCCGACGTGGTAGTAGCCTGCGCGGGCGACAACACGGTGCGCATCTATCTCAATCAGAGTGTGCTGGCTACGCGCCCGCAGCAGCTGGCCGGTATCGAGGTGTACCCCAACCCCGCCACCGACCAGCTAATGATAACGCGCCTGGCCACGCCGGGCGGCCCGCTTACCGCCGTGTTGCTCGATGCACTGGGCCGCGAGGTACGCCACCGCGAGCTGTCGGCGCCTCAGGTGGCGCTGTCCGTGGCCGACCTGCCGCGCGGCGTGTACGTGCTGCGCCTGACGGCAGCCGAGGGCGTATTCAGCCAGCGCATCGTTGTGCAGTGATGCCGGGCTGGAACTAAGGAGCCCGCCAAACGGGCCCTGCAGCCCTGGTAGCCGTTAGGTTTCTAGGGCTAGTGTGACGTAAAGGGGCTTATGACTGCGGTCATAAGCCCCTAAACCGGCGCGAACTGGTAGCTCGTGTCAGGCAATAGTACTTGTCCTCTGCCGGGCAATAATTAATTCTAACTAAGTTTCTGGGATAATTAGGAGGAAAAGTAATTCGCATCAATGTACAAAACTATCATGGCTTCGATACTTAGTTCTTACTTTTTTATAATGCATGGCTTACAAAGTAGCCCAGTCCATAGAATTAAAGTAGGGCTGTTTAATTACAAATTAGTTGAGGAGTCCTCTTTTTTACACGATGAAAATCTGTTCGTAAAATATTTTATAGTTTATACAACAACAGGAAATTCTATAAGTGCCTATAAAACAGGGAAACTTAACAACATAATTGTTATAAGAGGCTCGTACTTTATAAATGGAAATTCCTTGATATTTAAACAATATAATTTGCGCAATTATAATCCCTCTGTTGATTCACTTAATAAAACATTCATAACAGATTCGCAGGGTGAATTAATTTTAAAGAAAGTAATAGAATATAAAAAAGGCAAAGAAAAAATATATAATTATTAATTATTTCAGTTTAATTATTTTTGTTTTGGCCAGCCTATTGTCCCCGATAGCATCCAGTCCGGCGTGGTCATAAACCTGCCTCAATTAGGCACGGGCCTGTATCTCGTGTCAGGCAATTTTGTGCAATGGGTTTAATAATATATTCTAATCTTTAAGAATAACCTGCCTTCTACACCTAACAGCATTTAGACAAATAGACAGAAATTTACTTTGACGTTAGCTATGCTGGCAAATAATTTTAAAGGTATTACAAGGGCAAAAATAATTTTGTATGCCTTGCTACTTGTGCTTCCGTTTTTTTTGATTACGTGTGTAATAGATACTTTTGACACGAGATTGAATATAGTGAACAAAACGCCAGAAATAGTATTTATCAATCTTTCAAATAAAAATCGGTTTACCTCTCCTGTTGTTATCAAAAGTATAAGCGGTGACACCTTATGGGATAGAATGCAATGGTCTTCACCAGGAGATAGTTCGGCCCACATACCACCATCTTTAGGCGGGTGGGAAGACTACATTAACAATGAATGTGAAGACAGTACATTGACCATTTTTCTTTTTGACAAGAAACTTCTAAAAAGCGTGTCATTTGACAGCCTCGCCACGAAACAGCTTTACACCAGGAAGTTTGCTTACAAGGTCAAAGACTTGGATAGGTTAAATTGGCGAGTGGAGTATAGATAATAAAGGTAATCGAATTGTTCATAGCTTTGCTTTTCGCTACAGCTTCACGGTCACGCGCAGGGCCAGCAGGCCTTTCACCCCCTGAAGCTCGTCGAGCTCCAGCTCTTCCATGCCGGGCTCCAGGAGCTTACGGTCTTGTAGATAATCAATATACTCTATGTATTCGGCGGCATCGCGGGGCTGCGTGTACACCAGAGCCAGCTTGCCGGGCTGAGTAAGGCGCTCGCCGGTAGCCAGCACCACAGCCTTGTCAATTCGCTTCTTAATTATCTCATAGCGAATATTATACGCGCCGTCTACGTCAAACTGCCGCTCGTCTTGCCGGAAGCGGATACTCAGCGGCTGCGAGTGGATGAGAATAAGCTGGGTTGTGTCGAGCGGCATGGGCAGCTCGGCTTTGAGCGCGTTGGTGCGGCGGGTTATCTCCACCATTACCAGCAGCTGCCAAAGCCGCAGGTTTTTGAGGAAAACCAGGTCGAAGGGCTTGTCCTGCACCAGGCTGCCGCCCACGTAGATATTGTGCTCTACGCCATCGGTTTTCATGCGCTGGAAATAGTGCGGAAACATCTGCTGCGCCTTCACTTCTTCCTCGTCGAGGTAAGCGCTGATAGTATCGTTGAGGCGCGTAACGCTTTCCTCAAACTCGCGGCGGCGGTGATACAGGATACCCAGGCGCGGGTCAATCTGCTGCCAGTAGGCGGCAATGGTAGCGCGCAGCTCGGGCGTGTTCTGGGCCAGGTACTCAAAAAGCGGCTCTACCTCCGTGCGCAGCGAGTCGTAGATACTCACCTCATCGCCGCTGATGATGCCCTGGCGCAGGCGGCGCAGGTTTTTGGTAACGTAGAACTTGAGCTCGTCGAGGATGGGCAGCTGCTGAAAATCGGAAGCCTTTTTGAGCACCCTATTAGCCAGGGTAAGGTGTTCGATAAGGTCGCCCTGCACGGCCTCGTTGCGGGCCATGCTGCTGCCCCGGATGTCGCAGGAGCCATGCAGCGGGTACACATCCTCAAACACGATGGGCTCCATCTCGGCGGTGCGGTCGCCGTCGTCCTGCCGGGCCAGCAGGCGGCGGGCCGCATCGTTGAAGCGCCACTCCATAGTGGGATGAATAGCGGTAAATTTTTCCTTGATAACTGCCTGAATGCGGGTTTCCAGGTCTTCGGCATTGCGCTTCACGGCCACCGCAAACAGCGGTACAAACTGGTTAACCAGCTCTAAGTCAAACTCGTCCAGCGTATCAGGATTGGGCGAGCCCAGCTCCAGCAGGCCCACCGTGTCGGGCCCGTAGGGCAGCAGCGCCAGAATAGCCGAGTGAATTCCCATGCCCAGTATCTGCTGGCGCAGGCCTTCGGGCAGGTTGGGCGCGGTGGCCACGTTTTCGAGCACCAGCGGGCGGCGCTCAATCAGCAGGCGCTCGTAGAGCAGGCGAAACTCGCCTTCCAGCTGCTGGCCCTGGAGCTGCTTAATCAGAAAGCTGTGGTTGATTTTGCGGCCAAAATCTACAAAGGCCTTTTTGCGCTCGTCGTAGGCCGCAATGCCTACCTGCAGCGCCGGCCGCGCAAAAAGCACCCGCAGCTTTTCCTGAATCTGTTCCAGGCGGTCGGGAGCCTGTAGCACGTCACGCTCCAGCAGGTCGTATTTCAGCTCCGACAAAATTTCCTGAGTTGTCACGTCTACCAGCTGCAGCAGATTAAACCCTTCGAGCGCAAAGTGTTCGGACGGCAGTAGCTCGTGCCACAGGTCGAGCCGGTGGCGGTTGTGGAGCAGCAGCTGCACCTGTGCGGGCGTCAGCACCGGTTTTTGGCCCACCAGGCGCACCTGCACAAAGGTCGAGTCGAGGCTAAGGCCGTAGTGCCGGTAAAGACCAATCTGATAATCGGGCACCGTAAAAATAAAAGAGCCCGTTTCGGGCGCCTCAGCGCCATACTCGCGCACCAGAATAAGCAGGTAGGCCATGCGCGTCAGCTGCGCTTCGAGCGTCGCCAGGTCTACATTTAGGGGCTGCTTGATGGTGCGGTCCTTGCCCAGCAGCACCTCCGCAAAGCGCGCCGTATGGTAAAAGCTCTGCCGCTGAAACGGCGCGATGGCCCCGCTGATAGCCGTGGCCGTGGTGGCCGGCGGAAACACGGCCGTCATCAGCGTATCAACCACATCGGGGCACTCATCGAGGGCCTGAACGCCGACGAGGTTGCCCCGGCAGCCGGCCGTATCGGCTACCTGCGCGAGCACGCCCTGAGCCAGCCGCGCAATGCCGGGGTTGGCGGCTTGGGCGCGCTCCTGCCAGTAAGCAATGAGTGGCTCCAGGCTCAGGCGCGAAGCAAAGGGGAACCGCGCCTGCCCTTCGGCCGCCGTACTATGCTCCGCGCTACCCGCCGGCGAGGCTAAGGCTTCGGCGGCAGCCAGAGAAACAACAGGAGCAATAGTGGCAGGCATAAGCAGAAGGTGAGCGGGCGATAGGAATAATATACTAATGTGAATGTTATAATATATATATATATATATCAGGCAGCCAGCAGTCGTACTCACTGCTACAAGCTAAGGCTTGCTAAGCGTAACTGCTACCGGCAAGCCACCGCTTTCGGTCACATCCTGGTAGGGGCCGCCATTCACGCGAAATCGCTTGTACGTATTTTTATAGCAGGTGCTGCAGGCATCGGCTACATAGTCGCCTTTTAGCTGAATACTATTAATTTTAAACTGGTATGTTGGCGCTCCCTGCGCGTTGTCGTGCACCGTTAGCAGGTAGTTATAGGCATTGAGCTTACCGCCCGTAATACTGGGTGGGAAGGGCTCATTATTGCTGATAACCAATGTAGTGCTCGGGTCTAGATTGGCGCTTTTGAGAGTAGCGAGGAGTGAACTGTTGGTTTGTTGCTGCTGGGCCCGCACAATAGTTACCGGGTCAGAAAGGGTGGTTGAGTCAGTAGGGCTGTAGCGCCGCAGGTACACGGTATCAAGCTCGGCTGCCGAAAAGCTATGGCTGTCAGCAGGGTTACTATTCAGAATTAAATACAGGGAATCAGCCTGTAAGTCGTTGCAGTTAAGGGGATTGTTGGCGCAGCAGCTTGCTGCCAGTGCCAGTAAGGGCGCGAAGGCAACGCAGCGAAGGAAAAGTTTCATAGCTGATATAACGTATAACGCAAAACCCGGCCCCGGCAGTGCCCGCAAGTGGCACCGTGCCGGGGCCGGGCTGCTCAGACGCGGCGGGGCCGCCTACTTAAGTTATTGCTTGGTGCTGCCGCCGGGCAGGGTAGGGTTATTTACCTGGCCGCCGGCCATCAATAGCGGGCGCAGGCGGGTGGCCGCCGTGTCGAGCTGCGGCCGAATCTGGGCCAGGGCCTCGCGCAGGGCCAGCACATCGGCCAGGCGCGGGGCGTCGGTCTGCGAGTAGCCGTGGTACATGGCCACCTTCACGTTAGAGGTGCCTCTGCCCGTGTAAGTGCCCAGCAGCTCGCCGTTGGCATTCATCAGCTGCACCTCGGCCTGAATATCGGTCTTATACCATTCGAGCGGCGCGCCAAACAGGCTGGGTATCAAAAAGGTAACCACCTGTGCCGCTTGCAGGCTGCGGCCGGTGCGGGTAGTTTTTACTTTCGTTACCACTAGGCGGGCGTAGCCGTAGGTAGCGGTGTCGGTAGGCTCTACTACGTTGCGCTGCAGCTCAGCTTTAAACATCCGGAGCGGGTCTTCGGGCAGGGCCCCGTCGTTCATGGCGAGCGGGCCGGGGTCGGCCGTAATTTCCAGCGGGGGCAGGCGCTTGGTAATGGTCGCCGTTGGGGTAGCGGTAAAAGTGCCTTTTACGGATTTACAGGCCCCGAGGCCAGCCAGCCCGCACACGCTCAGCGCCAGAATGCGGCTAGTGCCAGATAGTAGCTTCATAGTAGAGATAAATGGAAGCGCAATTGAATTATGCGGGGAACGCGTTAGCTGTTAGGCAGGCAACTACTTAGATATGAGTGAAATCTGCTCTAAAGTTAGGGAAGAATCTGTAATGCCTCCGCAACTATTCCCTTCTCTTTTACTAAAACAACTACTATCGTTTTGTTTAGCAGCACTTAAAAAAACTCGGCTTGCCGGCCCCGGTTGGGGTTTACTGGGCAGTAACGGGCGCCGGCGCTTCGGCCGCAAACAGGTCGGCCGGCGCTACGTAGTTGTCGATAAACTCGCCCTCCCAGCGGGCCACCACGGCCGAGGCCAGGCAGTTGCCGAGCACGTTTACGGCCGTGCGGGCCATGTCCATCAGCGCGTCGATGCCCAGAATAATAAACACCGGCCAGGCCGGCAGGTTGAACGAAGCCACCGTAGCCAGCAGAATCACGAGGGAGGCGCGGGGCACGCCGGCCACGCCTTTGCTGGTAAGCATCAGCGTGAATACCATGAGCAATTGCTGCCCGAAGGTGAGGGGCACGCCGGCCGCCTGCGCCACGAACACCGCCGCCAGCGATAGGTAAAGCGTAGTACCATCGAGGTTAAATGAGTAGCCCGTGGGCATCACGAAGGCCACAATGCGGCGCGGCACGCCAATACCTTCCATCGCCTCCATGGCGCGGGGCAGCGCGGCCTCGCTGCTGGTGGTAGCGAAGGCAATGCTCACCGGCTCGGCTACGGCCCGCGCGAAGCGCTTGATGGGCAGGCGCATCAACACTGCCACCGGCAGCAGCACCAGCAGTACAAAGGCAATGAGCGCGCCATATAGCGTAAGCAACAGTTGCAGCGCATTGAGCAGGGGCCCAAAACCCATTTTGCCTACCGTGTAGGCCAGCGCCCCGCCCACGCCCAGCGGGGCGAAGTACATCACCACGTTGGTAAACTTAAACATGACTTCCGACAGACTCTCGCAGAAGTCGAGCATGGGGCGGCGCGTGCGCTCGGGCGTGAGGGCCAGGCCGATAGCAAATATGATGGCAAAAATGACTACCTGCAGCACCTGCCCTTCGGCCACCGACTTGGCTATGTTTTCGGGGAAGATGTGCAGAATGATATCGGCGGCCGTCTGGGGCGCGGCAGTGGCCAGGCTAGCTGCCTCCGAAGCCGTATTGGCCCGCTGGGCGGCTGCCAATACCGCCGGGGCTAGCTTGCCGGCTTTGGTCAGGTTGATAGCAGCCAGCCCGATAAAGAGCGCAAACGTAGTGACGACCTCAAAGTAAATCAGGGCCTTCAGCCCCATGCGGCCCACCTGTTTGAGGTTGGCATGGCCGGCAATACCCACCACCAGCGTGGCAAAAACCAGCGGGGCAATAATCGTTTTGACGAGCCGCAAAAAGGCATCGCTCAGTACCTTCAGGTGCATGGCGGCCGCCGGGGCGTCGTGGCCCAGCTCAATGCCGACCAGCATGCTCAGCACAATCCAGAGGGTGAGCGAGCGGCGTGGCGCCAGCGCAGCGGCCAGCGCGGCCAGGGCCAGCCAGCGCGCCGCTACGGGCACGGCCGGTGGCAGGGAAAGAAGGCCGTAAGCGGCCAGTAGGGTTAAAACAACCGCCAGGGCCGCCACCAGTACGGCCAGCCCAAAGACACGCGAAAACTTCATGTAGGTAAGGTGAAAAAGCAAATCGGGTATAAAGAACGGCAGGGCGCGCCGAAACCGGGGCGTTGCCAGCCGCCCGATACCCCTGCGCTTCCCACCTTTGTACCGCCCATTTTGTCGCCGCCCCATGACTACCTGGACCCTGACTGCCTACGAGCTGCCCCTGCGCTTTCTCTGGAAAATATCGCGGAATGCCTCGGCCAGTAAAACCAACCTGGTGCTGCAAGCCACCCAGGCCGGCACCAGCGGCCGGGGCGAAGCCGCGCCCAACGTGCGCTACGACGAAACCCCCGCGCTGCTCCAGGCGCAGTTCGACGACCTGCTGGCCCACGGGCTGGCCCAGGTCGATACGCTGGCCGACCTCACGGCCCTGCTGGCGGCCCGACCAGTGGCGCACGCCCTGCGCTTTGCCCTGGAATCGGCCCTTACGCACTGCCTGGCCGCCCGCGCCGGGCAGCCGGTGTGGCAGTGGCTGGGTGTGCCGCCGCCCGGCCCACGCGTAGCCACTGCTTTTACCCTGCCGATTATGGAGCCGGGCGAGGTGGCCGCTTTTATTGCTGCGCAGCAGGCCGCCCGCTTCGGCCTGCTGAAAGTGAAAGTAAACCAGGAGGGGGCGCTCGACCTGCTGCGGACCGTGGCGGCAGCCTTGCCCGGCCGGCCGCTGCTGGTAGATGGCAACGAAGCCTGGGCCGATGCCGACAGCCTGCTGCGCTTTCTGGAAAATGCTGCCGCCGTGCCCGGCCTGCGCCTGCGCTTACTGGAGCAGCCGCTCCCGGCCGCGCTGGCCGCCGACTACCGCTACCTGCGCCCCCGCGTGGCAGTGCCGCTGCTGGCCGATGAGTCGGTAACCGACGAGGCCGATTTTGCCGAGATTGCCCGGCAGTTTCACGGCGTCAACGTGAAGCTGATGAAGGCCGGCGGCTACCAGCGCGGTATTGAGCTGCTGCGCCAGACCCGCGCCCACGGCCTGCTGCCCATGCTGGGCTGCATGGTCGAAACCTCACTCGGCATCTGGTCGGCGCTGCAAATCAGCGCCCTGGCCGATGTCCACGACCTCGACGGCATTCTGGTCGTGCGCGACGAGCCATTCGGGTTGGTGCAGGAACAAAATGGGGAGCTCGTGCCAGTCGCGTAACCCGGGATGGCTTTAAAGATTGAGGAGAAACATCCGGGCGGGCTTAATATAGTATAAAAACTATATTAAGCCCGCCCGGATAGTAGGATAAGCAGCCGCAAGCAGCTACATCTGAAGCTTACTTTACCGTTTTTAGCTGCGTGTCAATTTCCTGCAGCTGTTTATCTACAACATCTGTATTCGGCGCGTTGGGGTGGGTTTGCTGGAGCAGCGCCA
This sequence comes from Hymenobacter baengnokdamensis, assembly GCF_008728635.1. Taxonomy (NCBI): domain Bacteria; kingdom Pseudomonadati; phylum Bacteroidota; class Cytophagia; order Cytophagales; family Hymenobacteraceae; genus Hymenobacter; species Hymenobacter baengnokdamensis. Next base: position 3,641,955 of record NZ_CP044285.1, on the reverse strand, counting down.
CCTTGCGGTTGAGCAGCTCAATCTTGTGCATCAGCAGCTGTTCGCGCTCGTTGGGGGCATCGCCCAAAATGGTAGTAGGAGCGGTGCCCACCTGCACATATTTGTCGAATTTGGCATCAGCCGCCACCGAGTTGTCGCCACGGGCAGCGGCGGCGCTGGCCGGCGAGCCAAATACAATGCCGCCTTCCGCATTGATATAGTCGTTTTCGTGCAGGCTGGTGATTTTACCGCCCGGAAACTCCACAATACCACTCTTTACGTTGATTTTTGTGCCGTTGGGCAGCCGGATATTCTGCTCCAGCGGCGTAATCTGGGTGCCCAGGCGCTGAACTACTTCGCCATCGCGAAACACAAATTGCGCGTTGCGATTGGGCCGGATGGGCGTGCCGCCCGATTGGGCCTGGCTCGTGTAGGAAGTGAGCGATAAGGCAGCCCCCAGCAGGGCAGCGGCGAAAAACGGAGTACTACGCATGGGGTGAGAGAGCGCGACAAAAAGGGGAAAAGACCAGCCAGGAAGGCCTGCCCTTTTACGTGTGAAAAAAAAATTAGTGAAAAATCCTGAACGGTGTCACTACATTTAATGTATGTACACTAAATTTGCATCCGTAATTCCGCTTAACCGTGCGCCTCGAAGACGAAATCAAGCAGCCAACCTTCCAGAATGAAGGCCAGAAAGCTTATTTAAATATCCTGTTTACTGCCGGCTGGCTGTCGCTGCGGCAAGCGGCGGCATTTCGGCCGTATGGGGTTACGCTGCCGCAATTTAACGTGCTGCGCATCTTGCGCGGGCAATATCCCAAACCGGCCACCGTGGCACTGCTTATCGAGCGCATGCTCGACAAAACCAGTAATGCCTCGCGTATCGTCGATAAGCTCGAAGAAAAGAAGCTCGTAACCCGCACCGTTTGCCCTGCCAATCGCCGGGCCGTGGATATCTGCATTACGGAGGCGGGCCTGCGCCTGCTGCGGCAGATTGACGACAGCGGCCTTACCACCTTCGAAGACAGTGGCCTCACGGAAGGCGAATTAATACAATTAAATAACCTGCTCGATAAAATCCGGGCCTAAAAATTGGCTGCGGTGCTCAGCCGTTGCCTGCACGTACGGCACGCATTCTCATTTTATTTTAATCACCTTTTTTTGCTTTTGTACATGAAAAAGATTTTGATGCCCGCCCTACTCGGCGCTGTTTTGCTCGCTGCTCCGAGCGCTTTCGCGCAGAAAGCTGTGAAAACCAAGGTAGCGGCTGCCAGCGCCGTGGCTACCTACAAGCTGCAGCCGCAGCTCAGCACCCTGGGCTGGGAAGGCAAGGCGGTCACGCACGGCCATACCGGTACCATTCAGTTTACCAGCGGCGACTTGCAGGTGCGGGGCAACCAGATTGTAGGTGGCTCAGCCGTGGTCGATATGAAGACCATCAAGGCGACCGATATTACGGATGCCGCCAACCACGCCAAGTTTGTGGGCCACATGAGCAGCGATGATTTCTTCAATGCGGAGAAATTCCCGACCTCGACCTTTAAAATCACCAGCGTTACGCCTATCAAGGGCGCGGCGGCTGATGCCGACAACGTCACCATCACCGGCGACATGACCATTAAGGGCACGACGCAGAAGGTGAGCTTCCCGGCCAAGGCCGGCGTGAAGAATGACATTGCCGCCGTAACCGGTAAGGCGACTATCGACCGCACCAAGTTTGGCCTGAAGTACGGCTCGAAAACTTTCTTCGACAGCATTGGCGACAAAGCCATCTACGATACGTTCGACCTGACTTTCAACGTAGTAGCCAAGCAGTAGTTGCCGCGTATCCGCGTAAGAAAAAGGCCGCTTCCCAAGCCGGGAAGCGGCCTTTTGCATGCCTGGGCTTTTACTGCTTAAGCAGATTGAGCCCGTAGAGAAAAGGCGAGCTGATGAAGCTGAAGCCAGGCAGGTGGCCGGTGGTGAAAGGCAGCAGCGGGGCAGCAATGCGCTGAATAATGGCGGGAAGGCTATCGCGGCGTACCTACCCGGGGACCGCCAGGCAGTCGCTGCCCTGGATAGTGAAGCTGAGGGTGCGCAGACTGGTAACGGCCGGCAAGGCCTGCTGAAGTTCTGGCCGCCTGTATGGCAGAAGCATTGCTGCCCTGGGTAGGGCGCACGCTGCCGCCGTAAAGCTCCTGCATTTCGTACAGCGCCTGCCTTTCGCTTGCCAGGGTGCCGACGAGAAAAAGTGGGTGCAGTACTAAAAAAGTATATGATTCCTGAGCAAGGCCCCTCTGTTTCACGAGTAATAACTGACCAAGTAGAGTATCTTTGAGTTTGCCCTCCTCAGTCGCGGCTACCAGAGCAGTTACGCTGGCAACAAGATTGGTTTTCACCCGGTAGTGTATATGGATGTTCTGCGCCGCAATAATGTGAAGGTATCGGGCACGGGCGAGCGCACGCTGGTCTTTCTGCACGGCTTTGGCTGCGACCAAAGCATGTGGCGGCTGGTAGCCCCGGCTTTTGAGAATCGCTACCGGGTAGTATTGCTCGACCTGGTGGGAGCCGGCCAGTCGGACCTGACGGCCTATGACCCCGCGCGCTACAGTACGCTCGACGCCCACGCCGATGACCTGCTGGCTGTGTTGCGCGCCCTTGACTTGCCCACCGTGGCCTTGATAGGACACTCGGTAAGCGCGGTCATCGGTATGCTGGCGGCCATTCGGGAGCCCGAGCGGTTTGCCGGGCTCGTGATGGTGGGGCCGTCGCCACACTACCTTAATGAGCCCGGCTACGCCGGCGGCTTTGAGCGGGCAGACATCGAAGAATTGCTGGAAGTGATGGCTAGCAATTACCTGGGCTGGGCTGGCAGCTTTGCGCCGGTAGTGATGGGGGCGCCCGAGCAGCCCGCCCTGCGCGAAGAGTTAGCGGCCAGCTTCTGCCGCACCGACCCGGCCATTGCCCGGCACTTTGCCCGGGTTATTTTTCTGGGAGACAACCGGGCCGACCTGCCCCGCCTGCGCACACCCACGCTGGTAGTGCAAAGCGCCGAAGACGCCATTGCGCCCCGCGCTGTGGGTGCCTACGTGCATCAGCAACTGCTCGGTAGCCAGCTGGTAGTGGTGCCCACCACGGGTCACTGTGTTCATCTGAGCGCGCCCCGCGAGACGATTGCCGCCCTGGCTCCCTTTCTCGATGCACTGCCGCTACCGGTGGCCCAGCCCGCGTGAGCCAGCGCCTGCCCCCTAACGACCTGCGCCTGACCGAGGAGGACCTCATCGACCACTACGAGCAGGCTCCCTGTGGCTACTGCACCAGCCTGCCCGATGGCACCCTGGTGCGCCTCAACGGCACGCTGCTCCAGTGGCTGGGCTACACCCGCGACGAGTTGGTAGCCCGTGCTACCGTGCAGCAGTTGCTGACCGTGGGCGGCCGGCTGCACTACGAGATGCACGCCCTGCCGTTGCTCCTGCTCCAGGACGAGGTGCGCGAGCTCAGCTACCAATTGCGCCATAAAGACAGTAGCACCCGGCCCGTGCTCCTCCATGCCCGCCTGTTGCGCGACACCGACGGTCAGCCCCTGGTAGTACGCCTCACGTTTTTCGACATCACCGAGCGCCACCGCTACGAGCAGGAGCTGCGCCGCAGCCATGCCCTGGCCCAGGAGCACAGCATTCAGCTGGCCCAGGCCAACGCCCTGCTCCTGACCCAGAACGAGCAGCTCAGCCGCAGCACCGCCGACCTTGACAACTTCGTGTACATGGCCAGCCACGACCTCCGCCAGCCGATTAACAACATGGCCGGGCTCTTCGCCGAGCTCAAATACGCGGCGGTCTTTACCGACCCCGAGACGGAGGGCATGGTCCACATGTTTGAGGCCGCCTTGCAGCAGGCAATGCGCACTATCGACGGGCTGGCCGAAATAGTGCAGCAGCAGCGCCAGGAGTTGGTGCCCATCGCAAACCAGGCCCTTTACCCGTTGGCCGAAGAAATTCTGGGCAGCCTCCAGCCGCAGGTACTGGCCCGGCAGGCAGTGTTCACGCTCGACTTTGAGGCCGCGCCCACGGTGCATACTACCCGGCCGGCGCTGTACAGTGTGCTTTATAATCTGTTCAGCAATTCGCTTAAATACGCCGAACCCGGCCGCCCGGCGCGGGTGCGGGCCCACTCGGAGCTCGTGGCCGGTACGGTAGTGCTCACAGTGCAGGACAATGGGCGGGGCCTCGACCTGGCTCGGTACGGGGGCAAGCTCTTTCAGCTCTTCAGCCGCTTCCATCCCGAGGTGGAGGGCACTGGCACCGGCCTGTACCTCGTCAATCGCCTGATGACCCAGGCCGGCGGCCGCGTGGAGGTAACCAGTGAGGTGGGCCAGGGTACTACTTTTCGGCTGGTGTGGCCCCAGTAGGGGCGGGCTCGGTAGTCGGCGCTGCTATCGCTTCCGGAGGAAGCAAAAAGCGGGACAGCTGGTGGTAGTGGCTGCCGAGAGCGCTTACCCGGAGCGCCTTAAAAAGGGTGGTTTTGGCGCAACATAAAACCCCCGGCAGAGCTGCTGCCGGGGGTTTATGCTGCCGCGGGCGAATGCCCTGGCCAGCTACAGGTGAATCACCTCATCGTAGGCGGCGGCCGTAGCCTCCATAATGGCCTCACTCATGGTGGGGTGGGGGTGCACTGCCTTGATAATTTCGTGGCCGGTGGTTTCGAGCTTGCGCGCTACCACTACCTCGGCAATCATCTCGGTTACGTTGGCGCCAATCATGTGGGCGCCCAGCCACTCGCCGTATTTCTTGTCGAAAATCACTTTCACGAAGCCATCCTTGACGCCGGCGGCGGCCGCTTTGCCCGAGGCCGAGAACGGGAATTTTCCCACCCGGATGTCGTAGCCCTTGGCCTTGGCTTCGGCCTCGGTGAGGCCCACACTGGCAATCTCGGGCTGGGCGTAGGTGCAGCCGGGAATGTTCTGGTAGTTGAGGGGCTCGGGGTTGTGGCCCGTGATTTTCTCCACGCAGATAATGCCTTCGGCTGAGGCAACGTGCGCCAGCGCGGGGCCGGGCACAATATCGCCAATGGCGAATATACCGGGTACGTTGGTCTGGTAGAAGTTATCGACCAGAATACGGCCGCGCTCGGTTTTGATGCCCAGTTCTTCGAGGCCCAGGTTTTCGAGGTTGGTTTGCACGCCCACGGCGCTCAGCACCACGTCGCAGGCAATCTGCTGCTCGCCCTTGGCCGTTTTGATAAACACCTGGCAGCCCGCGCCGCTGGTATCTACCTTGGTTACTTCGGCGTTGGTCAGGATGTTGATGCCCAGCTTTTTGTAGGATTTCTCCATCTGCCGCGACACTTCCTCGTCCTCTACCGGCACGATGCGCGGCAGGTACTCGACAATGGTAACTTCGGTGCCGAGCGAGCGGTAGAAGTAGGCAAACTCGACGCCGATGGCGCCCGAGCCCACTACCACCATGCTTTTGGGCAGGCTGTCGGGGGTCATGGCCTTGCGGTAGCCGATTATCTTTTTATCGTCAATCGGCAGGTTGGGCAGCTGGCGGGCGCGGGCACCGGTAGCCAGAATAATGCTCTTGGCCTGCACGGTTTCCTTGGTGCCATCGGCGCGGGTTACTTCCACCTTGCCAGGGGCCAGCAGCTTGCCGGTGCCCATGACGGTTTCGATTTTGTTTTTCTTAAACAGAAAGTTGATGCCCTTGCTCATGCCGTCGGCCACGCCCCGGCTGCGCTTGATAATGGCCTCGAAATCGAAGCCGGCCTCCTTCACCGTCAGGCCGTAGTCCTGGGCGTGCTGGAGGTATTCGTACACCTGGGCGGTTTTAAGCAGCGCCTTAGTCGGGATGCAGCCCCAGTTGAGGCAGATGCCGCCCAGCGACTCGCGCTCGACCACGCCTACCTTCAGCCCAAGCTGCGCGGCGCGGATGGCGGCCACGTACCCACCGGGCCCCGAGCCAATTACTACCAGGTCAAATTGCAATGCCATAAGGTTATGTTGTGCGGAATGAAATAGGAAACAGCTGACCGGCCGGGCCGGGGCCGGCAAAGATAACCCCGCCGCCGGCCTGGCGGTTCGGTAAAGTTTTTGCGGTCCGGCTTATCCCTGGGCATTACTATTGTAAAACTTTTTCGTAGAAGTCACTCAGCTTCGGCGCTCCGACCGGTCAGCTTATCCAATTTTCTGTCTAATGAAGTCGTTTTCTACTGCTTACCTGCCCGCTACGCTGGCCTTACTTACCCTGGCTACCAGCTGCGCAACCTCTACCGAGGCCGACCGCCCTAACTCGGGCTCGGCCGTGGTGACGCGCAGCGCGCCCACTACGGCCGCCGCCACAACCCCGCCCGCTACCGACCCTACCAAGCTGCCTATGCCCGACCCGGCCGCCACGGCAGCTACGACCCCGGCAGTGCCGGTTGAAACCCTTGATGCGCCTTCGCCCGAAGCAGCTATGGCTACCGCCGACCCCAATGCGCTGTCGGCCGCTGCGGCCTCGGCCGAGCGCGCTGCCGAGCGTAAGCTGAGTGTGGCCGACTACCGCTACCAGCTGGCGCGGGCCAACCTCGTGCTCAAAACCAAGCCCAAGGATAGCCGTGCCCTGCTGGAGCGCGCCAAAGCCTATTCCAACCTCAAAAACTACAAGGAGGCCAAGCCCGACTATGCAGCGGCCCTGCGCACCATGCGCGGCAACCCTGACCTGTACTACAACAAGGCCGTAAACGAGCTGATGCTGAAGGAGTACAAGGCGGCGGCCAACGATTTTAGCGGGGCCGTGAAGCTACGGCCCGACGACAAAGAAGCTTTCTTTGGCCGTGGAGTAGCCAAAATGCAGATGTATCAATACAAGGCGGCCGTGTCGGACTTTACCCGCGCTATTGCCCTCGACTCGCTTTATGCCGATGCCATTGAATACCGCGGCATCAGCTACGCTAGCTACGACCGCATGGCGGAAGCCCGCAAAGACCTGGAGAAAGCTGCCAAGCTAAACCCAGAAGCCGAAAAAAGCCTGCGCCGCTACGGCAAAGGCAGCAGCATGGTGAGGAAGTAATAGGTAATGGGTAATGGGTAACTAATTACCCATTACCCATTACCCAAGTAAAGAAAGGTGGGCCAGGTGGTGCCGGCCGTGCCAGGCGTACAGCGCCAGGGTCTGGTCGAGGGTAGCCGTCTTTTGATTGCCGGGGTGGTAGAAGGTGCGTTGCCACTGCGCCTCATCGAGGTGGTGCAACAGGGTTACCCAGCGGCTGTGCAGGTTTTCGAGCAGGGCCAGCGATACGGTGATGGGCGTGGCGGCTACGTCGGGCAGCTCGGCCCAGGCCTGCTCATCATAGGGGCGAATAGTAGGGTTTTCTTCCGTAAGCGCCAGTCGGAACCGGCAGTAGGCGTTCAGGTGCGAGTCGGCAACGTGGTGGATAACCTGCCGGCCGGTCCAGCCGCCGGGGCGGTAGGGCAGCTGCAGGCGCTCGCCCCCCGCGTGGTGGGCCGCCGCCGTAAGCTGGGCCGGTAATTCGGCCAGCTGCTGAAGGTAGTGCGTGCGCTCAGCCGGGGTAAGCGGCGCGGCTGGCAGCCGGGGCCGGCCGATGGGGTAGCGTAGCGGGTCGAGTTCGGACATACAAGCGAAGAGAAAAATAAAATATAGTAAAAAACTACTATTTAAGCAATGTTCAGCCAGATGCCTAGCAGTACACTGGCGGCTCCCAGCGCCAGCAGCAAGATATAGAGTGGCCCGGCAAAGCGCAGCCACTGGTCGTAGCGTACGCCGCAGGCTGCCAGCATTGCCATGAGCGCTCCGTTGGTAGGCGTGAGGAGGTCGGTCATGCCTGCGCCATATTGGTAAGCCAGCACCGTTACCTGCCGGGGCAGGCCAATGAGGTCGGAGAGGGGTACCAGCAGCGGCATCGTGAGCACGGCCTGGCCGCTTACGCTGGGTACGGGCAGGTGCAGGGCCGTTTGCACGCCCATCATGCCCAGGGCGGCCAGGGCTACCGGCAGGTGAGCCAGCGGCGTTGCCAGGCCCTGCACAATGGTATCGACGATGTGCCCCTGCTCCAGCACCACAAAGATAGCCCGCGCAAACCCAATCAGAATAGCCGAGAAGGCAATGTCGCGGAAGCCCGTTACAAAGCCTTCCGCAGTGCCCGTAAAGCCCAGGCCGCCCAAGAGCCCGGCTCCCACGCCCAGCACAAAAAACAAGGCCGACATCTGGTCAAAATCCCAGCCCAGGCTCACGACACCGTAGGCAAAGAGGCTGAAGGCGATAAGCAGCAGCAGCAGTACCAGCCCGTGCCGCCCGGCCCCGGCAGTAGCGGCTGGCTCGTCGTGGGCGGTGGTGTTGGGGGCGGTGCGGTAGCGGGTGGCGTAGCGCACGGTGCCCATTATCCAGATGAGCAGGGCCAGGGCCAGAAATGCCAGCCGGTAGCCGGCGGCCGACAACAGCGGCAGCTGGGCCAGCTTCTGGGCGATGCCAACCTGGAAGGGATTAATGGGGCTGAAGGCGGCCCCCACCACGGCGGCCCCCAGGCTGGCCGCTACGGCCGTGAGCACCGGGTAGCCGAGCCGGCGCATCAGGACCAGCAGCACCGGCACGAGGGCAATAATCTCTTCGCCCATGTTCTCCAGGGCGCCCATGGTGGCAAACAGCAGGCAAACAAGCGGAATAAGCAGCACCTCGCGCCCCTGGGCGTGCCGCAGCAGCCAATCGACACCGTAGCGCAGCGCGCCGGTCTGGTCTACTACCGTGAAGGCCCCGCCGGCTAGAAAAATCAGGAAGACTACTGCGCCGGCTTCCAGCAAGCCTTTGGGGACGGCCAGCGCCACCCCCAACGGCCCCACGGGCGTGGCCGGCAGCCGCTGGTAAGAGCCCGGAACGACTACTTCACGGCCGGTAGCGGCATTGGGACGGCGGTCGAACTGGCCAGCGGGCAGCACGTAGCTCAGGGCGGCGGCCAGCATTATAAACAGGGTAAGCAGCACCAGCGGGTGCGGAAAGCGAAACGATTTCATAGCCGCAAAGTTGCGGAGCCGGCGCTAAGCACGGCACTATCGGGGCTCGCCCGTTGTATCTTCGGGATACTCCTATGACGTTTGCCACTTTTAAAAACCTGCATCAGCGCCAGCAGGCTGATTACCTGACCCGTCACGGCCACCCACTGGCCCAGCGCACCGAAGACAGCTTCGACCTGCACCTGTTTGCAGTCGGCAGCTTTTATGCCGAGGTGTGGCGCAGCCGGGGGGAGGACGCTATTTTATTTATCCACGTGTTTGAGCACGCGGGCGGCCTGCACGACTACCTGGCGTTGATTTCCATCGGCAGCTACTAGCCTGCTTCAGCCGGGGCTGATGGGTAGCGGCTAATTTTTGTGGTGCTCTACGGAGGTAAGATGCTGCTCTATCTCCGTGGCCAGGCGCTCAATCTGCTCCAGGCCGGTGCGGGCCTGCTCCAGCTCGCCGCGCTGGTATTGGCGCACCAGGCCCTGGCCGGTGTCGAGCGTCTGGCGCAGCAGCCGCTCAATAGTGGCCACTTCGGGCCGATGGCCGTACTGAGGCTTCAGCACAGTAGTAAGCCACTGACCCAGTGGGTTTTCTTTCATCGAAAATAGGCCGGGCTCTGCTTCCCGTACCCCGTACAGCACCGAGCGCAGGCGCGACTTAAACAGCACCTGCTTGACGCGGGCTTGCTGAAAGTCGAGGGCGGTAAGCTCCATAAAAGGGTGTGGAAAAGGTAGTGGCGGGGCCAGTCGGCTGGTCATACCTACCGACCAGCGAGAAAGCCAAAAACAAGTAAAAGGCACATTTGCCTCCGTAGAGGCAGCCGGCTGACCAGCAAATTAACGGCCAAACTGAATAAAGTCTGTTCTCTATTGGTGCTTAACAAGTCAGATAACAGTTTCTGACGGCAAAGGTTGCAGCTATTCCCGTGCTTTACGGGCGGCTACCAGCTCGGTCACTTCGAAGGCAAAAACCATAATGCCGGCAACCTGCCCGTATTCCTTGAATTGCTGATAGGTAAAATTGAAGTACCCCTGGCGCATCTCAGGGCTGCCTTCGTGGAGCTGCAGCTGCAGCGGCACCTCGTTGCCGATATAGGTTTCGCCGGTTTGGTATACGCCATCGAGCAGCTCGATAATACCTTGACGGCTCACTTCCGGTAGGGCCTCCTGGAGGGGGCGCCCAACCAGCTGCCGGTCGGGAAAGAGCGACTGATAAGCGGTGTTTACGAACTCGAACTGATGCTCGGGGCCGCGCAGGATGCAGATGAGCGCTGGGGCCTGCATAAAGAGCCCGTGGTAGATAGCTCGCTGGCTTTCCGCCCGCTGGTAGTTCTGGTACGCCTGCTCTGAGAGTAGCGCCTGCTGCTCGTTGGCTTCCAGAATCTCCTGCACCAGCATTTTCTGGTCATGAATGTCGGTAGCCCCACCCACCCACATGCTAATCTGGCCGTTGGCGTCGCGGCGGGCCTGGGCCCGTGACAGTATCCAGCGGTACTGGCCATCGTGGCGGCGCAGGCGGTATTCTACCTGGTAAGGGGTGCCATTTTCCACAGCCTGCTGCCACTGGGTACGCACCCGCTCCTGGTCGTCGGGGTGAAGGTCGTTCAGCCACTGGTAGCCTTGCTGTTCGGCCAGCTCCTTGCCCGTAAAATTCAACCAGCGGGGGTTAAAAAAGTCGCGTTGTCCATCGGGCGTAGCCGTCCAGATAAGCACCGGCAGGTTGGCCAGCACAAAGCGGGTACGCTCCTGCTCATCGACCAGCTGCTGCTGAGCCTCGGCGGTGGCCTGGGCAGCGATATGCTGCTGGGTCACGTCCTGGGGAGTTTGCAGAATATAGAGCAGGTTTCCCTGGTCATCCAGAATAGGATGGTGGGTTAGCTGCCAGTAGCGCTCTTCGCGCCCGTTCGGCCCATCAAGGTCGTAGCGTATGAGCGGCATCGTATCAGCCTGCCGCGTTTGGCGAACTTTCTCCTGGCTTTGAAATAACTCCTCCTGGCTACGGGGGTCGGATGGGTAAGCGTCGAAAATATTGCGGCCCAGCGTTTGGGAACGCGGGGCCAGGGCAGAGGCAACGTGCTGGTCTGAATTGTCCAGTACCGTGCCATCGGGGGCAAGCAGGAGATAGAGACCGGGCAGCGCCCGAAAAAGCTGTTGATAATCGACGGGCAGAACAGGGGCGGGCATGGGGCAGAAAAGTAAGCGAGCCGAAGAAGTAAGCGTGCCGAAAGTTAAGCACACGGGCCCTAAACGGCAGGAGTGGGCGGGTGTTGTGCGTTTTCGGCCAACCACCTCTGCCAACGGTTCAGCCTTAGCTTTTGCTGTTTCGGGCACTTTTACTTGAAAGCCGCCGGCCGGGACGGGCACCTTTGGGCCAGTCAATCGCCTCCCTTGCCAGCCCCATGAAAACCCCGCTCCTTGCCGCCCTGCTTACCCTGAACATGCCGCTGGCTGCGCTGGCCCAAGCGCCTGCCCCTACTACTTTTTCGGCCGCTACCCGCCTCAGCGGCCTGGTGCTCGACGCGGCGGGCCGCCCGCTGCCGGGAGCCAATGTCTTTCTCAAAACCACCTTTGATGGCGCTACCACCGACTCGCTGGGCCGGTTTAGCTTTGCTACCAACGCCACCGGCACCTTGCCGCTGGTTATTACGCTCATTGGCTACGAGCTACAGGAAACGCCCCTGGCTCTGCCCGCCGGCGGCGGTCCGCTGGTGCTGCCCGCCCGCCGCCTGCGCGAAAGCCGGGCCTCGCTGGGCGCGGTCGTTATTACGGCCGGGGCCTTCGAGGCCAGCGATGAAAAGCGCTCGGCTGCCCTCAAGCCGCTCGACATTCTGACCACGGCCGGGGCGATGGCCGACATTGCCACGGCGCTTAATACCCTGCCCGGCACCACGCGGGTGGGCGAGGAAGGCAAACTATTCGTGCGCGGCGGCGCGGCCTCCGAAACCCGCACCTACCTGGATGGCCTGCCCGTGCAAAGCCCCTACGGCGGGGCCGTGAGCGGCGCACCGGCGCGGGGCCGGTTTTCGCCGGCACTGTTTAAAGGCACCATGTTCAGTACCGGCGGCTACTCGGCCGAGTACGGGCAGGCGCTGAGCGCAGTGGTGGGGCTGAGCTCCATCGACCTCGACCCCGAAACCCAGACCGGTATCTCGCTGCTGAGCGTGGGCGGCAGCCTTTCGCGCACCCGGCGCTGGGACCGCACCTCCGCCTCGGCCACGGTCGATTACACGAACCTGGCGCCCTACTACGGCCTCACCAGTTCCGATAACCGCTGGGAGCGGGCCCCCGAGCGCCTCGGCGGCTCACTGCGCCTGGCTCATCGTATCGGCGAAACCGGCATGTTGAAAGCTTACGCTACGTTCAGCAGCCAGCAGGTAGCCGTGCGCCAGCCCGACCCCGAAGCCGCTTACGCGGCCAATGGCCGCCTTACCGGCCTGCGCAACGACAATTTTGCCCTCAATACCACTTACCGCACTGCCCTGCGCCGGGGCTGGAGCCTGAACACCGGCCTGGCGCTGGGCCGCGAGCGCAACACTACGCGGCCCGAGCCCCAGCGCATCGACGAGCTGGAGCAGACCGCCACCGGCCGCCTGGTGCTCACCAACGACTCGGCCAGCACCTGGTTCAACTTTAAGCTTGGGGCCGAAACCACTTTGCAGCGCTACGGCCTTACCTACCAGGCCGCGCCCGACTCGGCCAGCTATACGCCGGGCTTTCTGGAAAAACGCACCGCTTTGTTTGGGGAAAGCGACCTGAGCCTGGCCCCGCGCATCACGGCGCGGGTGGGGCTGCGCGGCGAGTATTCGGCCCTGCTCGGCCGGGCCAACCTGGCCCCGCGCCTGGCCCTGGCCTGGCAGCTCGGGGCGGACAGCCAGCTCTCGGCCGCCGGCGGGCTGTTTTACCAAAGCCCCACCAACGACCTGCTGCGCGTGCGCCCCGACCTGCGCTTCGAGCAGGCGGCTCATTACATAGTAAGTTATCAATATATGGCCCGCGACCGCACCCTGCGCGCCGAGCTGTATTATAAGGATTACCAAAAGCTGGTGCGCTTCGATGGCGCTACTCCGTTGAATGCGGCGGCTTATGCCAACACGGGCGGCGGCTACGCCCGCGGGCTCGACCTCTTTTACCGCGACCGCTACCAGACCTTCAAGAAGGTAGACTTTTGGGTGAGCTACGGCCTGCTCGCTACCCGCCGCCAGTTTCGGGCCGACCTGGCCCCGGCCGTGCCCACCTTCGCCGCCACCCACAACCTTAGCCTGGTGGGCAAGTACTGGCTGGCCCAGCTGCACACGCAAGTGGGCGCTACCTACAGCTACGGCAGCCCCCGCGCCTACTACAACCCCAACCTGCCCGGCTACAACCAGGGCCGCACGCCCAGCTTCCAGACCCTCGACCTCAGCCTGAGCTACCTCACGCACCTGGCCGGGCAGTATACCATCGTGTACCTGGGCGTCAGCAATGTGCTGAACCGCGACAATATATTCGGCTGCCGCTACGCCGCTGCGCCCGATGCCGCCGGCCACTACCCCGGCGTGCCTACCCGCCTGCTGGCTCCGCAAATGCTGGTGGCCGCCGTGTTTATCTCGATTAATAAAAAGGCTCCCGGCGATACGTCGGTTGCGCCCGACTAATGGCCCGCCCAGCCGTTGCCGCCCAGTCGCGTTTTGCCGCGCTTCAGTCCGGGTTTTTGCCGCTTCGGCAACCCCGGTTTTGGGCGCGCGGCGCGGCCGGCCACCTTTGAGCCATCAATCACCTCACCTGCCTTTTCTCGCTTTCTTCACCCCGTCATCGCCATGAAAAAGTCGCTGCTTACCCTCGCCTTTGCCGCCGCCAGCTACTGCGCCGCTGCCCAGACTACTCCCGCTGCCCCAGTGGCTCAGGCTGCGGCCCCCGCCGGCTACGCCGACCTGCTCGGCGCAACCATTACCGAGGTAATGAACACCGGCGATGCGGCCACGCTCAAAGGCCTGGCCAATAAGCTGGAGCGCGCCGCAGCGGCGGCCCCGGCCGACTGGCTGCCGCGCTATTACCAGGCTTACGCGCTGCTTATCAACGTTTTTCAAAGTAAGGAAGACGCGGATGCCAAAGACAAGACCCTTGACCAGGCCGAGGCGGCTTTGGCCCAGGCCCGCAAGCTGGGCGGCGACGAGTCGGAGCTGCTGACGCTGCAAGCCTATGTGTATCAGGCCCGGCTGGGCATTGCGCCCCAGCAGCGGGCCCGGAAATACTCGGCAATGGTGGCCGAAACCGTGGCCCAGGCCGAAAAGCTAAACCCCGCCAACCCGCGCCCTTACCTCGTGGCGGCTAACAACGTATATTACACGCCGGCTATGTTTGGCGGTGGCCCGGAGGCTGCCCGGCCGCTCTACGAAGCGGCGAAAGCGCGCTTTGCGGCCTTTCAGCCGGCTAGTGCCCTGGTGCCCAGCTGGGGCCAAAGCCAGGTGCTTGGCCGGCTCAGGCAGTACGAAACAGCCGCTACTGCGCTACCAGCAACTCATTAGCTAATCTGAAAACCACGCGAGGCCACGGGGCTTCGCGTGGTTGTTTTGTAGATTTCGCCCTTGCTTTTTGGATATAAATGAACCTCTCTGTCCCCGTACCCGAATCGGCGGCCTGCGCTACGGCTAAGCCCGGCGGGCTCTGGCAGGCGGCGGAGCTGCGCCGCATACTGCTGTACATGGTGCCCGTGGCGGTCAGCGTAGCTTTTATAACCAGCGGCCCCGACTGGCGCAACCCGCTGGCGCTGGCCTTGAACTTTGGGTATGCCTACTTATTCGCGGCCGGGCTGGGCGTGGGCAACAGCCTGCTGGCCGATTGGCTGAGCCTGCGCGTAAGCTGGACCAAAGAGCCCACCAAGCGCCTCTGGCTCTCGCTCTTGCTTACGCCGCTTGTATCGGCAACAATTATTGGGGCCGTCGATGGCCTCACGGTAGCTATCTGGCAGCTGTCGCATCACGCGCTGCTGTTTCGCATCAGCTGGTTCTGGAATTTCTGGTTTCCGCTGGTTATCACCAGCGTGATTTCGCTGGGCTTTCATTCCAGCATTTTTTTGCGAAACTGGCAGGCCGCCGCCGTGCGGGCCGAGCGCCTCGAAAAGGAAACCGCCGTGGCCCGCCTCGACTCGCTGCGCCGGCAGGTCGACCCGCACTTTCTCTTCAACTCGCTCAACGCCCTCACCAGCCTGGTCGAGGAAGACCCGACCCGCGCGGTGCGCTTCATCCGGCAGCTCAGCAGCGTGTACCGCTACGTGCTCGACAGCCAGAGCCAGGAGCTGGTGCCGCTCGGTGAGGAGTTAATATTCGCCGAATCCTATATTTTTCTGCAAAAAACCCGGCTCGCCGCCGCCCTGCAAGTGGAGTTTAGCGGCCAGCAGGCCGCTGCCGGCTTTTACCTGCCACCGCTGGCCCTGCAGCTGCTGCTCGAAAACGCCCTCAAGCACAACACCGCCTACCAGGCCGACCCGCTGCGCCTGCACGTAGCCGTGGACGCCGCCGCGGCCACGCTCACCGTGCGCAATACCCTGCGTCCCCGCCGCCTGGCGGCCGATGAAGCCTCGGGCCGCGGCCTGGCCAACCTGCGCGCCCGCTACGCCTTCCTCACGCCGCGCCCGGTAGTGGCCGGGCCGGTAGGCGGGGAGTTCGTGGTTGCGTTGCCATTACTTACGCTTTAATTTTACGTATGCTCCAAGCCTTACTCGTTGAAGATGAGCCACTGGCGGCCCGGCGGCTAAGCAATCTGCTGCAAAAGCTGCCTGAGGCGTTCGAGCTACTCGGCCCGGCCGAGTCGGTGGCGCAGGCCGTGGCGCTGCTGCAAGCCGGCCCCGCGCCCGACGTGCTGTTCCTGGATATTCACCTGGCCGACGGCCTCAGCTTTGAACTGTTTGAGCAAGTGAAAATCACCTGCCCGGTCATCTTCACCACCGCCTACGACCAGTATGCGCTGCGGGCCTTCAAGGTCAACAGCGTCGATTACCTGCTCAAGCCCATTGATGAAGAGGAGCTGCGCGGCGCCATCGCCAAGTTGCGCGCCCGGCTGGCCCCGGCGCCCGGCGCAGTGCCGGCGCCCGCGCTCGACGCCGCCACCCTGGCCGAGCTGGTGCAGCAGCTGCGCCAGCCCGCGCCCAGCTACAAAACGCAGTTCGTGGTGCGGGTGGGCGAGCACCTCAAGGTGGTGCCCGTCGAGCAGGTGGCGTACTTTTTCAGCCTCGAAAAAACGACGCTTCTGCAAAGCACCGACGGCCGCAAGTACGTGGTCGACTACACGATGGAGCAGCTCGAAAGCCTGCTCGACCCAACCCAGTTTTTTCGCCTCAACCGCGCCTACCTGGCTCGGCAGGCTGCTATTCACGACATTATTCACTACGCCAGCTCGCGGCTGCAAACCGTGCTCAAGCCGGCTCCACCCGAGAGCGAAGGCCCCATTTTGGTGAGCCGCGAAAAGGTAAGCGTATTTAAAAGCTGGCTGGACAGGTAGGGAAATCAGTGAATAGTGAGCAGTGAATTGTTCACTGCTCACTATTCACTGATTTACTGTTGTCGCAGGCGGCGCAGCTCCAGGGCGAAGCCGGGCAGGACGGGCTCGGCGCTCAGCAGCTGATCGAAGCCGACGACCGGGCGTACGGGCTGGCCGGGCTCAAAAATGTAGGCCGATTCGCTGGCCGGTACCAGCAGCCAGCCCAGCCGGGCGCCCGCTTCGAGCCACTGCTCCAGCTTGCGCATGGTATCGGTGAGGCGGTCGGAGGGGGAAAGCAGCTCGACTACAAAATCGGGGCAGATGCGGGCGAAGCCGCGCCGGTCGGCGGCACTCAGCGCATCCCAGCGCGCCCGGGCAATCCAGCTGGCATCGGGCGAGAGCATGGCCCCGGTCGAAAGCGTGCAACCGGCCGATGAGTCGAAGGTGAGGCCCAGCCTATGTTCAACATTCCAATTAGCAAGCTGGCGCGATAACTCGCTGTTGGTAGCGCCGGTTTCGGAGCTGGCGGGGGGCATAATGGTGATTTGATGGGCGGAATCGCGCTCGATGCGCAGGTCGCGGTGGTCCTGACAGAACTCGAAAAACTCCTCATCGGTGAGGCGGTCCAGCACCGGGGTTTTCAACTTGATGACGTCCATAGCGGCGGGCAGTTAAGGCAACAAGATACGGGAAAACTCAGCCTTCGAGCCAGCTTTTTACGGCGCCGGCGCGCTCCTTGCTCACCAGTATCTCGTCGGCCGGCGCGGGGTGCAGCTCCACCAGCAGCTTGCCGCCGAAGTGCGGCACCAGCCGGCGCACGGCCGGCAGCTGGGCAATGAGCTGGCGGTTGAGCCGGAAAAACTGGGCCGGGTCGAGCAACCGCTCCAACTGCTCCAGGGTGTAGTCGACCACGAAGCGGCGGCCATCGTGGGTGGCCAGCGTCACGGTTTCGTGGCGGCTCCAGAACCAGGCCGCCTCGGCGGTGGGCAGCGGCAGCAGGCTTTCGCCCTGGCGCACCAGAAAGCGCGCCTTGTAAGGCTGCTGGGGCCGGGGCAGCGCATCGAGCAGGCGCTCAATGGAAAAGTTATGAGTGATGAATTCTGAGTTAGAAGTTGAGCTTGGAGCGGCGGCCGGCACGGCGGGCCGCTCATACCGCATGGCTTGTAGCTTGGCAAGAGCCGCTTGCAGCTCGGGCAGCTTTAATGGTTTTAGTATATAGTCGATGCTGTTGGTTCGGAAGGCTTGCAGCGCGTACTGGTCGTAGGCCGTGGTGAAGATGACCGGGCTGCGTACCACGGTCTGGGCAAAGACGTCGAGACTGAGGCCGTCGGCCAGCTGGATATCACTGAGGATGAGGTCGGGCGCGGGATGCGTGTCGAGCCAGGTCAGCGCCCCGGCCACGGTATCGAGCACGGCCAGCACCTGGGCCGTGGGCGCGGCCTGGCTCAGTAGCCGCTGGAGGCGCTCGGCGGCCGGGTACTCGTCTTCGAGAATCAGGATGCGCAGCTCAGGCATGGGGCAGGCGGGCGGAAAGCAGCGGCAAGGTTACGGCAAACTGGTCCGCCGTCTGCTCCACGCGCACCGGCTGCGCTACGCCCAGCAGCGCGTAGCGCTGGCGCACGTTGGCCAGGCCCGTGCCGGTGCCGGGCGCCAGGCCGGCAGCGCGGGGCTGCCAGTCGTTCTCGACGCGCAGGCTGGCCGCGTCGGCCACGAGGCGCAGGTGCAGCGGCCGGGCCTGCGAGGCTTCGTTGTGCTTAAGCGCGTTCTCGACCAGCACCTGCACGCTGAGCGGGGCCACGTGGCCCGCCAGCGCAGCGTCGGCAATCTCGTATCTTACCCGCACGTTGTCCCGAAACCGCACTTTTTGCAGCGCCACGTAGGTCTGCACGAACGCCAGCTCCTCGGCCAGCGGCACGGTGGGGCGCTCGCGGCTCAGCAGCACGTAGCGGTACACGTCGGCCAGGCCCTCCACGTAGCGCTGGGCCGACTCATTATCCGGCTCGATGAGGGCGGCCAGGGTATTGAGCGAGTTAAAGAGAAAGTGCGGGTCGACCTGCCGGGCCAGCGCATCGAGCTGGGCCTGGGTGCGGGCCTGGGTTAGCTGCTCGGCCCGGTGCAGGTTGGCTTTCCATTGCTCAAACAAGTGCCGGCTTTCGTACACGAGCAGCACGATAAGAGTCGAAACCAAGTTGAGGCCCGTTTCGCGCAGGGCCTGGGGCAACTGTAGGTGGTAGCCCTGCAGCGCCCCCAGGCCCGCGCCGAGGGCCAGCGTCACGAGTAGCGTGTAGCCCACCGACCCGGCCGCCAGCCACCACAGGCGGTGGGCTGTGTCGCGCGCCTGGGGCCAGCGCCGCAGCAGCCGGCGCCACAGCGCCACGTTACCAAGCCACAGCGCCAGCGTGAACGTGAGCGAGATACCATAGGCCACCAGCCAGTACCGGCCCAGCGGCACCTCGAATATACCGCGCGGCACCAGCTCCAGCGCCGCCACTAGTAAGATACCTACGCGCAAAAACTGCCGGTTGTTCATCGCCGCGAAGGTCGGGGTAAGTGGCCGGCCCAGCGCTAGAGCAGCGGCCGGCCCGCCAGCGCTTGCAGCAGCAGCCCGCCCACCGCGGCGGTGTAAACGGCCGCGCCCAGCCAGGTAAGCAAGGCGGCCCGGCGCGGCACTTGGCGGCTCAGCGCCCAGCCCAGCAGCGGCAGCGCCTGCAAAGCGTGCATGCCCAGGAAATGCGCGATGCGCAGGTCGCCGGCCGCGGTGCTCCAGCCCAGGCCCGGCAGGCCGGGGCCACCGTCGGGGGCGCCTACGGTATGCTGCTGATTGTGAATCATAAAACCCCCGAGCACTGAGCCCACCAGAAACACCAGTAGCCCCAGGCGCAGGCCCCACACGTAGCCGGCCGGGCCGTGGGGGCGGTAGCGCCAGGCCAGGTACAGCGCCCAGCTGGTCATGGCCGTATTGACTACGATAAACACCCCCATCAGCCCGAAGAGCACGCCGTTGAGCGGGCTGCTCACGTTGTAGTGCGAGGTAGTGCCGCGCCCGGCCTGGATGAAAATAACCGCCTGCTCAACCACCATGCTCAGGGCCACGCCGCCGCTGAGGCGGCGCACCGCCCGTTGGGTGGGCGCGGGCAGGTCGGCCAGCAGCCAGGCCAGCGTCCAGGTATAGGCCACGATGGAAAGCGAAAACTTAAGCGGCTTCACCCACACCAGCGCGCCGGTAACGTGGCGGTGGTCGAGGGGCAGCAGGGCCAGCGCCAGCGCGGCCAGCCCCACGTTCAGCCAGCCCGTGTAAGCCAGCGGCTGGTTGACGCGGTGCAGCACGCGCAGGGTCTCGGCCAGGCGCTGGCCCAGGCCGGGCGCGGCGGCCGGGCCAGGGGCGTTCGAGCTGAAATCAGCGAGCGAGAGGGTTTTCATATGTTTGAATGATAGCGGGTTGAGGAAATGGTTTTTGTCCGAAAAGGCGGCGCACCCCGAAGTAGCCCAGCAGCCCCACCGGCCCGAACAAAAAGGTGAGCGCCAGGGCGGGCACCAGGGCGGCGTGCGGCACGCCTCGTCGCTGGGCATCGCGCACTTCCCAGGCCCCCGTAAACAGGTCGAAGCACAGGTAGTGCACCCAGCCCGCCAGCAGCGCCCAGGGGTCCTGAAACAACGCCGCCACCTGCGCCAGCGAGCCGAAGCCACTCGCGCCGCCGTGCGCCCCCAGGTAGTGTGCGGTGATGAGCCCGGCGTAAATTGCAGCCAGCCCCAGCGACCATACCCCACTGAGCACCAGCATCCTGGTGAATCGCCAGCCGGGGGCCAGCACCAGCATCGCCCAGCCCAGCAGGGCCAGCGGGTTGGCAATTGAGAATAATAAGTCAGGAGTCAACAGCATGAGGCAGAGCAAGTGAGTAGGTGCCTCAAAAATAGCGTTTGCCCCCACTGGGGTAGCAGCGGTTTCGGGGTGAAGCGGCGCTTCGGGCCCGTGAAGCGGCCGGGCACCGGGGTGAAGCGCTGGCGGGTAAGAGGCTATATTTGCAGCCCGGTCAGGGTCAGGCAAGCCGGTAGATGCTATGCTGGTTTTGAGACAACGCGCGGCCCGGCGGGGCCGGTTTTTTTTAGAGATACTGGGCCGTTTTCGGCTGGTGCTGGCCCTGGCGGCGCTGCCGCTGGTAGCCGGCGCGCAGGCACGGCACCCCGCGCCGCCTCCCTTTAAGGCCCCGGCATTTCGGTCGTCCACGCCCGAGCCCGTCGGGGCGGGCGTAGTGGTGAGCGGCCACCTCGATAAGGCGCCCGCCAGGGTAATTACCCTGAGCTATGGGCCCGACTGGCGGGGGCACCTTACCCAAACCCTGGAGGCGACGCTGAGCCCGACCGGCGATTTTCGGCTGGTGCTGCCCCGGCTGGCTGCTCCTACCGAAGCCCGCCTGGGTTATAATAACGAGTACGCTACCCTATACCTTACCCCCGGCGATGCGCTGCGCCTGACCTTTAACCCGGCGCGCCTCGACCAAACCCTGGCATTTGCCGGGCGTGGGGCCAGTGCGAATAACTACCTGGCCCAGAGCAACCTGGTTGCCAGCCTCGACGACGAGGCCGGCCGGGCTCCCGATGCCCAGGCCGCTCACCTGAGCGCCGCCGCCCTGCGCAGTGCCGCCGATACCTACCGCCAGCAGCGCCTGGCAGCCCTCACAGCCTACGCGGCCGCCCGGCCCTTGCCGCCCGCGTTTGTGCGCCAGCAGCAGCAGGCCATCACCTACGAGTGGGCCAGCACGCTGCTGAGCTACACGTCGCGCCAATCGGCCGAGCGCCGGCGCGATGGCTACGCCACGCTACCGGTGAATTACTACGATTTTCTGCGCGAGCTGCAGCTCGACCGCCAGGATTCGGCCCTTACTCAGAATGCGTTTCAGAGCCTGCTCATGACGTATGGCTTCACCCAGCTCAACGACGAGGCCGGCAACCTGCCGGCTGGCCCCGACGCCGGCCGCCGCCTCTACCAGCGGGCCACCGATGCGCTGGGCGATGGCCGCGTGCGCGATGTGGCGGTAGGGCAGTACCTGATGGGCAAGGTGGAGTCGGAGCATACCGATATCCGGCCGCTGCTGCCCGATTTTCAGGCCCATAACCACGACTCAACCATTGCCCGCGACCTGCGCCGGGCCGTGCGCGCCCACCTGGCCCTGGCCAACGGCCAGCCCGCTCCCGACTTTACGCTCACCGATGCCAGCGGCAAAAAAGTAGCCCTGAGCGAGCTGCGGGGAAAAGTGGTGTACCTCGATTTCTGGGCTACCTGGTGCGGGCCCTGCCTGGCCGAGATGCCCGCCAGCCTGGAGCTTCGTCGTAAATTCGCGGGGCGAGATATAGTGTTCCTCTATGTGTCGCTCGATGCCAAGGCGGCCGACTGGCAGAAATATCTCACTACCAAAATGGTGGCTACTCCCAACGCGGTAGAACTGCACGATGGCGGAGCATTTGACGGACCGTCTGCCCGGGCATTTAGCGTACAGTCCATTCCGAGCTATTGGCTTATCGGGCGCGATGGCCGCCTCATCTCCAACAACCCGCCCCGGCCTTCTACCAGCCCGGCTATTGACAATGCCCTTGAGCAGGCCCTGCAACCTTAGCCCTGCCGGGTATAGAAGTGCCTACTGATTATTTAGTTACAACAGCATGGCCATGCCTTGCGTAAGGGCTGCGTGTAACTGTTAACTTATTTGCTTATTTATAGTACTACCTTAAGTCGATTGCCCGTGCTCCTGGCCGTTCTGCTGCTGGCCGCCGGCCTGGCTCGGGCGGCCCCGGCCCCGGCCGATTCGCTGCGGCCCGCCCCGCTTTTTGCCCGGCGGCGCCTGGTGGTGCAGTACGACTCGCGCTACTCCATCATCAACAGCCACTTTTGCACTATCAGCGGCCTCAAGCTGGGGCTTGAGTGGCGCGGGCGGGTGCGTACCGGCGCGGCCGTCTATTTTTTGAGCTCGGGTATCCCCACCGTGCGCGAGCTGCCCGATAATGCGGCCGATACCGCTAATGCGCAGCTGCGCTTTCGCTACCTGGCCCTGTACGGCGAGTATGCCATACTTGAGAATCCCCGCTGGGAGCTGAGTGGCAGCCTGCAAATGGGCCTGGGCTCAGCGTACGTGCTTTACCAGAACGACGACAACGTGAGCGACACCACCCCGCGCGACCTCATTGGCCTGCTCGAACCCTCGGTCGCGGCCCAGATGCGGCTCTTCCCGTGGGTGAGTCTGGGGGCCGGCGCCGGCTGGCGACAGCCGGTTTTTGTGCCCCAGCCAATTCGCAGTGAGCTAAGCGGCCCTGTCTTCTACTTCAGGGCCAAGGTGTTGCTGGGGCCGCTGGTGCGCACCGTGCGCCAGCATAAGCCGCTTTTTACGCAGGAAGGCCTGCACGCGCACCACTCAAAGCACCACCGCCGTTAACGCTTCCTGGCCGGCTATACCAGGCAGCAGGAAGTGCAATAGCCCCAATAGCCTATTTACCAGTCGAATAGGTAAAGCCTACGGTCAGGTTGGTATTGAGTGAGCTGCGATTCTCCACCGCCACGCTTTCGTAGGAGTATGTGTAGGCGGCCGTCAGGGCCAGGTGCCGGCTCACGCTGAAGCTCAGGCTGCTGGTCGAGTTGAGGCGGTAGTCGTTGGCAAAATCCTGCAGCGAGGGCTGGTAAAAGGTCAGCGACGTAAACACCACCGGCCCCTTGCTCAGGCGCAGCTTGAGGCGGGTAGAAGCGCGCGGCACCTCGCGTAGCAGTCCTGCGAGGTACTGCGTGTGCTCATACAGAAAAAACTGGCTGACACTGACCTCATTGCGCAGCGTATCGAGGTAGAGCTGATAGCCCGCGCCCACGCCGCCCACCAGCCGCCGCGCAATGGCGCGCAGGTTGCTCTGCTCGCCTTCGGCCAGGGCATAGTACTTCAGGCGGCCCCGCTTGTAAGCAGGGGTCAGCAGGCCCAGTAGCTCGCGCTCGCGTAGGGCGCCGTCCTGCTTGCCGTAGCTGAAGTTGAGCGCCGCCGGCAGCAGCCAGTGCCTGCCGAGCGCCAGGTTGCCGGTGTGGCTGGTGGTAAGGTACACGCGCTCTACCGTGCCCGTGCTGTAAATGCCCGTGAGCGCCGCCGTGTAGCGGATGCCCCGGCCACTCACGTTATAGGTTTCAAACTCCGACGACGGCAGGCCACCCGCCGCGTTGGTGCTGGCCGCCACTACCGGCGCGGTCGTAGTCGCAGGCGCCGCGCGGGTCGAGTCGGCCGGGGTTTGGGCTGAGGCCCGGCGTGCGCCGACCAGCAGCGCGGGCACGATAAGGAGTGTGTTAAATAGTATTTTCTCTATATTCATCGGGCCGACTTACTGGTCGCGGCGCGGGCTCTCCACGCCCCGCAGCGTAGCGGCCCGGTCGAGCTTGCCCGAGGCCGTTGCTTTAAAGGCCGGCACGTACACCACGCTCTTGGGTACCTCATACTTAGCGAGGCGGGTGCCGAGCAGGCTCAGCAGGCGCTTTTCGGCGGCGGCGGGCAGCGCTTCGCCCTCCACGTAGGCCGTCACGGCCTGGCCGAAGCGCTCGTCGGGCCGGCCGGCCACGAAGGCGCGGCGCGACTGCCCCAGCTCGGCCAGGGCCACGTCGAGCACCTGCTCCACTTTTTCGGCCTGCACCTTCACGCCGCCCGAGTTTATCACAAAATCGACCCGCCCCAGCCAGTCGAAGGTGTGCTTGTCAAGCAGCTCGATGCGGTCGTTGGTCACGATAAGCTGGTCGTCGGTCACGTCGCCGCGCACCGTGAGGCAGCCGCGCTCGTCCTGGCCCAGGTGCAGGCCCGGCAGCACGCGGTAGTGCGGGCCGGCGTCGGGGCCATTGAGCCGGCGCAGGGCCATGTGCGAGGCCGTTTCGGTCATGCCATACGTCAGGTACACCGGCACTTTCAGCTTCTGGATTTCCGTCAGCAAGCTCGGCTCGACGCCCGCGCCGCCCACCAGAATGGCCCGCATCTTATTGAGCCGGCCGGCCCGGCCGGCGGCTAGCACCGCCCGCAGCTGCAAGGGCACAAAGGCCGCAAAATCGAACTCGGCCCCGGCCGGCACGAAGTCAAACGGGTCGGCGTGCGGCTCCACGACGGTCAGGTGCATGTGGCGCTCCAGGCCGCGCACCAGCATCATCTTGCCGCCGATAAACTCGCAGTTGAGGCAGACCAGTGCCCGGTCGCCCGGCCCGAGGTCGAAGTAGTCGCCGGTGCGCCGGGCCGAGGCAGCCAGCTGGCGGCGCTTCAGCACAATCAGCTGCGGCTGCCCGGTGCTGCCCGAGGTGCGCAGCCCAAACTCCTGGGCCCCCGTCAGCCACTGGCGCAGCAGCTCCAGCACCTTGGCCTCGTAGCCATTGAGGGCAGTGTGCGGGTTGGGCGTCTGCTGAATACTTGCGTAGCTGAACTCGCGGCCGTTGAGCAGGAGCGAGGTGGGGAGGTTGGGGGAGGACATGGGGGCAAAGTTATTCGCCTGCCTCACGGCAAGCGCGCTCGACTACGGATTCGGCTAGCCACATACCAGCCGCCCGTAGCTCGGCGAGCACCCGGCGCAACAGCGGTAGCCTACCCCGTGCTTTTGCCAAAATGAGAATACCGACCGTACCCGTGAAAGTCAGGTGTAGTAACGCCGCCAGCTGTCGGGCGGGCGCGTCGTCCAAAACCAGCAGACTACCTGGTATTTCCTGAGCCAATGCCAGGGCACTGCGCTCGCCTGCATGGTGCTGATGCGTCACTAAAGCAAGCGGTAGCTCGCGCAAAGGAGATTTTACGTGTAGCCATTCCGGGAGTGGCATCCCAAATTCTTTCGCTACTACCGGAGTAATAAAACACTGTTGAAACAACCTGCTCAGTAATTCCAGCTGCCCAATTTTACTGAGTAGCATCAGGCAACTGGTGTCCGAAATAATGATGGATGGCGGTGAGGTCGTGTTCAAGGTCAGCTTCGGTGTAACTGGCTAGAATGGAATATCCGTACTGACCCATTTGCGTGATAAACTCGCCCCGACCGATACCCACTAGCGCTGCTGCCTCGCTGGTCGAAAGCAGGCCCTTCGTGTAGAGCGTACCGGCCAGCTCCATTTTCAGGTCGTGCTCCTGCTGGGGAGTAAACTCCTGCGGTAAGTCGATGGTGAGTGTTTTCATACCCGAAAAATACGTGCCGGCAGCTAAATCGTTCCTGCTACCGTCCATACTCATACACCACGTAGCCCCAGGGCTCCATCTTCCACGGCTTGCTCGTGAGCGGCTCAGTGGCGTACCTGAACAGGTTAGAGGGCTTGCCCAGCAAGGCTTTTTCCTTCACGCTGATAGTCTGGGCCTTGTTTGATAAGTTCAAAATGACCAATACCTTTTTGCCGGCTTTTTCGCGCACGTAGGCATACACGGCCCGGTCGTCGCCCACGCTCACCTTGCGAAACGAGGCATCGGCCGCTAGGGCCGGGTTGCGCTGGCGCAGGGCCAGCAGCGTCTTGTAAAACCTGGCCCGCTGATACTTGCCGAAAGCCATCGGGTCTTTATCAAAAAACTTTAGCGGACGCAGCACCGGCTCTTCCTGCCCGCTGTAGATGAGCGGCACGCCGTTGCCCATCGTTTGCGTAAACACCGCGAACGGCGCGTGTACCCGGCCCGGAAACGTGCCGTAATCGGCTTTGTTCCAAGTGTTTTCGTCGTGGTTGCTGGTGAAGTACATTTCAATCGTGCCCTTCGGATACCTGCCCTGCCAGCCCCGGTACACGCTGTCGAGCGCCGTAGCCGGGCTCTTACCGGCGGCTACCTTTTCCATTGCGTGAAACATGTGCCAGGGATACACGGCGTCGAAGCCGCTGCGGGGCAGGTAGGCGCTGTCGCCCTCGGCCAGCATAAACAGCGGCTTGCTCTGGCGCAGCGTCGGGATGGCGCGCTGCCAGAAGCTGGCCGGCACGTTCCAGGCCACGTCGCAGCGGAAGCCGTCGATGTTGCTGGTTTTTACCCAGTAGCGCATGGCCGCAATCATGCTGTCCTGCATTTCAGGGTTTTTGTAGTCGAGCTGCTTGGTATCGGCCCAGTCGAAAGCCACGGCGGGCTGACCAGCCTTGTCCTTTACAAAGAAATTGGGGTGCTGGGTCAGCCAGCGGTTGTCGGCGCCGGTGTGGTTGGGTACCCAGTCGATAATCACTTTCATGCCCCTGGCGTGGGCGGCCTGCACCAGGCGCTGCCAGTCGGCCATGGTCCCAAACTCGGGGTTGAGCCTGGTGTAGTCGGCCACGGCGTAGTAGCTGCCCAGGCTGCCCTTGCGGGCCACCTTGCTGATGGGATTGAGCGGCATAAACCACAGGGTTTCGACGCCCATTTTTTGCAGGCGGTCGAGGTGTTTGGCAAAGGCATTCAGGGTGCCTTCGGGCGTGTACTGGCGCACGTTCACCTCGTAGATATTGCCCTGTAGTATCCAGGCCGGGTGGGCCGCCGGGATGCCGGCAGCCATTGGCCGCTGCCCAAAGGCCGGATGAAAGCAGCTTATACTGAGCAAAGCCAGTAGCAAATAGTTTTTCATGGCAGCAAATTAGAATGGCAGCAAGCAGAATAACAATTCACGGCCAGCTATTTCGAATAAAAAGGTGAGTGAGTACTTGCTTTTGCAAAAAAAGCCTCGTATACTTACTACGCATTAGACCCGCCCCGCCATGACAACCTATTCGCCTTCCGCCCCCGAATCGGTACCGGCTACCGAGGCCAGCGATGTGCAGGCCACGATTGTTCCTTGTCCTATTGTGGCAGCTGTGAAAGCGCGTGCCAAAGCCTTGAAGAAGCTGCGTAAGCACGAGAACAAGCGGTTCTTCTTTAGCTGGTGTGCCTGCCTGCACGCGCTGGGCTTCAGCTTTTAGCCTCCTGAGATTATCCTAAAAGAAACGCCGCACTGCTTACAAGCAGCGCGGCGTTTCTTTTGATAGCCTGAACCTTACACAATCTTGCAGCGAATAGCGGCATCCTCATTCACTGCATACACAGCGCACAGGCGATGGTAGCCGTCGGCAATTGTCACCTTGGTATTGGCGCTATCCCGGACCAGCAGCAGCGGCGCCAGCTTCTCGCCACGGGTTATCTTATTGTATTCCTGCTCTACATACCGGTTGCCAGTGTCCAGCATTGCAAGCGCTGATGCCCGAAAGATATCCTTGGCCTGAAAATCGGAGGAGGGGGTTTCTTCCAGTTCCTTTACCATCTGTTTGGCTAGGTCCGCTTTATATAACAGGCTCAGGTAGGTAATAGCTGCCTTGTAGTCGTGCTTTTTAGGCTTTTTCAGCCACTTTATTTTGTAGTCGTCAGACATGGAGGATAGTGCAAAAAGGCAGTGCTGTTTGAACGTTATACTTCCGGTTCAGGCCCCTGGTTTAAGTCAGCACCACAACAGGCCTAACCTGCTCTGCTATTATCCCGGTTTTCAGACAAGGCACTTGCTGTAGAGACGCAAAGCTGCGTCTCTACAGCAGGGCGCAAACTGCTGTAACAGAATAACATCTAAGGTTTATAAATATATTATAAATAATATATTATGCCTACGGAAACTTCGGAAACTTCGAGAAGTCGGGCTTGCGCTTTTCAATAAACGCATTTTTGCCTTCCTTGGCCTCTTCGCTCAGGTAGTAGAGCAGCGTGGCGTTGCCGGCCAGCTCCTGAATGCCGGCCTGGCCATCCAACTCAGCATTGAAGGAGGATTTGAGCATCCGGAGCGCCAGGGGACTCTTTTCCAAGATTTTGTGACACCAGGCCACGGTGGTTTCTTCGAGCTTGTCGAGCGGCACTACTTTGTTTACCAGGCCCATGTCGAGCGCCTCCTGGGCGTCGTACTGGTCGCACAGGAACCAGATTTCGCGGGCTTTTTTCTGGCCTACGATGCGGGCCAGGTAGCTCGCGCCAAAGCCGCCATCAAACGAGCCCACCTTGGGGCCGGTCTGCCCGAAGCGGGCGTTGTCGGCCGCGATGGTCAGGTCGCAGACCACGTGCAGCACGTGGCCGCCGCCGATGGCCCAGCCCGCCACCATCGCAATCACCGGCTTCGGGATGCTGCGAATCATCTTCTGCAGGTCGAGCACGTTGAGGCGCGGTACGGTGTCGGCGCCCACGTAGCCGCCGTGGCCGCGCACGCTCTGGTCGCCGCCCGAGCAGAAGGCCTTGCCGCCCTCGCCCGTAAACACGATGACGCCGATATCGGAGCGATTGCGGCAGATGTCCATTGCCTCAATCATCTCCTGCACCGTGAGCGGTGTGAAGGCGTTGTGCACCTGCGGCCGGTTAATGCTGATTTTGGCAATGCCCCCGTGCTGGGAGAAAATGATTTCCTGGAACTCCTTAATCGGGGTCCACTCGATTGGTTCGGTCATGAGCGCAAAGTTTCGCTAGGTTAACAGTAGGTTCCGCAAGGTTTCGTTAGGTTAAATAAGGTTTGCAAATTGCAAAACTCATATTAACCTAGCGAAACTCTGCGCTAAAAGGCAGCTTTCACCGCTTTTCGGTATTCTTCAAAAAACGCCGCGTTGGTCTTGCTGTCGGTGAAGACTTCGAGCACCGCCGCGCCGCTTTCGGCTGCAAAGAAAACCGGCAGCGCGGCATTGAGTTCGTCAAAAGAAGAAACCGGGAAGTAGCGCAGGCTGAAATCGCGGCACAGGTTCTCGGCCGTGAGCGCTTGGGTGGTTTCAAAAAACTCGTCCAGCTCCGGCTGCTGGCGCGGCCCGTCGATGATACGGAAAATGCCGCCGCCGTGGTTGTTGAAGAGCACCACCCGCAGGTTGGGAGTAGGGTAGTTGTGCCAGAAGGCGTTGCGGTCGTAGAAAAACGCCACATCGCCGGTCAGTAGCACTACCGGCCGCTCAGGCCGGGCCAGCGCCGCGCCCACGGCCGTGCTGGTGCAGCCGTCGATGCCGCTGGTGCCCCGGTTGGCGAATACCTCGATTTGACGGCCTGCGGGCAGGCCCAGAATATTGGCGTAGCGCACGGCCATGCTGTTGGCTAGGTGCAGCGCGGTAGATTCGGGCAGAGCGGCCAGCGCTAGCCGAAAGGCCGAAAACTCGTTGAATGGCTGGCCTGCGCCGGCAAAGTAGCGCTCCATAAATTCAGCTGCTGCCGCGTCGGCTTGCTGCCAGGCCGCCGCGACGGAGGGCACATTCGCCGGCACGACTGCCTCCGCGACCGCAGAGAAGGAGGGATTCGAACCCCCGGACCCGTTATAGTCAGCGGTTTTCAAGACCAGGAGTTGTTGAAAAAACGTGGCGGGCTGCACCCGAATAATACGCGTAAGCCGGCGAAAGGTATCGGCTGCTTCGCCGGAAGCCTGCAGGTGCCAATGCTGCGACGGGGCGGCGTCGCGCAAAAACAGCTTCAGGCTTTTCGAAATCAGCGATTGCCCGAACGTGATAAGCAGGTCGGGCTTCAGCGCTGCTTTCTGCTCCTTGGAAAGGCCCGCTAAGAAGATATCCTGCCGCTGCACCGTGCGGCGCACGTCGCTCAGATTCGAGATGACATCGGCTACTAAGGCCGCTTGCCGGGCCGCCGCAAACTCATCGAGCGCTGCTGCCAGGCCCGGACTGGCGGCCTGCTGCCCGGCCACTACCACTACCCGCCCGGCTGTGCGTAAGTGCTCGCGCAATTCCAGAATTTCCGCCGGGGGTAGGGCATGGTGCGAGCGGTCATCCCGAATAATCTTCACATCCGGCTCGTACACCACTTCCTCGCCCGCCTTCGGATAAAACGGCTCGCGTAGCGGCACATTTACCTGTACCGGCCCGGCTGGGCCAGCCTGCGTCAAATTAATTGCCTCATTAATAACTCTTTCACCGTGCCACTTGGCATCGGCGTGCGAAGTGTCGGCAGGAAAGTCGAAGGCACCCTTGGCGTGCGCGCCGTAGAGGTTGCGCTGGCGGATGGTCTGGCCGTCGAGCTGGTCAATCCACTCGGGGGGCGGTCGGCGGTGAGAACCAGCAGCGGAATTTGCTGAAAGAAAGCCTCGGCCACGGCCGGCGCGTAGTTGAGGCCGGCTGTGCCGCTGGTACACACCAGCACCACGGTGCGGCGCGTGGCCTGCGCAATGCCCAGGCCGATAAAGGCGGCGGCGCGCTCATCGGGAATAACGCGCAGCTTGCCCCTGTAGGCCGGGTGCCGCGCAAACGCCAGCGTGAGCGGCGCCGAGCGTGAGCCCGGCGATAAAATAACATCGGTAATTCCGTGCCGGGCGCAGATTTCGGCGATGTTAAAAACGGCTTGGTTGTTCATCTACTAGGATAATTCGGAAGGCGCCGGGTGGCGGCGCTTAGTGGCCTGTACGCACAAAAAGGAGGCTCAGCTACGATTTGGGCTTAGCGCCGGCAGCAGAAGTTTTGAGGGCGGGGCTGCCTTGCACCAGCGCTCCGAGCAGGCGTACCAGGCTGGTCATGTCGCGGTAATCGAGCACTTCGACGGGCGAGTGCGAGTAGCGGCCCGGCCAGGAAAGCGGCACCGACGGAATGCCGTAGTTCATAAATTCCATGCCGTCGGTGCCGCCCGCCGTCATGCCTTCCTGAATCGGAATGTGCTGGCGGTCGGCCAGGGCGTGCACGTGCTGCACCAGGTCGCGCCGGGCAAAGTTGATGCTTTCGACTACCCGTATCACGGCGCCCTGGCCAAGCGGGCAGTAGCCAAACCCCCGCGACTCCTGCGGCGCGTCGGATGACACAAACGTGTCGATGGGATACACCACATTGGCATCTTGCAGCTGCTGCGCGGCAAAGGCCGAGCCCAGCAAGCCGATTTCTTCGCCCGTCGACCACACGTAGGTAACGCGGCAGGGTAGCCTGGTCGGGTCGAGGTGTTGCAGCGTCAGCAGCAGGGCCGCGCAGCCCACGCGGTCGTCAAGGCCGCGCGCAGCGGCCCGGTTCGGGCCCAGCGGCCGCAACTGCTTGGGCATGGTCACGGTAGTGCTGCCCACCCGTATGCCTGCCGCCTGCGCCTGCTGCGCCGAGGTATAGCCCGCAAACACGGTGAGCGGCGTGCTCGGGGCACTTTTGGTTGCCTGCTGGTAGTGCGGACGCGGCTCAAACACGGCCGGCACGTCGGCCTGGCCCGGCGTGTGCAGCAGGGCCGGCTGCGCCTCCCACAGCCACGGGAAAGCACCGCCTTTCAAACTCAGTACCAGCCGGCCGTTGGGGCGAATGGAATCGACCACAAAGCCGACCTCGTCCATGTGGGCCACGAACACGAGGTGGCGCGGGCCCTGCCCAAAGGTCAGCACGAGGTTGCCGGCCTGGTCTACGGCGGGCCTGGCCCAGGCCGGCAGCTGCCGGGCAATGAAGTCGCGCACCGGCTTTTCGGCCGTGCTTACGCCGTACTGGCCCACAAGGCCGGCCAGGAGCTGAGCCGCGGCCGGGGAGGAAGGCAGCACTGGCGCCGAAGCGGCGGCGGGAAGTGCCGGGGTAGCCAGCGGGGTAGTAGCTGGGGCACCCGCCGCCAGCAGCCAGGCTTGCGCGAGCTGCTGCACGTCGGCCACTGCGACGGCCTCCACGGGCGTATTGGCGTAGCGGGCGGGCAGGCCGAGCAGGTAGGTGTGCGCGGCGGCCAGCTTCGTATTGGGTAGCACGGGCTTGCGGGCGGGCCGCGCGGGCGTCGTCAGCACGAGGCTCGGCAGGGAGTAGGGCAGGGCCTGGTCGGCCAGCAGCTGGCCGGTGCCGGCAGCCTCGGTTTCGAGGGTGCGGTCAAATCGGTACACTTCCTCAAAGGGACCGTAGCGATTAGCTACGGCCTCAAACCCTTTGCCATTCAGCAGCTCCAGGGTAGTCCAGGCAATGACCACGGTACCCCGTACCGGCGCAGTGGCCAGCGCTTGCGCCACGCTGGCCAGGGCGATAGCAGCGGCTTTGGCTTTCATGGCCGGTGCGGCTACCCACTGCTGGCCCAGCACAACCGGCTTTTTTTCCAGGGTAAGCGGGTCGAGCAGCTGAATGCCTTGCCGGGCCACGTCGGCGGCCGAGGCGGCCCCCACATCGAGAAACGCGGCTTGCCACGAAAAAGGCGGCTTATTTTTTTCGGGCTCGGCCCGCAGGTTGTCGTAGTGCGAAGAAGGCACGCACGAAATGGCATTGCGGGCCCCCTGCCCGCTGACGATACGCACGTCGTGGCCTTCCAGAAACTGGTGAAACAGCGGCCCGGCCTGCCCGCCGCCCACCGGCGCCACGCGCAGGTAGCCATCAGCCTGAATCTGACTTACCACGTAGCCCGGCTCGTCGAGCGGGGCCACGAACAGGCGGCGCGGACTGCCGCTGCCGAGCACCAGCACCAGGTTGCCGAGCTGGTCCTGCTGCAAGGTGCCGGCTTTAAACAACGACTGCACAAACCGGCTGGCTTCGGCTTCCCGGCCGGTTACGGCGCTGGTGCGCGCATACGCCTGCAACAGCGCGGGCAGCTGGGCCTGGGCAAGCCGAACCCAGCCAATTAGTAGTAGGAACAGGGTAGTAAAGCGCATAGGCCAGGCAGGGAAAAGTAGAACGTACTAGGGACTTGCGTTGTCAGGCAGCGGCTAAGCCGGGGGGGTAATAACGGATGCCACGGTCTGGAGCTTGAGCTCCGTTTCCTGCCATTCGCGCAGCGGGTCGGAGTCGGCGGTAAGACCGGTGCCGGCATACAGAATGGCTTCTTCGGGCCGCAGCTGCAGGCAGCGCAGGTTAACATAGAGCCGCGAGATGCCCGGCGCGGCCACGTTTACCGGCCCCAGAAAGCCGCTGTAGTACGCCCGGTCGTAGCCCTCGTGGCGGTGCAGAAACTCCAGCGCCGCCACTTTCGGCATGCCGCCCACGGCTGAGGTGGGATGCAGCAGGCGCAGCATATCGGTGCCCAGCGACGAGGGCGAGGGCACATTTTTTAAATCGACCTCAAAGTCGGTGCGCAGGTGCAGCAGCTGGCCGGCCACCGCCGTGCGCGGGCCGGCTTCGTGGTATTCGCGCAAGCGCAATTGTTTAAAACAATTTACTATATATCGTGAAACTAATGCTTGTTCCTCTATCTCCTTCTGCCGCCAGATGGCATCCTGCGGGGCGCGGCCCGGCACCAGCGGCTGAGTGCCCGCCAGGGCCATAGTATGGAAATGGCCGTCGGCCGTGACTTCGGCCAATACTTCGGGCGAGGCCCCGAGCCAGGTGCCCACGCCCGGCACGCTTACCAGCGATACAAATGCCCGCGGATACTGCCGGCTCAACTGGCCAAATGCTGCCAGCGGGTCGAAGCCGGCCGGCAGCGGGCGGTGCGCTACGCGCGACGTCACTACTTTCACTACTGCCTTGTCTTCAATAGCCTGCACGCCGGTGCGCACGAGCTGCGTGTAGTCGGCTTCGGCAGTACCGGGCGGGGCGGGCTGCGCGCTGTAGTGCCAGGCCAGCTCAGGTGGCGTGGGCAGGCTGAGCCAGGCCGTAAGATTGGGCACCAGCTCGCGGGCGGCCGGAGCCACGCGCACTACCTCGGGCCGGGCGAGGTCAAACTGCACATCGGCGGGCAGAAAAAGCGCCGGGTTGTGGTCAGAGTCGCGAAAAGGAAAGAAGGCGAAGCCTGCCGGTGCCTGGGTATCGAGCGCGGGCGGCAGACCAGTATAAGCGGCTTCGAGCGAGCGGCTCACCAGCAGGCGCGGGTGCTCGCTGGCCGGCTCGCGCCAGATGGCCAGCGGCCGGCCGGTGCGCAGGGCTCCCGCCGCCAGGTGGCGCAGCCGCGCCGTCGCATCGGGGCTGGCCGCGGCCGGCCAGGGCAGGAGCCGGGGTTCAGTCACTGGCATTAGGCTTTTTTCTCCCTGGCGGCGGGCAGGTCAATCACGGCCATCGTGATGCGGCTGATGCACACCAGCGCCCCGGTTTCTTCGTGCGTGATGCGGATTTCCCACACTTGCGTAGTACGGCCTACGTGCAGCGCCGTAGCCCGGCCGCGCACCCAGCCCTCGCGCACGCCCTTGATGTGGTTGGCGTTGATTTCCAGTCCTACGCAGGCCTGCTTGGTAACGTCGATGCGGGTAGCCGCGCCGATGCTGCCCAGCGTTTCAGCCAGCGCCACCGAAGCCCCGCCGTGCAGTAGGCCCATGGGCTGGTGGGTGCGGCCGTCGACGGGCATCCGGCCTTCGAGGTAGTCGTCGTTGAGAGCCGTCAGCTCAATACCCAGGGCATCGGCCAGCGTGGGGCGGTGGGCCGCCCAGATTTTTACGTCGTCAAGCGTCATTTTTTATACTAGGCAGTGGGTAATGGGCACTAGGTAATTATTCGACAGGGCGGGTTGGGAAGGGAGGGCGGCCGGAGGCCAACATGCCTTCATTACCCCTTGCTTTTTACCCATTACCCATTGAAAAACCCCGTACTTTACAGCATTGTTCGGCAAAACTACTCGACTTCCTTACCCGTGCCAGTTCAGCAGCTCTATCTTCTTCGCCACGGCCAGACCGACTTCAACGTGCAGGGCATTGTGCAGGGCAGTGGTATCGACTCCGACCTCAACGAGCGGGGCCGCCGCCAGGCCGCGCAGTTCTGGCAAGCATATCAGGCCACGCCATTCGACCGGATTTATACCTCCCGGCTCCGGCGCACCCAGCAGTCGGTGCAGCAGTTTATCGACGCGGGAATTCTGCACGAGCAGCACGCCGGCCTCAACGAAATCAGCTGGGGCACCCGCGAAGGTACCCGCATCACGCCCCAGGAAGACGCCGAATACGCTCAGGTACTGACCGAGTGGACCACCGGCAACGACCACGCCCGCCTGCCCGGCGGGGAAAGCCCGGCCGAGGTGGCGGCCCGCCAGCGCCCGTTTATCGAGCTGCTGCAGAGCCGGCCCGAAGACGAGCTGGTGCTGGTGTGCCTGCACGGTCGGGCCCTGCGCGTGCTGCTCTGCCAGCTGCTGGGCTACCCGCTGCGCTGCATGGATGGCTTTGAGCATCAGAACCTCTGCCTCTACAAGCTGCACTACACGGGGTCACACTACACTATCCGTAATTTTTTAGACGTAAGTCACTTAGCGGTGGGCTAACAGGTAGTGAGCAGTGAGTAATGAGCAGTGAGCAGTTGACTGCCATTCAGCTGCCCAGCTCAGCTGTTTACCGCTCACTACTCACTGCTCTCTTTTTTCGAATTGTTTCCCCACCTTTTGGCGGCTAATTTTGGCCCCCAATCCCAACCTGCAATTCCGATGGCCGAAATTATTAAAATGCCGAAAATGAGCGACACGATGACCGAAGGGGTCATTGCGGCCTGGCTCAAGAAAGTAGGCGACAAAGTGAAGTCGGGCGATATCCTGGCCGAAGTCGAAACCGACAAAGCCACGATGGAGCTGGAAAACTACGAAGATGGCACCCTGCTTTACATTGGCCCTAAAGAGAAGGACTCGGTGCCGGTTGATGGGGTTTTGGCTATTGTGGGCAAGGAAGGGGAAGATATTTCGGGCCTGCTAAACGGCCAGAGCGGTACTAGCACCACCCAGGCAGCCGCGCCGGCGGCAGCGCCGGCGGCTACTCCCGCAGCAGCACCCGTCGCCCCGGCGCCCAGCGCGCCCGCCAATGGCAAGAAAGCCACGGTGGTACGCATGCCCAAGATGAGCGACACAATGACCGAAGGCACTATTGCCGCCTGGCTCAAAAAGGTAGGCGATAAGGTGAAGTCGGGCGACGTGCTGGCCGAAGTCGAAACTGACAAAGCCACGATGGAGCTGGAAAACTACGAAGACGGGATTCTGCTTTACACCGGCCCCAAGGAAGGCGAAGCGGTAGCCGTAGATGGCATCCTGGCCATTATCGGGGAGGAAGGCGCTGATGTGCAGGCCCTGCTGGGCGGCCAGAGCGGCGGCGCCGCGCCCGCTGCCCCGGCTCCGGCCGAAACGGCGGCTCCGGCGGCTACTCAGCCTGCCGCCAGCACTTCGCAGCCCGAGGCCAGCACCGGCCGCCTGCTTGCCTCGCCCCTGGCCAAGAGCATTGCCAAAGACAAAGGCGTTGACCTGCGCCAGATTAAGGGCAGTGGCGAAAACGGCCGCATCGTGGCCCGCGACCTGCAAAGCACCCAGCCCCAGGCTGCTCCCACTGCCGCGCCGGCCCCGGCTGCTCAGCCCGAGCGAGCGCCTCAGCCAGCGGCCGCTGCCCCGGCTCCAGTGGCTACCGAAGTAACCTACACCGATACGCCCGTATCGCAGATGCGCAAGGTGATTGCCAAGCGCCTGTCGGAAAGCCTGTTTACGGCCCCGCATTTCTATCTCACGATGGAAATTCTGATGGACAAGGCCATGGAAGCCCGCGTACGCATGAACGAGCTGTCGCCGGTAAAACTGTCGTTCAACGACATGGTTATCAAGGCTTCGGCCGTGGCGCTGCGCCAGCATCCGGTTATCAACTCGTCGTGGCTTGGCGATAAGATTCGCCAGAATAAGCAAATCAACATCGGCGTAGCCGTGGCTGTCGATGAGGGCCTGCTGGTGCCCGTCATCCGCAGCGCCGATGGCAAAGGCCTCTCGCAGATTGCCACCGAGGTGAAAGAGCTGGCCGGCAAAGCCAAGAGCAAGAAGCTGCAACCCGCCGAGTGGGAAGGTAGTACGTTTACTATATCTAACCTGGGCATGTTTGGCATCGACGAGTTCACGGCCATCATCAACCCGCCCGATGCCTGCATCCTGGCCGTGGGCGGCATCAAGCGGACTGCCGTGGTGAAAGATGGTCAGCTGGCTATCGGCAACATCATGAAGGTGACGCTGAGCTGCGACCACCGTGTGGTAGACGGCGCCACCGGCGCAGCCTTCCTGCAAACCCTGAAAGGCTTGCTCGAAGACCCCATGCGGATGCTCATTTGATAGCAGTGAGCAGGTAACAATGAGCAATGAGCAGTGGCCATCCGGTCACGCTCATTGCTCATTGTCCTTTCAACTGCCCGCTGTTCACTGTTTACTGCTCACTGTTAACTGAAGATGAGAATCCGCTCCACAACTGTGCTTGGCGTGCGCCACAACGGCCAGATTGCCCTCGGGGCCGACGGCCAGGCCACCATGGATAAGCACGTAGCCAAAAACAACGTGCGCAAGGTGCGGCAGCTCAACGACGGCAAGGTCGTGACCGGCTTCGCCGGCTCCACGGCCGATGCGTTTATGCTGCTCGACCGCTTCGAGGAAAAGCTCGCGGCCTATGGAAACAACCTCAAGCGCGCCGCCATCGAGCTGGCCAAAGACTGGCGCAAAGACCAGTACCTGCGTAAGTTAGAAGCCATGATGGTCGTCTGCGACAAGGATGAGCTGCTCATCATCAGCGGCACCGGCGACGTGCTGGAGCCCGATTCTGATGTAGCGGCCATTGGCAGCGGCGCGATGTACGCACAAGCCGCCGCGCTGGCCCTCAAAAAGCACGCCCCGCATCTCACTGCCCGCCAGATGGTGGAGGATGCCCTGCACATCGCGGCTGATATTTGTATTTATACCAACCACAATTTGATTATTGCCGAGCCGGCGTAGTAATAGTAGTAGTGGTTAGACGATAAGTCACCTATGCAACCACTGATTGTAAGGTATTCACGCTGGTATTTTGTTTTACAGCCTCTAATGTTTGTTGCCTTTGCCAGTGGCCCTTTTGTCATTCTTCATGAAACTAAGCACTTAAAGATTCTAGACTTACTAGGAATCATACTGCTGGGAACAATGGCTGTAATAACTGGCTGGGGACTCGTACAGCTAATTCACCGCAAACCTTTTATTGTGCTTAATGACAATGGCGTTTTTAATAAAGATTGGGGGATGGGAACAATACCTTGGTCAGACATTGAGCAAACATTTATCTCGTCGGAGCGCTGGCCGAAACACGTTGAATTACTAATATGCAACCCCGACTCTTATCTGAAACGCCAGTTCTGGTTGCGCCGCATTTTAACAGCTTGTGAGTCTGCCTTTGGTAAATCACCTTTTCTTTTACTTACTGGAATTTCTGATACTACCGCTGACACTGTAGTAGAATATATCTGCCAGCAGTTGAGCAAGCAGCGTACCTCTTCTGTTTAAATAAATTTATTTATCCGCATTTGGTGTCGTAACCGGCACGTAAGCCTTACCATGCACATTACCAATTTCCTCAAGCACCACTACCGCCACTTCAATGCCGCTGCGCTCATCGACGCGGCGGATGGCTACAACAAGCACTTGGCCGAAGGCGGCAAAATGATGATTACCCTGGCCGGCGCCATGAGCACCGCCGAAATGGGCATTCAGCTGGCCGAACTTATTCGCCAGGATAAAGTGCAGATTATCAGCTGCACCGGCGCTAACCTCGAAGAGGATATCTTCAACTTGGTGGCCCACGACTTCTACGAGCGCGTGCCGCACTACCGCGACCTCACGCCCGCCGACGAGCACGCCCTGCTCAAGCGCCACATGAACCGCGTAACCGATACCTGCATCCCTGAAGAGGAAGCCATGCGCCGTATCGAGCACACGGTGCTGAAGTTCTGGGAGCAGGCCGACAAAGCTGGTGAGGCGTATTTCCCGCACGAGTTCTTCTACCAGATTCTGAAATCGGGTGAGCTGGAGCAGTACTACCAGATTGACCCCAAAGATTCCTGGATGCTGGCCGCCGCCGAGAAAAACCTCCCTATCATCTGCCCCGGCTGGGAAGATTCTACCCTGGGTAATATATATGCCGGCCACGTTATTACGGGCGACATCAAGAACGTGCACACCATGAAAACCGGCATCCAGTACATGATGTACCTGGCCGACTGGTACACTGAGCAGGCCACGGAGGAGAGCAAGGTGGGCTTCTTCCAGATTGGCGGCGGCATTGCCGGCGACTTCCCCATCTGCGTGGTGCCCATGCTGCACCAGGATTTGCAGCGCCACTCGGTGCCGCTCTGGGGCTATTTCTGCCAGATTTCGGACTCAACCACTTCCTACGGCAGCTACTCGGGCGCAGTGCCCAACGAGAAAATTACCTGGGGCAAGCTGGGCGAGAAAACCCCGAAATTCATCATCGAAAGTGACGCGACTATCGTAGCACCGCTGGTGTTTGCGATTGTGCTGGGGCAATAGGCCGGTCAGCTGAATAGGAAAAGGAAAGGCCGAACGCTACCCATGCGTTCAGCCTTTCCTTTTGCCAATGGCTATAGGGTTAGCGACCCAACACCTCATCGGTGAAATGCGCCTGGTGCGGGCCCTGAGCAAATTTCTCCGCATTAAAGGCGGCGGAGTTGCCGCGCGGAATAGAAAGCGACTGCCAGGCATCGCCTACCAGCAGCTTGCCGATAAAAACCAACTGCCCCACGTGGTACGGGTAGTGCGCCAGCTGTCGGTTGATGGCCTCCATAATGGTATGGCCCTGGTTGCGGATATAGATAATGCGCTGGCCATCGGCTTCCGTCAGCGTATCGAGGGCGGCAAACAGGCACTGCCAGCCGGCTTCCCAGCGCTGAAGCAGCGCGGCGCACGTCTGAAGGTCGTTGTCGAATTCTGCCTCGCGGTCGCGCCACGGCTTTTCGCCGTCCGTAGTGAGGAAATCAGTCCACCGGGATAGCATATTGCCCCACATATGCTTTACAATGGCCGCCATGCTGTTGCTGGCGGCGTTGGGCTGCCAGAAAAGCTGGTCGTCGGGCACTTGCATCATTGCCTGCTCGCCAAGCAGCTTGTAATAGGCAAATTGCTTACGGGCGCTGGAAAGAAAGTCCTGAAACATAAGATGGCAGCTGGTAGACCGTTACAAACCGCAATTTTACCACTTCCGGCGCTGGCGATAGGCATCTACCTGCTGGCGCAGCGCAGCCAGCACGCTACCGTAATGCTGGCGCGCATCCTGCTGCTGTTCCAGCCGTTGGAGGCGGCTATTGATTAGCTCAGAAAATTCCTCTACAGAGTAAGAGCGTTTCGGCTGGGTAGACACAGGCAAAAAATAGGGGCAGGACCAACAACACGTAGCGACCGCAATTTAAGCAGCGCAGCCGAATTGCCACGTTTGGAAAATGCAAATTTGCCGCTCCAATGCCGACTTGACAGTTAGGGCATTCCAAAAAAATGTCCGCTTCTCGCATTATGCGAAAAGCGGACGTGTTAATCACTGAAAAAAAGCTAAAACCGGAAGAGCGGCCGGGCCGGATTCCAGATGCCCCAGGGAATCATGAGCAGCACCAGCAGCAAGGCGATGCCGTAGTAAATGAAGGCAGTTTTGTGCTTTTGCGAATCATTAAGACGGTTTTTGGAGA
Organism: Hymenobacter baengnokdamensis; assembly: GCF_008728635.1. Lineage (NCBI taxonomy): Bacteria > Pseudomonadati > Bacteroidota > Cytophagia > Cytophagales > Hymenobacteraceae > Hymenobacter > Hymenobacter baengnokdamensis. Next base: position 3,601,364 of record NZ_CP044285.1, on the reverse strand, counting down.
GTGTGCGGCCTACCTGGGCCAGCACAACGGCCAGCACCATAACGGCCACGTGCTCCATCCCGAAAAAGCGGGTGGTGGGGTCTTTCATAGCCCCGGCTACCTTCATGGCCTTGAGGCCGTAGGGGCTCAGGCCGAAGTACAGCCCCAGCCCAATAATAAGCTGCAGCAGCATGAAGCCCACAAAGCTGGCTCCAAAGGCATTGTCGCCCTTGCCAAAGGCCTTGCGGCCCGACCAGCCCGCGTAGCCGCGAAATACGGCCACCAGGCCCGCGCCCAGTACAAACCAACGAAGCCAGGAGTGAAGAAAAAGAAGAATCTGATACATAGTAAAAGTGTAATATGCCGGGCGGCCCGGTCGGTGAAAACCTGCCGCGAAGCTACGGGTGGGGCTGCCTTCTACTCAAACTCGCCCGGCTGGGGCACGGGAGCGGGTGCCCCACCCCGGGCCGCTGCCGCCCGCTGCTTGTGCCGAACGGCCACGGCAATAGCCAGAAAAACCGAAACGAAGGGCAGCACCAGCCCCACCACAAGCCACCGCCCAACCGACTGCCCATGCGAGTAGGCGATATAAGCCGTGAGCAGCGCCAGCGGCACGTTCAGCAAATAAAGCAGCAGATAGGGGAGCAGGTAAAATAACATAGTAAAAATACAATATTCTGCGTCCGGCCGTTGAACAGTTCGTGCCAGGTGAGCTGCCTACCGGGCCTTGCCCCGCTTTACCAGGTAGGCGTAGAGCACCTTGTCGAAAGGCTCGCGCACATCGACCGGCACAAAATCAATTTTGAGCTGCCCGCAGCGCAGGGCCAGCTCTTCCTCAAATTGGCGCATAGCCGCCCGGTACTGCGCGCGCACCTGCGCCGGCTGCAGCCGTATCTCCTGGCCCGTTTCGACATCCTCGAAAATGTAAGGACGGTCCTGGAAGTCGAAATCCGACTCGGTGGCGCGGTCCAGCACATGAAACAGCAGTACCTCGTGGTGCTGGTGGCGCAGGTGCTGCAAGGCGGCCAGGGCGGCTTCCTGCTCGGCCGCGCCACGCCCCAGCATATCGCTAAACACGATAACGAGCGACCGCTTGGGTATTTGCTGCGCAATGGTGTGCAGTACGCCGGCCACGTCGGTCCGGGCCGTGGCGCGCCGGGTGGCGGCCAGGGGCGCGGGGCGGGCCAGTAGCTGCTGCATGGCCAGCAGCAGCGTGTGGCGGTGGGCCGAGGTCGAGCGCACGGGAGTTTGCAGCTCCACGGTTTCGGCAAACGTGACCAGGCCCACGGCATCGCGCTGGCGCTGCAGCAGCGTGGTGAGCGCGGCCGCCGCCAGCACCGCAAAGCGCAGCTTGTCGTGGCCGGGCTCGGGATAATACATACTCGGGCTCACATCGAGCAGCAGGTGGGCGCGCAGGTTGGTTTCTTCCTCGTAGCGCTTCACAAACAGCTTGTCGGTGCGGGCAAATACTTTCCAGTCGATATGCCGGGTGCTTTCGCCGGGGTTGTAGAGGCGATGCTCCGAGAACTCGACCGAAAAGCCGTGGTAGGGCGACTGGTGCAGGCCGGTAATAAACCCATCGACTAATTGCCGGGCCAGCAGCTCCAGGTTTTCAAAAGAGCGGATGGCGGCGAGGTCAAGGGCGGGAGCAGGCATGGTAGCGAAAGGTGGCGCAGGAGTAGGGAATTAGCAATCAGCCGGCTACTGTAATCTAGCGCGGCGTTTACTAAGAAAAGTTTGTCAGGATGGAGCCAGACCGGTACTGAACTAATCTTACGTGCTGATAAACAAGCCGGCCACCAGTTGAGTTTCGTCGACATTGCTACGCTGTTTAGGTAAGCAGTTTCGCCTTTATCTTTGTCTGAGCCTACGCAAGTTTAGTGCCTTATAACTAAAAATCAACTTACTTTCCCCTTCTCAACTCGTGGAAGACCGCTACTCAAAAGACCAGGAAGAAATCTACTCGCACCGCATGAAGGCGGGCAAGCGCACGTATTTCTTCGATGTGAAAGCTACCCGTGGCCAGGATTATTACCTCACCATTACGGAAAGCAAGCGCCGCCCTGGGGCCGACCCCGATGGCCCGGCCAGCTACGAAAAACACAAAATATTTCTCTATAAAGAGGACTTTAATAAGTTTATCGACGCGCTGCACGATGCCGTGGACTATGTGCGCGACGAGCTGCTGACCGAGGAAGAAGTGGCCGAGCTCGACCGCCCGCGCCCCGGCTTTGAGGGTGAGCAGCCGCGCGCCGGTGGGCAGCCGGCGGATGATAGCCAACCGGCCGCTCCCGACCTCGGCGAAAGCACTTACTAAATACCGATACGCAGTTGGAGAGGAGAGACTGGTAGCGCGCCGCTGTTCTGGCAAAGAGCAGCGGCGCTTTGCATTGGTGCCCCGCTCCGCTGCCCGCCGTACCTTTGCCCGTGGATTATGCGAACTCATAATTCATACCTCATAATTCAACACTCAACATAATGGGCCTCCGCTGCGGTATTGTCGGCCTGCCGAACGTCGGCAAATCCACGCTTTTCAACGCGTTATCCAACGCTAAGGCCGAATCGGCCAACTATCCCTTCTGCACCATCGAGCCCAACGTGGGCGTTATTACCGTGCCCGACGAGCGCCTCCAGATTCTGGAAGCGCTCGTGAACCCCAAGCGCGTGCTGCCCACCATCATCGAGTTTGTCGACATCGCCGGCCTTGTAAAAGGCGCCAGCAAGGGCGAGGGCCTGGGCAATAAATTCCTGGCCAACATTCGTGAGGTTGACGCCATCATCCACGTGGTGCGCTGCTTCGATGACCCCAACATCGTGCACGTGGCCGGCGGTGTTGACCCGGTGTTTGACAAAGATGTTATCGACACCGAGCTTCAGCTCAAGGACCTCGAAAGCGTTGATAAGAAGCTGGTAAAAAGCGAGCGCAGCGCTAAAGCCGGCGACTCCGCCGCCAAGAAGGAGGTGACCAACCTCCAGAAATTCAAGCAGGCCCTCGAAGCCGGCCAAAATGCCCGCGCCGTATCGGCCAGCGAAGACGACCTGGCCGCCGTAGCCGACTTGCAGCTGCTTACCATCAAGCCCGTCATCTACGTGGCCAACGTGGACGAGGCCAGCATCGCCACTAACGGCAACAAGCACGTAGAAGCACTGCGCCAGCACGTAGCCGCCGAAAAGGCGCAGGTGGTGCTCGTGTCGGCCGCCATCGAGGCGCAGATTGCCGAGATGGAGGACCCCGAGGAAAAAGCGCTGTTCCTGGGCGAGTACGGCCTCACCGAGTCGGGCCTGAACAAGCTCATCCGGGCCAGCTACGAGCTACTGAACCTCATTACCTACTTTACTGCCGGCGTGCAGGAAGTACGCGCCTGGACCGTGCACCGCGGCGACAAGGCGCCCGCCGCCGCCGGTGTCATTCACTCCGATTTCGAGAAGGGTTTCATTCGCGCCGAAGTTATCAAGCTGGCCGATTACCAGGAATACAAAACCGAGGTGAAAATCAAGGAAGCCGGCAAGATGGCCGTCGAGGGCAAAGACTACGTGGTGCAGGACGGCGACATCATGCACTTCCGATTTAACGTCTAGGACCACTGATTAGCGCGGGTTTTAACGGATTTCACGGATTTTGGGGACGCATTCTTCATTTATATAGAAAAAGGCTGACGCAACCACGTCAGTCTTTTTCTATATAAATGAAATAATATATAATATATATTATTGAAATAAATTGTTAATTGTTAGCTCAATGCCGCTGGCGGGGTCTTGCAGGGTGCTGCCGGGCGCAAAAGCGGTAATGGCACCGTCGGCAGAGAAGATATAAACGGTTTTAATAAAGGGTACAATCAGCCAGGCCGACCGCACGCCCGCCGGCAGGTAATACTTAACGATTTTTGAGGCAACAGCATCAAACGCCTGAGTAGGCGATAAGACCTCGATGGCCGTGATGGGGGGATGCGGAAATCGAATAAGGTCTTCCTGCCAATTATAAGCCCATTTAGAAATAATAGCTACGTCGGGCTTGAAATTGCCCGTGTTCAGCTCAAATTCCAATTCAGCTAAAATATCGTACTGTTGCTCGTAGGCGGCGGACAATTGCCAGGTAAGGCGGCTGATAAGCCGGGAGTGATTAAGCGACATAGCTTCTTCGAGCACAACCTCGGTTTCGATAACTTCGATGGCCTGCGTTTGCATAGCAAAAAGGGTTTTTTCAAAGGTAGGTTGACGGCTTATAAAGTTAGTGACAAAGCCCGCCCGGAAGTATCTTTGCCCCCTGCCAAAACCTAGCCCAACCCCACCTTTATGAAGTTCATTGTTTCGTCCTCGGCCCTGCTCAAGCAGCTCCAGAGCATCAACGGCGTGGTCACGAACAACCCCGTGGTGCCCATCCTGGAGAACTTCCTGTTTGAGATTGAGCCCGGCAAGCTCACCATCACCGCCTCCGACCTGGAGACGAGCATGATAACCGAGCTGCCCATCGAAGCCCGCGAGTCGGGGCGCATTGCCGCGCCGGCCCGCATCCTGCTCGATACGCTCAAGAACCTGCCCGACCAGCCGGTGACCTTCACCCTGGACGAGGAAACCTATACCATCGAAATCAGCTCGGCCAACGGCCGCTACAAGCTGGCCGGCGAAAATGCCGCCGACTTCCCGCGCGTGCCGGTGGTGAAGGGCTCGGCGCCGGTCGAAATCCCGTCGTCGTCGCTGGCGCGGGCCATCAACAAAACCATCTTTGCCGTGAGCACCGATGAGCTGCGCCCGGCCATGACCGGCATTCTGGTGCAGCTGGGCGAAGCCCAGGTAACGTTTGTGGCCACCGACGGCCACCGCCTGCTGCGCTACCGCCGCCAGGACGTGGGCGCCGGCCAGACCGCCAACCTCATCATTCCGCGCAAAGCCTTCAACCTGCTGAAAAGCTCGCTGCCCAGCGAGGCGACGCCGGTACGCATCGAGTTCAACCAAAGCAACGCGTTCTTCTCGTTCAACCAGATGCGCCTGGTGTGCCGCCTCATCGACGAGCGCTACCCCGACTACGAGAACGTAATTCCCGTCAGCAATCCGAATAAGCTCATTATCAATCGCCAGGAGCTGCTGAACTCGGTGCGCCGCATCAGCATCTACTCCAACAAGACCACCCACCAGGTGCGCCTGCGCCTCACCGGCTCGGAGCTGGTGATTTCGGCCGAAGACCTGGATTTCAGCAACGAGGCCAAGGAAACCCTGGCTTGCCAGTACGACGGCGAAGACATGGAAATCGGCTTCAACGCCCGCTTCCTGCAGGAAATGCTCTCGAACATTGACTCCGAAGAAATCACCCTGGAGCTGAGCACGCCCAACCGGGCCGGCCTGCTCATGCCTACCCTGGCCGATGAGAACGAAAGCATCCTGATGCTGGTAATGCCGGTGATGCTCAATAACTACGTGTAGCTGCCAGCCTATTAAAACACGTTTGTCATTGCGAGCCTGCGAAGCAATCGCACTAGAACGAGCCGCTTGAGTTTCGTTCAGGTGCGATTGCTTCGCAGGCTCGCAATGACAAACTTTTTTAGAATCCTGCCCAATCCTTCTTATGAAAAAATCAGAAATTCACTTCAGCATTGCGCTCGACGACCAGAAGGTGCCTGAGGCTATCAGCTGGCAGGCTACCGATGCCGGCAAGGATATTCATTTTGCTAAAGCTATCAACGTGGCCATCTGGGACCGCAACGCCGATGCGACGATGAAAATCGACCTCTGGACCAAGGATATGCCCACCGATGCCATGAAGTTTTTTGTAGTCGATAACATCGGCTCAATGGCCGAAACTATCGTGACGGCCACCGGCGACAAGAAAATGGCCGAAATGATGCGTACCCTCTGCAAAGAGCTCAGCGATTACCTCGAAGAGCAGGGTCAGACTAATCAGTAAATATAATATATATTTAATACTAAAAAGGCCTGCCGCATCATGCGGCAGGCCTTTTTAGCTTATACCTGGACAATCCTTTTAGCGCGTGGAGCGGCCCGGCGAAGCCGGCCGGGTGTTCGTGCCGCCGGCGCTCCTGGCCGGCGTGGAGGGCCGGATAACCGCATCGTTGGCCCGGGCCGGTACTGGGTTCTGGACTGAGTTGACGAGCAGCGAAGCCGAGGCATTGTGGGCGTAGTCGTGGTCGGCCTGCGCGTAGCGCTTGCGGGCGTCGAAATAATCGGTGTACTGGTCGGTCGAGAGAACGGCCTGCACTTCCGCATCGCGCTCGTGGCTGATGGCCTTCGACTGCTTGTCCAGCATATCGGGGTCTTTGGCGTACAGGTGTTCGGCGGCGGCCAGCTTGGCAATTTTATCGTTGTTGATATCGCGCATGCGCGAGGCCTGGTAGCCGTTCAGGCGTAGGTCGCGCGTCATCCGTTCGGTCAGGTATTCCGCCCGTGCCGATACGGCCGGATTCAGGCGCGGAGTAGACTGGGTTTTATCCTGCGGCATTGGCGAGGCCGGCCCTTGCGAGGGCGATGCCTGCTGCGCCCGGGCAGTAAGGGTAGCAGCCAGCAATAGAAAGGCAAAAGCAGATTTCATTGGCGGGCAAAGCATGGGTTAGAATGACTGGTAGCCAACTATCGCGCCAGTAGCGGGCGGCGTGCGGCTGCTGCTGCTAACGCAAAAGCCGCCCGCGAAGTTGATGCCCCTGCCCGCCCGGCCCAGCCTAAAACTGGTTTTTCCACATCATGCTCTCCACCGGCCGGTCGGTGCGGTCGTTGTACTTGGCCGACTGCTTGCGGTTGTAAAACGTTTGCACATCGCCTTGCAGGCTGAAATAAATCAGCTGGCCGATAGGCATGCCCGGATACACGCGCACCGGCATCGAAACGCTGATTTCCAGGGTCCAGTGGTTGCAAAAGCCCACGTCGCCCTTCCCGGCGGTGGCGTGAATGTCGATGCCCAGGCGACCCACGCTGCTTTTGCCCTCCAGGAAGGGAACGTGGGCGTGAGTTTCGGTATATTCCTGCGTTACGCCCAGGTAAAGCGTGCCCGGCTGAAGCACGAAGCCTTCTTCGGCCGACAGCTCGAAGGTGGTGATTTGGTTGTGGCGGCGGGCATCGAGCACCGCGTCGTTGTAGGTAGCCAGGTAGCGGCCCAGGTGCACGTCGTAGGAGTTGGTACCCAGGCAGCTCGGGTCGTAGGGCTGCACTACAATGGTACCGCGCTCCATTTCGGCGCGGATTTGCTGGTCGGTCAGAATCACAGGTTAACGAGGAGTTTAGCGAGTTTCAGGGTTGTTAGAGACGGCTCCGGCTGAGGCAAAGGCCGCAAAAGCAGGCGCTTATTCGGAGTCGTCGTAGCTGTCGGCGGGCAGCTCGCCGGTAGACTGGGGGCGGAAGCGGCTGAAAAAGCCGGCGTTAGTGCCAGTCGCCGCGCCCGGCTCGTCGGGGGCTTCTTCCTCGCCTTCGGGTGGGGCCGTATAGTACGCCTGCTCGGCCTCCAGGGCCCGTACGCGGGCGCGCAGGCGCCGCAGCTCGGGCAGCAGGCTGGCGGCCGAGTACAGCAGCAGGCCAAACGAGCCCAGGCTGAGCAGCAGTGTGGTGTAGCCTACCCAGCCGGGGCCGCTGGTGGGCGCGGTGCTTGCGGAGGAGTAGGCCGCCGGCCGGATTTCCGGCTCCGCTACCGCCGGTGGGGTCTCGTCGCTGGGAGCCGGGCCGTTGGTAGTAAGCGGCGCGGCTGCCGCCAGCGGCTCCTCGGGCTCGGGGGCGGGTTTGGCGGCGGGGCTGGCGCTGGCGTTGAACTGCGCGGTGGCTTGCTTGATAACGCGTTGCTCGGCGCGTACCAGGGCCGACTTTTCATCGTGCGGCAGGCCCCGGATAAAGAACTCGAAATTGCGGTCGAGCAGTACGCCGTTCAGCTGCTTCTCAAACTCAGCCAGCGTGAGCGGGCCGTTGCCGAAACGCGTTTTGTAGCGCTCAGCCACGCCGTTGTAGTTCAGAAACAGCTTTTGCAGCTCGGCATTATTTTCAAAGTTGGTAAACTGCCGCCGGGCTGCAGCCGTGCGCAGGCTCTCGGGAAATTTCTGCCGCGTAAAGTGCTTGTCGTACACCGTTTCGAAGGTGCGGAAGTTCAGCTCGTCGATGGTGCGGTCGAAGAGCTGCTTGTTGGCTTCGGCGGGCGTTTGGGCGCTGGCGGAGCCCGCCAGCAGCAGGGCAAAAAAGAGGGGCAGCAGGTAACGCATAAGAGTGTTTAGCGCAGAGTTTCGCAAAGTTGGCAGGGGAGCGCAAAGTATTGAGGCGGAAGCCTCCTGCCAGACGCTGCGCCAAAAAGTCTAGTGGTGCGCTTCGATAAGCGACTCGCGGCAGGCAGTGAGGTACTTTTCTACCAGCTCGTCGGTGATGGCCGTTGAGATAAAAAGCGCCTCAAACTGCGACGGAGCCAGGTAGATACCCCGGTTGAGCATGGCGTGGAAATAGCGCCCGAAAGCCGGCAGGTTGGCTTTCTTGGCATCTTCGAGGTTAGTAACCGGCTCCGGCGTGAAAAACAGGCTGAACATTGAGCCCACCTGATTAACGGTATAATGGAGACCCAGCTCCTTGGCAATCTGCCGGGTACCATCGGCCAGGCGGGTGCCGATAGTTTCCAGCTGCTGATATACTTCGGGGTGCTCGTGCAGGTAGCGCAGCTGGGCCATGCCGGCCGCCGTAGCCAGCGGATTGCCCGAAAGCGTACCGGCCTGGTACACCTTGCCGGCCGGCGCCACCTGGTTCATGATGTCGGCGCGGCCTCCGTAGGCCCCAACGGGCAGGCCACCCCCGATAATCTTGCCGAGCGTGGTCATATCGGGCACCACGCCGTAGCGCTCCTGCGCGCCGCCCGGCGCCAGGCGGAAGCCCGTCATGACTTCGTCGAATATTAGTACTATACTATGTTTGGTGCAGAGGGCCCGCAGCCCGGCCAGGAAGCCCGGCGCCGGCTCCACGAGCCCCATGTTGCCCACCACCGGCTCGATGATAATAGCAGCCAGCTGGTCGGGGTTGGCCGCAATGGCGGCCTCAACGGCGGCAAGGTCGTTGTAGGGCACGGTGAGGGTATCGCGGGCCACCCCCTCGGTTACGCCCGGCGAGTCGGGTGCGCCCAGCGTGAGGGCCCCCGAGCCGGCGGCAATCAGAAAGGAGTCGCCGTGGCCGTGGTAGCAACCCTCGAACTTAAGAATTTTGGGCCGGCCCGTGTAGCCGCGCGCCACCCGAATGGCCGACATCGTGGCCTCCGTGCCGGAGTTTACCAAGCGTACTTTCTCCAGGCTGGGTACTAGCTCGATAAGCAGCTCCGCCAGCTCGACTTCGCGCCGGGTGGGTGCGCCAAAGGAAAGCGAATCGGGCAGGGCTTTGGTGAGGGCATCTAGCACCACGGCGGGTGCGTGGCCGAGTATCATCGGGCCCCAGGAGTTAATGAAATCAACGTACTGCTTGCCATCAACATCGGTAAGCCAGGCGCCCTGGGCCGATTGCATAAATACGGGAACGCCGCCCACCGAGCGAAACGCCCGGACCGGCGAGTTAACTCCGCCCGGAATCAGCTCCTGGGCGCGGGCAAATAAGGTTTCGGAAGTGGTCATGCTAAAAGTCTGCTTGCTTTTTAAATATAATAACGTCTGTCATTGAGAGTCTGCGAAGCAATGAAATAAGAACGATGAGCGTACGACTCGCGCCAGGGTCGTTTTTAGTGCCATGGCTTCGCTTTGCTCGTAATGACAAACGCGAAGAGCCCGCGCCCTACCGCACCAGCTGCGGCTCCAGGTTGCTGAGCTTGAGCAGCGGCACGGTTTGGTTGTCGTGCGCCGTGCCAGGGTAGGCGAGGCCTTCAAAGATGGCGCCGGGCTGCGGCGGAGCGCTGGCCAGGCCACTCTGAAAGGCCGGCCCGTACTGGAGTAAGGCATTGCCAAAAAACAGCAGCAGCTCGAAGCCCTGGCTGGCAAACACGGAGGGCGGCAGCTTTTGCTTCGCCAGGTAAAGCTGGCGGAAGCGCCGGTAGCCGGGCCGCTGCGCATCAAAATACTTGGGGTGATAATAGTACACGCCCGCGCTGCCCAGCTGGCCAGCGCCCAGGCCGGGATTGTCGAGCCAGGTGCCGGGCACCAGTAGCGCCGGGCGACTGGCCGCCGGCACCGCGGCTAGCGCCGTAAAGGCCGCCGGCCCAGCCTTGCGGGCATCGGTAGCTACTACGAGGTGGCTGGCTCCGGCCAGCTCGGCCGGCACGAAGGCGGCAGCCAGGCTGCCGGGGTCGTCGGGCCGAAAGGTGTGGGTGGCCGTCAGGTGGCCGCCGGCCGCCTCGTAAGCTGCCTGGTAGGCCGCGGCAAAGTCATTCTCATCCTTGCTGTCCTCGTGCAGCAGCACGGCTGGCCGGCCCGTACCAAACGCGCTGGCGGCAAACTGCGCGGCCACGCGGCCCTGGGTAGCGGCACTGGGCGAATAGAGGTAGTGATAGGCATTATCCTGCACTAGGTCAGCATCCTGCGAAAGCGGATTGATGCATATAATCTGGTGCTCGCGGGCATAGCGGGCCAGCAGCTTGGCGCCCGACTTATACACCGGCCCGATGAGCAAATCCATGCCCGCCAGCTCGGGCAGGGCCAGTATGCTCTTGAGCGTCAGTGTATCGGCCCCGGTATCGTAGGCATAGAGCTGCACCGGGTGCCCGGTGCGCTGCAGCGAGTCCTGGGCCAGGCGCAGGCCAGCGTAGAGGTCGGTTACGAACTGATTATTGCGCTGGGTCTGCCAGGTATTATCCTGAAGCTCGAAAGGTAGTAAAACTCCTATGTTATAACTTCCCTTGCGCGGCAGGGCCTTCGGCACGGCCGGTCCGGTGGCGGTAAGGGCCGCCGCGTAGCGGCTACGGTCGAGCTTAAACTGACCAACGAGCGCCTCCAGCTGCTGGCGGTCGGCCTCGTTGAGTGAGCCACCGGCTAGCAGATAGTCGGCATAATACCGGCCGATGAGCTTGCTTTGCGGGTAGCGCTTCTGGAGGCGCTGCCAGGTGGTGCGGTCTTTCAGCTTGGCCAGGTAAGTGGCCTGCATGGCTTCGCGCAGGGGGCCGTACTGCTCGGCGGGCAGTTGCCCCAGCGTGCGCAGAGCAGTATCGTAGTCGCCCTGCTCAAACGATACCTGGCCTTGCAGGTACAGTGCCTCGTTGAGGTTGGCGTAGGTAGGATATTGGTTGCGAATAAGATTGAGCATCTGCTCGGCCTCGGCCCACTGACCCAGGCGGGTGGCCGCTACCGCGTAGAGGTAGGCGGCATCGCCGGCCTGGGCAAACTTATTGATGGGCTGGGCCAGCGGCTCCAGCTCCTGCATGGCCGTGGCGTAGTGGCCCTGGTCGAGCTGCATTTTGCCGGTGCGGTAGCGCGCCAGCTGGCCCTGGGCGGTTGCGCTCAGGCTCAGCAGCACAAGTGGCAGTAGAAGCAGCTGCCGCCAGAACCGGCAGGCGGCAGCACGATACAAGTGGGTCATGCGGAAGGGAAGGGCCGGCGTTGGCCAGCGCAAAGGTACGGGAGGGGAGCAGGGAGATGTAAAAAGCTCAAGCGGCGGGCCAGCTACCTGGCTGGGGTCGCTATCCGGCCCGCTGCTTACCTTAGCGCCTTCGCCAGGCTTGCTGCTTATGCCACTTTCTGTTGCGGCGCTGCGGCGCCGGCTGCCGCTGCTGCTGGTATTGGGGCTGTCGCTGGCCCTGAGCTTCACGCTTATTGCGGCGCGACTAGTTATCACCCGGCAGCTGCTGTTCGTTTTTCTGCTCTGGAACCTGTTTCTGGCCGCTATACCGTTTGGGCTGAGCGCCGCGCTGCACCTGGCCACCCGGCCGCCCGGCGCGCGGCTGCTGCTCCCCATCGGCCTGGTATGGCTGCTGTTTTTCCCCAATGCGCCTTACCTCATTACCGACCTCTTTCACCTGGAGCCCCGGCCCGGCGTACCCTACTGGTACGACCTGGCCCTCATCATGTCCTGCGCCTGGAACGGGCTGATGCTGGCCTTCGCCTCGCTGCTCGACATGCACACGCTGGTGCGCCAGCGCCTGGGCTTCTGGGCGGGCTGGGGGTTTGCGACGGCCGCCCTGGGCCTAAGCGCGTTTGGTGTGTATCTCGGACGTTTTCTGAGGTATAATTCCTGGGATGTGCTCAGCAACCCGTTTACGCTATTCTACGATATCCTGAACCGGATTCAGCACCCTTTCACTTACCCGCGCACCTGGGGCGTCACGGTCGTTTTCTGGGCTTTTTTGCTCATTGCCTACGCTACCGTGCGGTTGCTGGGGCCGGGCCGGGAGCCGGGAGCGACCGATACCAGGTGAGCTAGTACTTCAGGTTGCCTTCCCAGGCCGCTAATTCGGTGCGCCGCTCGCCGTAGGCGCGGGCCAGCAGGGCCGGGCTGGGGTTTATGCCGAGGTAAATAGTAACCCCGCGCTCGCGGGCGTAGGGCGTGGTCATTTCGCCCACTTTACGAAACTCCTGGAAATAAGGCACGAGTTCATCGGGGTGGCCTTCACCCACGAGCAGCAGGTTGCGCCAGGGCCGGGCCGGCAGCGCCGGAAACCAATACAAGTAGCTGCCATTGAAGCTGGTAGCGGCGGGCATTGCCCGGCCGCGATTGTAGTAGTTGAGGGCCCCGGCCTGACCATAGTCGTCGCACTTGATGAGCGTGCGGGCGCGCGTGGAGTCGGGCAGGGCCTGGTAGGCCAGCCAGGTTTTGTCGGCCAGCTCGTGCCAGCCCAGCATATCGGCAAAATCCTGGGGCAGCGGGTGCACCTGGCCATCTTCCCAGCGGTTGAGACCCAGCTTCTGGTGCAAAGGCCGCTGGCTGAGACGCGCCATGGCCGCTGGCGGCAGAATGGGAAAGATGTCGCGCACGATGGGCACCCACAATAACAGCGGCAGGGCCAGCAAGGCTATTCGCAGGCCTGACCGGCCGGCCAGCCGGGTTTGCCACCACACGGCCCCAATCGCAAACAATGCCGGGTAATAGCCTAAGCTATAGTAGCTTTTGCCATGCAGGATGGTCAGAATAAGCAGCCCGACCACGAATACGAGTCCGGCTACGCGGACCGCCGGCGCGGGCTGCCCGCGCAGGGCCGCCCATAGCCCCGGCACCCACACCAGCAGCGCCGCAAAGCACAGCAGGAGCTGGGCGCTCCAGAAGCTGGCTAGCGTTACGTGCACCAGCTGCGTGTCGTGCAGCAGGGCCATATGGTGGCGAAAGGGTAAGCCGTGGCGCAGCTGCCACCATAGCGTGGGTGCCGCTACCAGCAGCGCCAGGCCACCCGCCAGCCAGACGGGCCGCCGGGCAAATAGGCGCGGGGTGGTGAGCAGGAGCGCCGCCAGCACGGCGGCACCAAAAAAGAAGGTGGTGTATTTGTTGAGAATGCCCAGCCCCAGCACCAAACCCAGCCAATAAAGGTGCCGGGGCTGGCCGTCGGGCTGGGCGTGGCGCACCAGTAAATAAATTCCGAGTGTAAAGCTGAATATTTCAAACGCATTGGGTTGAAACAGCAGATTAACCCGGCCGTAGGCCGTAGTGAGGTAGCACACGCCGGCCAGCGCCTGCGCCCACGGCCCGCCACCCAGCCGCTGCGCCAGCCGCACCACGATATAAATAGTAAGGCTGCCCCAGAGCAGCGGCCACGCTTTCACCCAGAAAAACCCGCCGCCCAGCGCCAGCGATACCCAGCTTTGCAGGGCAGTGAGGGGCGGCACTTCGATGTAGCCCCAGGCCAGGTGCCGGCCGTAGTCGAGGTACAGGTATTCGTCGCGGTGCAGCTCGTAGGTGCCGTAGCCGGCCAGCAATAGCCCCGAAACAAACTTGAGGAGCGCGAATAATAGGGGTAAGCGGTGCTTCATACTTCAGTGAGCAGTGAGTAGTGAACAGAGAGCAGTTAGCAAAAGAACATCATGCTGACGAAGGAAACAGCTCTGCCACTCCGAAGAATGTTACCCCAGCGCCGCAAGCGAGATGCCGCGCTGTGCTCAGTATGGCGTTCTTTGCTCACTACTTACTGCTCACTGCCCATGTGGTCCCGCCTGCTTTCTATCCGCCGCTACCCCGACCGCCCCGCCGAGGTGCCCATGCCCGGCCGCTCGCCCTACCTGGCCGATTACGACCGCGTGGTCTTCTCGTCGGCTTTCCGGCGCTTGCAGCGCAAAACCCAGGTGATGCCGCTGCCCGAAACCGACTTCGTGCACACCCGCCTCACGCACTCGCTCGAAACGGCCTGCGTGGGCCGCTCGCTGGGTCGCCTCTCGGCCCGCCGCGTGCTCGAAACTGACGCCGATTTGGCGCGCGAGCTGCCCGATTTTGCCCAGGACTGCGGCGACATCGTGGCCGCTGCCTGCCTGGCCCACGACATCGGCAACCCGCCCTTCGGCCATTCGGGCGAAGATGCCATCTCGGCCTACTTCGCCAGCCGGGCGGCCGAGCGCTTTATCACCGGCCTGAGCGCCGCCGAGCAGGCCGACTTGCAGCACTTTGAGGGCAACGCGGCCGGCTTCCGCATTCTTACCCATACGTACCCGGCGCTCAGCAGCGGCTCGGGTGGCCTGGGGCTGACGTATGCCACGCTCGGCGCGTTTACCAAGTACCCGCGCCCGTCGGTTATCGACCCGAGTAAAAAGCATAACGGCGCCAGCGAGAAGAAATACGGCCACTTTCAAGCCGAAAACGCCCGCTTTAAAGCGGTGGCCGAAGAGCTGGGCCTGCAAGCCAAAGACGCCCCGGCCGGCTTCTACCACCGCCATCCGCTGGCCTTTCTGGTCGAGGCGGCCGACGACATTTGCTACCGCATTATCGACTTCGAGGACGGCCTCAAGCTGGGCCTCATCGACCACGAAAAAGGCCTCACGCTTATGCGCGACTTGCGCGCCGCCGCGCCCAATGCCCGCCCTAAAGGTGCCAGCAGCGGCCTGGAGTGGCGCGACTGGCAGGAGGAGCTGGGCTACCTGCGCGCCACGCTCATCGGCCAGCTCGTGGATGAAACCGCCACCCGCTTTGCTTATCACGCGCCCGCCATCCTGACTGGTACCTACGACTCTTCTTTAGTTAAAGAGCTTACCGGCTACTCGTTTTTGCAGGAAATCCAGCGCCTGAGCATCGACAAGCTTTACCGCTCGCGCCCGGTGCTCGAAATTGAAGCCGCCGGCTTCGAGGTACTCGGCGGCCTGCTCGACGCGTTCCTGTGCGCCATTTTTGACAAGAAAGAAAATCACCGCTCACGCAAGCTGCTCGATTTATTGCCGAACCAGTTTCGGGCCATTGGCCCGCAAGCCGGCGCCTCGGCGTATGAGCAGATTATATTGCTTACTGACTATATTTCCGGCATGACCGACCAGCATGCGCTGAGCTTATATAAAACGATTAAAGGGATTGAGTTACCAAAGGGCTTCTAGACCGCAGATTAAACGGATTAAACGGATTAAACGGATACGGCGCTGGCGCGCCTGACTAACCCTGCTGCGCCTTGTTTAAGTTATAAATAAGCAGTACGAGTAGTCAGGCGTGCCAGCGCCGTATCTGTGAAATCCGTTTAATCCGTTTAATCTGCGGTATGCAGCGCCACCATATTTTTCAGCAGTTGCTCAATTAGTATTCGGCCTTTCCACACCGATTTTAACTTGCTGCGAATCTGCGCGGCCGTTTGCACAAATTCCTGTTCTTCCGCCGTTTCGTGGCCTTCAAACTGTATGAGTTTCTCCACCATCTCCTCCGTCATTTCGGGGTGAAACTGGAGGCCAATGATGCCGTCGCCCCACACGTAGCCCTGCGCGGCGCAGCCCGCCGACATACCCACCCGCACCGCCCCCGGCGGCACCGTGAAGGTATCGACGTGCCAGTGCAGTACGGTGGCTTTGTCGGGCCAGCCGCGCAGCAGCGGGTGGGTAAGGGCTTTGCTGGCGAAGCGCACTGGCCAGAAGCCAATTTCCGGCGCCGGATTGCGATGCACCTCCCCACCCAGCGCCTGCGCCACCAGCTGTGCCCCCAGGCAAACAGCCAGCGTGATTTTGCCCGCTCGTAGTACCGTGCGTAAAAACGCTTTCTCCGGCACCAACCAGGGAAATTCAGTCTCGTCGTGCACACTCATTGCCCCGCCTAGAATCAGCAGCACATCGAACTCCGCCAGCGCCGGAAAAATTGGATTTGGTTCAAACAGCCGCGTGTAGTTAAGCGTGTAGCCGTGTGCGGCCAGCCACTCGGCGGCGTAGCCAGGGCCTTCGTCGGGTAAGTGTTGGAGGCAGTGAAAGCGCATAAGTTAACAGCTATAATTTTTCCGCGTGATTAAACATGATGAAAATTGTTGCTGCCATTGCTATTACAAAAAATCCTAATAAGAAAATAAATAAAAATGAAATGCCTGCCCAGAAAATCGACCATATACTACTGTATTGCTTCTGGCCGAGTGCGCGATAAGCCCACGCACCATAAACCAAATAGGGAATCCCAAAGGCATAAAATTCACATGAGGAGAACAAGAGGCGTAGCCAGTCCATAACCTGTTCATAAACGAAAGTCGCCCTGGTAACCCAACGCGACTTTCGTTTATTCAGCCCCTCAGTATGAAATTACAGTTTCTATTCCCATTCAATCGTCGCCGGCGGCTTGCTGCTGATATCATACACCACGCGGTTAATGCCGCGCACCTGGTTGATAATGCGGTTGCTCACGTCGGCCAGGAAATCGTAGGGGAGGTGCGCCCAGTCGGCGGTCATGCCGTCCACGCTGGTTACGGCGCGCAGGGCCACCACGCGCTCATAGGTGCGCTCGTCGCCCATCACGCCTACGCTTTGCACGGGCAGTAGCATGGCGCCGGCCTGCCACACCTGCTCGTAGAGGCCGCGCTCTTTCAGCAGGTTGATGAATACCCCATCGGCGCGTTGCAGCAGGTCCACTTTCTCCGGCGTGATGTCGCCCAGTATGCGGATGCCCAGGCCGGGGCCGGGGAAGGGGTGGCGGTGGAGAATCTCACCCGGCAGGCCCAGCGCGGCGCCCACCTCGCGCACCTCATCCTTGAAGAGCATGCGCAGCGGCTCCACGATTTTGAGGTTCATCTTCTCGGGCAGGCCGCCCACGTTGTGGTGGCTCTTGATGGTTACGGCCGGGCCGCCGTGCACCGAAACCGACTCAATCACGTCGGGGTAAATCGTGCCCTGGGCCAGCCAGCGCGCGCCATTCACCTTCTGCGCCTCGCGGTCGAATACCTCAATAAACGTGCGGCCGATGGCCTTGCGCTTCTGCTCGGGGTCGCTCAGCCCTTCGAGCGCCTGGTAAAACTCGGGCGCGGCGCGCACGCCGGTCACGTTCAGGCCCAGGCCCTCGTAGGCTTTCAACACGGAGGCAAACTCGTCCTGCCGCAGCAGGCCGTTATCCACGAAAATGCCGTGCAGGCGCGGGCCGATGGCCCGGTGCAGCAGCAGCGCCGCTACGCTGCTATCGACACCGCCCGAGAGGCCCAGAATCACCTGGTCGTGGGGGCCGATGGTAGTTTGCAGCGCTTCCACCATCGAATCCACGAAGTGCTCGGGCGTCCAGCTCTGGTCGCAGCCGCAAATCCCAACCACAAAGTTTTCCAGTAGCTGCCGGCCTTCGGTCGAGTGCGTTACCTCGGGGTGAAACTGGATGCCGTAGGTTTCCTGTCCCGGCAGCTGGTAAGCCGCTACTGCTACCTCGGGGGTGCCGGCGATGATACGGTACCCGGCCGGCAGTGTCTTAATCGTATCGCCGTGCGACATCCAGACCTGCGTATCCAGGTGCAGGCCGCGTAGCAGCGGCGACGCCTCGTTGAGGCTGGTAAGCCGCGCCCGGCCGTATTCGCGGATGGTCGCGGGCAGCACTTCGCCGCCGCCCTGCTGGGCCAGCAGCTGCGCGCCGTAGCAGATGCCCAGCACCGGCACCCGGCCCAGAATCCCGCTCAGGTCGGGGTTGGGCGAGTCGGCGTCGCGCACCGAGCAGGGCGAGCCGGAAAGAATGACGCCCCGCAGGTCGCCGGCGCTAATGCGCTCGGCCAGCTGAGAGGCGTGGGTATAGGGGTGAATTTCGCAGAAGACGTGCAGCTCGCGAATGCGCCGGGCAATGAGCTGGGTGTACTGCGAGCCGAAGTCAAGAATGAGAATTTGCTGCATAAGACCGCAGATTTAACGGATTTAACGGATTGCGTGGATACGCCTGCTTCGCAGGCTGATTACGCTGATGAGCTGACGTTTCTTTAGTGCTCGGGCAGCTTGGTCAGGATAGCAGTAGCTTTTCCAACCGGGCTGGGTGAAAGAGGCTGCAAAATTACCCCCATTTTACCCTCAATGGCACGGCCAGCCCAGCTTTTTCTTGCCACGTAACAGACCTCAGGAATTATTTTTACCCACTAAATCCCTAATAGACAAGCCAGTCAGCCTGCCGTAGGCAGGCGTATCCGCGAAATCTGTTTAATCCGTTAAATCTGCGGTCTATCTTTGCACCGGCGAGTCAGAACGACCAGCTCCTGCTGAACTCCCCCAGGGCCGGAAGGCAGCAAGGGTAGGTGGTTGAGCGGTGCGATTTTGGCTCGCTTTTTTTTGTCTTTTCCTCTGGTTTCCAGCCGGCCCTGAGCCGCGTTTTGTCTGCCGTGTTTAGGTAGCCAGCGCGTAGCTTTGGGCCGGCTTTTTTATAAGCTGCCTATCTTACTAAACCGCTTGTTCTTGCGAGCACCGCGAAGCAAGGACAAGCGGTTTTACCAGACATCTACCAAATGAAGTTCTTCATTGATACGGCCAACCTGGCCGAAATTCAGGAAGCCGTTGACCTCGGCGTGCTTGACGGCGTAACTACCAACCCCTCGCTGATGGCCAAAGAAGGCATCCGGGGTACCGACGCGGTGATGGCGCACTACCGCGCTATCTGCGACATAGTGGACGGCGACGTGTCGGCCGAGGTCATTGCTACCGACTACGAGGGCATTATCCGGGAGGGCGAGGCCCTGGCCGAGCTGCACCCCAACATCGTAGTAAAAGTGCCCATGATTAAGGAAGGCGTAAAAGCCATCAAATACTTCAGCGACAAGGGTATCCGGACCAACTGCACGCTCATTTTCTCGGCCGGGCAGGCCCTGCTGGCTGCCAAAGCCGGGGCTACCTACGTATCGCCCTTCGTAGGCCGCCTCGATGACATCGGGGCCGACGGCCTGGGCCTGGTTGCCCAGATTATCGAGATTTTTGCCAACTACGGCTACGCCACCGAAGTGCTGGCTGCCAGCGTGCGCCACGTACCGCACCTCATTCAGTGCGCCGAGCTGGGCGCCGACGTAGTTACCTGCCCGCTCAATGTTATCACCGGCCTGCTCAACCACCCGCTGACCGATAAAGGGCTGGCCACTTTCCTGGCCGACCATAAGAAAGTAAACTCGTAGTTTTAATGTGGCAAATGTGGAAGAGGGGAGAATGTAGAAAAATGGCTATGCCAGGTGTAGTCAGCATTTTCAGCTTGCATTAACACATTTCCACATCTTCCACATTTACCACATTCTTTCAGTGTACATCATCAAAGTAAAGGGCAAGGCCAAAATTCCGGACTACATCCAGCTGCGCGATGAGAGCTTCGTGCTGATTGCCTATTTCCGGGCCGACCGGCCGCTCAAAGACCTGCACCGCTACGGACTGGAAGGGCAGGAGGTACCACTGGCATCCGTTATAGCGGAGCTGGAGTTTGGCAAGCTTCGCAAGCTGGAGCTGTAATTGATTAATTGCTATAAGTATATTATTTCATATTTAGCAAGAGAAAAAAATAGAAAGATTTAATAGTTCATATGCTGCTCATGAGTTTGGTTATTGCTTTGATTATGCTTGACCACGTTCCGTAGTAAGAGCTTATTCTGCGGAGAGGGTCAGGCTAATACGTTAACCAGATACCTGTAAAAAGTATGAAAAAGCCCCCTTTCTTACTGTTGGCGTTTCTCTTTTGTGCCTGCTTGGCGCAGGCGCAAATACCAGGCACTGCCAGCCGGCAAGACAGTGCCATCAAACTCAACGTAGCTGGGTATGGACGGTACTCAAGAGCATTCTATACAGTTAATAATGAGCCAGTTACCAACGCTACTATTAAACGGCTGTTAAAATCGTATCCAAAATCTGCTGTTGAGCTGCGTAAGTACCACGCCCAGCAGCGATTAGCGATTGGGTTGTTGCCCCTATTTCTGGCTGGTATAATTATAGGTGGTGTGCAGTCGGATAAACACCCGTACGACCCAGGCTCCCGGTTTAGCAAGGCGCCGGTTCCCTATTCAATTGGGCTGAGCGCTTGGCTGGGGAGTATTATTATTGCGGTAAGCAATGCGCATTATGGCAAAGCCATTGAGGCTTATAATAGTAAGTTTAAAAATTAAGTAGCGATGGCTTATATACTTCCCACTAACTAACTTTGAAACTTGACCGAGCCGATAATTGAGCTGCACGGAGCCACCATTACGCAGGAAGAGCGGGCGGTGCTGGAAAATGTATCGTTTGAGCTGGGCAAAAGCGAATTTGCTTACCTGGTAGGGCGTACCGGGTCGGGCAAATCATCTATTTTAAAAACGCTATATGCTGACCTGCCGCTGCTAGTGGGTAGCGGTACTGTGGCGGGCTTCGACCTGGCGAGCCTGCCAGCGGGCAAAGTGCCTTACCTGCGCCGCCGGCTGGGTATCGTGTTCCAGGATTTTCAGCTGCTGAGCGACCGTACAGTGAGTGAAAATCTGTTGTTTGTGCTAAATGCAACTGGTTGGAAGGGCAAGGCTCGCAAGCAGCAGCGCGTGCAGGAGGTGCTCACGCAAGTGGGGCTGAGCGGCGTGGGTGCCCGCATGCCGCACCGCCTCTCGGGTGGCGAGCAGCAGCGCGTGGTGATTGCGCGCGCCCTGCTCAACGAGCCCGTGCTGCTGCTGGCCGATGAGCCCACGGGCAACCTCGACCCCGAAGTGGCCGACGGCATCATGGAGCTGTTTCGGGAAATCAACCACGCCGGCACGGCGATATTGATGGCGACGCACAATTTTCAGCTGCTCGAAAAATACCCGCACCGGGTGCTGACGTGCAAAGATGGGGCGCTGCTGGATTCGGGCCGGCGCTAGCATACTCGTCGCTACCGATGCTGGCCGGCTTATCTATTCTGATTCCCGTTTACAACCGCAGCGTTAAGGTGCTGGTCGAGAGTTTGCTGCGGCAAGCTCCGGGCTGGCTCGGAGGCTTTGAAATCGTGCTGCTTGATGATGGCTCGGCCGCCGAATTTCAGCGCCAAAACCGACTGCTGGCGCAGCTGCCGAGCGTGCGCTACGAAGAGCTGCCTGCCAATGTAGGCCGCGCTGCCATTCGCAATCGCCTGGCCGTCCGCGCCCGCCAGGAGTGGCTGCTGCTGCTCGACAACGACAGCCTGCTGCCCGCCGGGGCGCCGTTTCTGGCGCGTTATGCCCAGGCTGTGCAGGACCAGCGCGGGGCCGGCCTTTTTATTGGTGGCACTACTTACGAAGCCACGCCCCCCGCCGACCCGGCGCTGCAGCTGCGCTGGCTCTACGGCCGCGCCCGCGAGATGCGCCCGGCGGCCGCGAGGCAGCGTGACCCCGGCGGGCAGCTGACTATTAATAATGCCCTGATAAAGCGGCAATTGCTATATCGATTTCCGCTTGATGAGCGGCTGAGCGGCTATGGCCACGAAGACACCCGCTTTGGTCTGGCGCTGGCGCAAGCCGGCGTAGTCGTGCAGCACCTCGATAACCCCGTGCTGCACGATGGCCTGGAGTCGGCCACGGTTTTTCTGGAAAAAAGCCGGCAGGCGGTGCATAATCTGGCGCAGGTGCTCCGCACCGATGGACTGGGCGCCGACACGCGCCTGGCGCGCACCGCCCGCCGGCTGCGCCGGCTGGGGCTGGCGCGTGCCGCGCTGGCCGCCCTGGCTAAGCTGGAGCCGGCTTTGCAGCGCAATTTACTGTCGCCCCGGCCCGATTTGCGCGCCCTCGACGCCTTGAAGCTGCGCTGGCTGCTGCAAGAGCTGGGTTAGCTGGCCGGTGCCAGTATCTTTGGTCTTCGGCGAATCCTTAAAAACAGCTAGCTTGCCTGAGTTACTACCCATTCATTTGCTCGATTTGGCCGCCGAGCATGCCCCTTACCAACCCGAGCTGGATGCGGCCTGGCAGGCAGTGCTGCGCGAAGCGGCGTTTATTCAGGGTCCGGCCGTGGGGCAGTTTGCCGCCGAGCTGGGCGCCTACCTGGGCAATGCCCACGTGGTGCCCTGCGCCAACGGCACCGATGCCCTGACCCTGGCCCTCATGGCGCTGGAACTGCCGCCCGGCACCGAAGTTATCGTACCGGCGTTCACCTACGTGGCTACGCTGGAGGCTGCCGCCCTGCTGGGGCTACGGCCGGTATTGGTTGATGTGTTGCCCGATACGTTCAACATAGACCCCGCAGCGGTGCGGGCCGCGCTTACGCCGCGTACCGGGGCCGTGGTAGCGGTGCATCTATTCGGGCAATGCGCTGATTTAGAAGAATTAAACGCTATCTGCCAGGAATCGGGCGTGGCCCTTGTCGAAGACAATGCCCAGGCGCTGGGTGCCACGTTTACCTTCGCCGGCGGCGAAACCCGCTACGCCGGTACGGTAGGTGAGGTAGGCACGACCTCCTTCTTCCCGAGCAAAAACCTGGGTTGCCTGGGTGATGGCGGTGCGCTTCTTACCCGCGATGCGGGCCGCGCTGCTCTACTCAAACAGCTGGCCAATCACGGCCAGAGCCGGAAATACTATCATCAGCGCATTGGCCTCAACTCGCGCCTCGATACCCTGCAAGCCGCCCTGCTACGCGTGAAGCTGCGGCACCTGCCCGCCGCCCAGGCCGCCCGCCAGGCCATAGCCGCCCGCTACGACGCGGCGCTCGGCGGTATTATCGGCCTACAGCTACCAGCCCGCGACGCGCGCAGTAGCCACGTTTTTCACCAGTACACGATTAAAATGACTGGAGCCGACCGCCGCGACGCTCTGCAAGTGCATCTGCAACAGCGCAGTATAGCTAGTGCGGTTTATTACCCATTACCGGTGCATCAGCAGCCAGCTTATACTTATTTGTACTATAAGCTGGGTCAGTTTCCGGTGGCGGAGAACTTATGCGGGCAGGCTTTGTCGCTGCCCGTGCATCCGTGCCTGACGCTGAATCAGCAGGAATACATTATTGCCAGCCTGCATACATTCTTTGATGTTTGATTCAGTCTTGTGAGCGACTACCTATCTCCCGTACGCTTCGTTATCTGCGGCGTGGGCCACATCGGCCGGCGGCACGCAGCTTTAGTAGCGCGCCATGACGGAGCGGTGCTAGCGGCCCTCATAGACGTGCGCGAGGACTTGCGCGCCGGTCTGGCGGCCGAATTCCCCGGCGTACCATTCTACTCTTCACTCCAAGAATACCTGCAAAGCGGACCCGCCGCCGACGTGCTCACCGTAGCTACGCCCAATGGCCTGCACGCCCCGCAAGCCATTGCCGCCCTCCGGCACGGCCTGCACGTCGTTGTTGAAAAACC
The DNA here is from genome assembly GCF_008728635.1 of Hymenobacter baengnokdamensis. Taxonomy (NCBI): domain Bacteria; kingdom Pseudomonadati; phylum Bacteroidota; class Cytophagia; order Cytophagales; family Hymenobacteraceae; genus Hymenobacter; species Hymenobacter baengnokdamensis. The sequence continues at coordinate 3,577,904 of NZ_CP044285.1, read as the reverse complement.
CATTGCGCTCCATAAAACGGACGCCGAAAGTATTGTGCATACGGCTTTGCAAACCGGCCGCCTGGTGTTTGGGGTGATGCAAAACCGCTACTCGCCGCCCGCCGCCTGGCTCAAGCAGGTGGTAGGAGAGGGCCGGCTGGGTCAGGTGTTTCTGGTGCAGCTCAACTGCTTCTGGAACCGTGATGCCCGCTATTATCAGGCCGGCGGCTGGAAGGGCACGCAGGCGCTCGATGGAGGCACGCTTTTCACGCAGTTCAGTCACTTCGTAGATTTGCTTTATTGGGTGTTTGGTGATATTACCAACATTTCGGCCCGCTTCCGCGACTTCACGCACCAGGGAATTACCGAGTTTGAGGACAGCGGCCTGGTCACCTTCGACCTTGTGCGCGGCGGCAGCGGCACGCTCAGCTACAGCACCGCCGTGTGGGACCGCAATCTGGAAAGCTCCCTGACGGTGGTAGCCGAGCGCGGGGCGCTGAGAATCGGCGGCCAGTATATGGATAAAGTTGACTATTGCCACTTGCAAGGGTACGCCATGCCCGCGCTGCCGCCGACCAATCCATCCAACGACTATGGCCCGTACCAGGGCTCGGCGGCCAACCACGTGCAGGTGATTGAAAACGTGGTCGCTACCGTGCAAAAGCGCAGCTTTGCCACCACCAACGCGCTCGAAGGCCTGAAAGTGGTGGAAATAATCGAGCGGATTTACGCCCTGCGTTGAAAGAATGTCTATTGCCCAGACTCCTCAAGCTGCTAGTTGGCGCCGGCTGCTGCGCCGCGTGTGGCCCTGGCGGCGCTGGCTGCTGGGTGGGCTGCTGGCCTTATTACTACTGCCTTATGTGGCGCTGTGCCTGTATAGCCAGCCTTATTGGGACGACTACGACTACGCGGCGCTGGCGCGGCGCGTGGGGCAGTGGCCCGCCCAGCGCTACCTGTATATGCATTTCACGGGCCGCTATTTCACCCTGCTGCTCACGCGGCTTAATCCGCTTGCGTATGGCTGGCTGCCTGGGTTTAAGTGGTTGTCTTTGGGCTGGCTGGGTGCTACGCTTGTGGTGCAGGCCCTGGCGCTGCGGGTGTTGGCGCGGCAGCGCCTGAGTTGGCGCGCGGCGGCCGGCTGGTCGGGGGCGCTGGTATTGGCGCAGCTCTACGTGATGCCCAGCCCATACGGGGCATTCTACTGGTTTTCGAGTGCCGTAGTGTATCAGGTGCCGGTTATTCTGGCGATGCTGTTTCCGGTGGCGGCCCTGCAGGCAGGGCGTGCGCCGCATTTCGCCGGGCGGGCCGCCTGGTACGCCGTGGCCGCGCTGGCCCTGCTGGGCATGGTAGGGAGTAACGAGCTGGCGTTGCTGCTGGCGGCCTGGTTTCTGGGCTGGTGCTGCTGGCTTAGCTACCGCCGCGCCAGCTACCCGGCCCTTCGCCGCTGGCTGGGGCTGGCGGCCGTGGCGCTGGCGGGCGCGCTGGTAGTGGTGCTGGCCCCCGGCAATGCTATTCGCTTACAGCACGAAAACCCCGGCCTGGCTATTCCGCTCTACAAGGTTGCCGGCCGGGCTCTGGCCCAAACACTGCTTTTCCTCACCGAGCCCCGGCAACTCACGGCGCTGCTGGTACTGCCCGTATTGCTGGCCCAACCGGCATATCGCTACCGGCACCTGCGCCCCGCCGGCCTGCGGCTGTCGGCAGGTCAGGGCGTGCTGTTTGTGCTCGGGGGGCTAGGGCTGCAAATGCTGTTTCTGAGCTTCACGGCCTGGGGCTACCCGGCCGCTCGCACGCTTAATTTTTTGTGGTTTAGTTTGTTGGCCAGCTGGCTGTTGGTAGGGTGGGCCACGCTGCCGGCCGAAGGGCCGCGCCGGCCTGGCCCGCTGCTGCGCCGCCTGCGGCTCCCGGTGCTGCTCTATGCGGCGCTGCTGGCGGGCGGCGGTACCGAGCGTGCGGCCTGGCGCGAATTACTCGAAAATGCCCCCGCCTGGCAGCGCCAGCAAGCGGCGCGCACGGCGGCTATCGAAGCGGCAAAGCAGGCCGGTGCCCGCGAGGTGAGCGTGGAGCCGTTACGCGGCATTCATCCCCAGAATGTGCTCATTATCGGTGAAACGCTCAGCCCGGATGCCCGCGCCCGCTACAACCAGGACGCCGCCCGGTGGTACGGCCTCGACTCCCTGCGGCTCAGCCGGCCGGGCCTAGAGCCAGCCAATGTGAACCTGCATTAGCCAAACTTGTAGCTACCTTTGCCCTGTCAAGTCTGGCTTACGGCCCTGCTTGTTTTTATACCGAGGCGCTGAGAGATAGGCTCTGCGACGCGCCGGCAACCCCCGCCCCGTGGCGGAACGGTGCCAACCGAACGGCGGCCAAACTATGGTCGCCCCTATAAAAGCCCGTGGCCTTTTCTGTTTTGCGTTCTGGTTCCTGCTGCTCAACTTTTGGCGTATCGCTGTGCGCTGCCCGGCCCATCACAGGCGGTTGTTGTTGTTGAGTAGTGTAAGCGTAAGCTTGTCAAAAAGCCGGTTTTAACTTTTTAGTGGGTTGACTACGACCGGCCGGGCGCGACTGCGTTGCGGCGGGCGGGTCTGTTTAAACGCAAAATATAGATTTTGCGCTATGTTATGATGCTGAAAAAATCTCTGGAGCTGCTGCGGCAGGAAGCCGCCGAATCGGGCACGGGTACGCTGAAGCGCAGTCTGAACGGCGTGAGCCTCATTGCCCTGGGTATCGGGGTTATTATCGGAGCGGGGCTGTTTTCGCTCACCGGCATTGCGGCGGCCAACAACGCGGGGCCGGCCGTTACGCTTTCCTTTATCGTGGCGGCCGTGGGCTGCGCCTTCTCGGCGCTGTGCTACGCCGAGTTTGCCGCGCTGGTGCCCGTGGCGGGCTCGGCCTACACCTATTCCTACGCCACGATGGGCGAATTATTTGCCTGGATTATCGGCTGGGACCTCGTGCTCGAATACTCGGTGGGGGCCGCCACGGTCGCCATCAGCTGGTCGCAATACCTGCTCAAGTTTCTGGGGAAATACGGCCTGCACCTGCCTGCCCAGCTGGTGCTGTCGCCCTTCGAAACGGCTACCCTGGCCAACGGCTCGGTGGTGCACGGCTACGCCAACTTTCCGGCCATGTTTATCGTGCTGGCTATCACGGCTATCGTGGTGCGCGGCACCAAGGGCTCGGCGTGGTTTAATGCGCTGGTAGTGGCGCTGAAGGTGGCGGTGGTGCTGGTTTTTATCGCTTTAGGCTGGAAATACATTGACCCCGCCAACTACCATCCCTACATCCCGGCCAACACCGGCAAGTTTGGCGAGTTTGGTCTGAGCGGCATCTTGCGCGGGGCCGGGGTTATCTTCTTCGTGTTCATTGGGTTCGACATCGTAGCCACCATGGCGCAGGAAACGAAAAATCCGCAGCGCAATATGCCCATCGGCATTATCGGCTCGCTGCTGGTGTGTACCGTCCTGTTTGTGCTGTTCGGACACGTACTCACGGGCCTGGCCAATTACACCGAATTTAAAAACAGCGCCGCGCCCGTGGCCATCGCCATCGACAAAACCCCCTACGCCTGGCTGACTTCAGCCGTGATTCTGGCCATTCTGGTGGGCTACACGTCGGTAATTCTGGTTGATTTGCTGGGGCAGTCGCGGGTATTTTTCTCCATGTCGAAAGATGGGCTGCTGCCGCCCGTCTTCTCGCGGGTGCATCCCACGTTTCGCACGCCCATGCATTCAAGTCTGCTCTTAGGCTTGTTTATCAGCTTGTTTGCGGGCTTTGTTCCTATCTCAGTGGTGGGTGAGATGACGAGTATCGGCACGCTGCTGGCCTTCGTAATGGTGTGCCTGGGCGTCATCATCATGCGCCGCACCAACCCCGATGCCCCGCGCAGCTTCCGCACGCCGTGGGTGCCGCTGGTGCCCCTTCTGGGCATCGCCACCTGCGTGCTCATGATGGTGTCATTACCCTGGGAAACCTGGCTGCGACTAATTGTGTGGCTGGCAATTGGATTGGCCATCTACTACGGCTACGGCCGCAAGCATAGCAAATTGCGCCGGCAAGCCGCCCACAACGAGTAGCCGGCCGCTATTCCGTAAACACTTTTCGGCCTCCCGCGCTTATAAAGAAGCCGCTTCGGTAACTTACCGGAGCGGCTTTTTTGCTACCTATAAAAATGCCGCTGACAGCGCCGCATATCGACCGCATTATTGAGATGGCGTGGGAAGACCGCACGCCTTTTGAGGCAATAGCCGCGCAGTTTGGCCTCGGCGAAGGGGAAGTAATCCGGCTAATGCGCCGGGAGCTGAAGCCGGCTTCCTGGCGTTTGTGGCGGGCCCGCGTGCAAGGCCGGGCAACTAAGCACCGGGCTAAGAGCCTGGTCGATGATGCGCGCTTTAAGTCAAATCTGCAGCGGGTAATTTCGAAAAATAAAATTTCGAAGCGCCCGTAATGGCATGACAGTCAGGCAAGCCCCTCGGTTTCTAAAAAAATAACCTGATTTATAGTAGGTTAAGGTAAGAGGGGGCATGTTTTTTGCCAGAGCGCCAGCATAGCTGCTACTGGTATTTAGTCGGGGTTTTCTCGCCGTGATACGGCCCGGTATTCCATTCTGCTCTCAGGCAGTTAAAAGTCAGGTAGTGTGGCGGCTGGGTTTGCAGCTGACTACCAGCTGCGGCTAGCTGCTGCCCTCGTTCGCTTGGGTGTTTACAAGGCTTCCCCAGTTCGGGCGCAGGTCTATTTATCCTTTTCCGCAGCATCGCGGCCGTTTTATGAGCATCAAAAAACTTCTGACCGGCATCACGGCCTTCGACCACATTTCGGCCGGTGGCCTGCCCTACGGCCGCACCACGCTTATTTCGGGTAGCTCGGGCTGCGGCAAAACGCTATTCGGGGCGCAATTCCTGGCCATGGGTATTCAACTTTTCAACCAGGCGGGGGTATTTGTCACATTCGAAGAGCAGGTCGAGGATATTCGTATCAACCTGCGCACGCTCAACTGGGACATCGACGGGTGGGAGCGCGACGGCAAATGGGTATTTGTCGATGCCTCGCAGAAGGATGACGATACGATGCTGGTGGGCGACTACGACCTCAGTGGCTTTCAGGTGCGTCTGGAATATGCAATTACCAAGTGCAATGCCAAGCGCGTGGTGCTCGACTCTATCGGGAGCGTGTTCACCGAGTTTCAGGAAATGAATACCATTCGGCACGAGTTGTTTAAAGTGACGCTGGAGCTGGGCCGCCTCGATACGACGTCTATTATTACCACCGAGCGCACCGAAGAATACGGCAAAGTATCGCGGCTGGGCGTGGAGGAATTTTTGACCGATAACGTAATCATTCTGCGCAATGTGCTGAGCGACGAAAAACGCCGGCGCACCATCGAAATCCTGAAATTTCGGGGCAGTACGCACGAAAAAGGCGAAAACCTGTTCACCATTCACCCCGAGCAGGCGATTGTGATTATCCCACTGTCGGCCATGGATTTGAAGTACCGCTCGTCGAGCGTGCGCGTCACTTCGGGCATTGCCAAGCTCGATGATATGTGCGGCGGCGGCTTTTACCGCGACTCTATTATCCTGGTTTCGGGCTCCATTGGCGCGGGTAAAACGCTGCTGGTTGCCGATTTTATTAACGGTATAAAGGCCAAGCAGGAGCGTTGCCTGCTGCTGGCCTTTGAGGAAAGCCGCGAGCAGCTTTTTCGCAATGCCAGCGGCTGGGGCCACGACTTTGCTAAGCTCGAAGACGATGGCTTTCTGAAAGTAGTATGCATCTACCCCGAAGTATCTTCGCTGGAAGACCACCTGCTTAATATACAAGCGATTGTAAAGGATTTCAGGCCCGACCGCATTGCCATCGACAGCTTGTCGGCGCTCTCCCGTACCTCCACCGATAAAGCTTTTCGGGAGTTTATTATTGCCCTCACGTCGTTTCTGAAGCACCAGGAAATTACGGGTATGTTCACGGTCACTACCACCCTGCTTTCGGGCGGTACTTCCGACACGGAAGGCAATATTTCGCCGCTCACCGATACCATTATTCTGCTACGCTACGTGGAGATGTCGGGCGAGATGCAGCGCAGCCTGTCGGTGCTCAAAATGCGCGGCTCCAAGCACGACTCGTCGATTAGAGGCTTCACTATCAACGATAAAGGTATCAATATTGGTAAGCCGTTTATTGGTGTCAGCGGCATCCTGACGGGTATCCCAATTCGGAGCTAGTCGGCGCCGAGCGGGCACCATCCCATTTAATAAGCACCGTTAATCCGGCGTTATAGTTTTCGCATCTATTATGAGTGAATTTAATTTGCAGCTTTTCGTCAACGGCAAGAGTCACACTTCGGTGCAGGCCATTGACATCCTGAGCACCATCTGCCGGGAGCGCCTCGATGGGCAGTATGAGCTCGAGGTTATCGATATTCAGAAGCATCCCGACCGGGCCGAAGAAGCGGGCATTCTGGCCATTCCGACCTTAATCAGGAAGTGGCCGCTGCCCGTCACGCGCATTATTGGGGCGCTCACCGTGCGCTCGCGCGTACTGGCCGGGCTGGGCCTTTCCAGCCTCGAAGCAATGTAGGGTAGCGGCTTTAGCGCCTAGGTAGCCTGCGCAGCGCCTGCTGCCACAGCGCCGATACTTCGGGCACTACCCCCGTGGCCAGCAGCCCCGCTCCGTAGAGCAGGGTGAGCACGCCGCCCCTTAAGCATAGAGTAAGGTATATATTATCCGGTGCGGGCAACGCCCACGCTCCGGCCGCCGCACCGCTGGCCAGCAGCAAAATGTAGAGAATGCGCAAATCGAACGGCTGCCAGCCAAAGCTGTGCCACACAAACCAGGTGCGGGCCAGGTTGATGCCGGCCAGTGCCAGAGCATTCGAGATAGCTGCCCCGGTGAGGCCCAGGCGCGGAATAAGCAGGTAGTTGAGCCCGATAATACCCACCGACAGGCCCACATTGAAGAGCAGGTCGTAGCGGTAGCGCGGCGACGTAACCACGATAATACCGTTGACGCCCGTGATGCCGTCGGTGAGGCGGCCCGCCAGCAGCAACAGCACGGCCACGGTGCCCGCCGCATATTCGGGCCGGTGAATAAGCGAGTAAATAAAAGGTAAGTTGAGGGCAATCCCCAGCGCCAGGTAAGCGCCGAGCGCAGTAGTGAGGCGGGTGGTGCGGCGATAGAAATCGAGCATTTTCGCAGTGGCCCCTTCCTTCCAGTATTCAGCAATAAGCGGATAAGCCGTTTTGTACAAAGCCCGAAATGGCACCGCCAGTGCAGTACTGATATTGAGCGCAATGTTGTAGATACCCGCATCGGCGAAACTGTGCGAGCCCAGCATCAGCGAGTCGATGGTAATGAGTAGCGTGCCCGAAATGTTGCCCAGCAACGCAAAGCTGCCGAAACGTAGTAGCTCGCTCATGGGCCGCACCCGCAGCACTGCCCGCGTAGGCCGCAGGTGCAGCTCACCAATTACGGCCAGATACCCCAGCAGCAGCACCGATATACTCGCGTATGACCCGAGGTAAGCCAGCACGAAGCCATCAAATGAGAGCAGGCCCATGCCGTAAAGCAGCGCGGCGCCCACAATGAGCAGCCGCTGGAGCACGTCAGTAAGGAAAGAAGAGAACGAGGTGTGAAACAGCGACTTGGTATAGGCTTCGAGCAGGTTGTAGACCAGAATGCAAAGCGCGATGCCGAGCATGACCGCGTAGTGCGGCCCCAGCATAGCGGCATCGTGGGCGTACCAGCGCAGCACCAGCGGCCGGCCCAGCCACAGCACCGCCGCCACCAGCACAAATACGGCCAGCGGCAGCCCCAGTAGCAGCGGCAAAAACCCCGAATGCCCCGCCTCCCGGTTGCGGAAGTACGGAAAATAGCGCAGCGTTGTATTGGTAAAGCCCAGCGCCGATACCAGCGCGCCCATCGTGGCCAGCGACACCAGCACCGATAGGAGGCCCAGCTGCGCCGGCGCCAGCAGGCGCGGCAGCACCAGCGTAGTGTTGACGAAGCCAATGCCCAGCCCCACGTAAGAAATGACGGTGTTGCGCAGACCCTGGCGCTGAACGATACCCAACTCGGTGAATTAGAAATTAAGAATTAAAAACTAGAAATTGGGAGCGGAATCTTCGCTCGCAAACGCCTGCGATATTTCGTGGCCCGTCAAAAATGCCGCCCCCTGCTGGCGTAGGTGCGCCATAATTTCGTGGAATTGCTGCGGGCCGTTTTTCGTATTGGCCGGGTCGAAATTTTCGTTATGCCACAGTACAGAGGCCACGCCGCCGAAGCGTTTTATTTCGGCAAAAATGGGTTGGAGCGCGGGCAGAATCTCGGCTGGTTTTAGCTGCAAATAGTTCGGGTGGTGCAGCGTGGCGTCCATGACGTTCAGGGGAATTTCCAGAAACTCCGCCGCCTGACTACTGGTGAAATCGAACGGGTAAAATGGCTGGCAGTAAGAATTTCGAAAGCCAAAATATTCGGCAAACCCAAGCGTAGAATCGAAAGGGAAACCTGCTTTGTTTACGAGCGTGATTGTTTGGCGCGGTTCCCAGCTAAGGTAGTGAAAACGATTGCCGCGCATAGCCAGCGACCAATGATGCCGCCACGTATTTCGCAACGCTTCGTAGCTGCCGGCCGTGCCCAGAGGGGTGTGAAGGGCCTGCTCGCATCCCGCGGCTCTTAAATTTTGGAGCCGCCGCTCTAAATCAAGAGTTAGCTCGTAATCGGCATTGGGAGTGCCATTTGGCGCTTTTTTGGCGCTCGGTAACATAAAGAACGTAGACTTCGCGCCATGATGCGCCGTACTGGCAGCCACCGCTTCCAGGTTGTCCCAGGCATCGGGCTGGGTGAGGTGCTGCCATAGCAATTTGCCGAATAAGCCGAATTTTCGCTGCTTTAGCGCCGCCTTGGCCGGTGCTTTCCAGGCGCTGCGTAAATTATCAACGTCGTGCGAGATAAAGGCGGCAAATTCGGCCTGCTGGCTGCCCCAGCGGCGCGGGTGCAGCGGCTGGCCGCTTACGTGCTCAACGGCCGTTTTCAGCACGTCGAAATAATAATTGACGACCGGCAGCGTCACGAAATTATACTGCTGCTGCACGCTGGCGCCATAAGGAAAGCGCCCGTGCCGGTCGCGCTCCGACGAAAAATATTCCTGCCAGCCGCTCAACAAATAAAACGCGCCCGAAATAATATCGGCCGCAATAATCGCCTTATTTTCCTGAAAAATAAGCAACGATTCCGCCGTCGCATTATCGAAGAAAAAAGGCACCTGGCGACCCTGCCAGTCGCGCCAGTGCGGGGCGGCCGGGTAAGGTGCGTTGCCGTCGAAAAACCCCGCGCTCAGGTCGGCTATTGCCACCCGCGGCTGCTGGCTGGCGTAGCCAATTGCCACGTCCGGCCCGCCGGGATAAGCCAGCCGGAAATGCCGCAGCACGTAAGCCAGACGCACTTCGGCCGAAACGGGCGCGGGCGAGGCGGGTGGAAGGGTAGGAGGGGGCATGGCAGCCGCGAAATTACGCCGCGCCGACCGGGACCGTCAGCCACTCGCCCAGTCGGCGCAGGGCCAGCTCACGGCTATGGCCCTCATCAGGCGTGCCCAGGCTGGCATTGTAATAACTAGCCCGGCGATATATAGCGGCTGGCTTATGCTGGGCGAGGCGGCGCAGCGCGGCGGCAAGCTCGGGCAGTGTATGCGCCCACTCGCTGAGGCCGTGGGCGGCGTAGCCGTAGTAATCGGCCAGGGTGGGCGTGGGCGAAAACCGGTAATACACGCTGGCCACGTTGAGCAGCGTGGCTTCGAGGTGGGTGCTGGTATCGGCGGCAACCAGGGCATCGTGGGTTTGCAGAAACTGGAACACGTTTTCCTGCTGCGGGTTGCTCCACTGCAAAGCCGGCAGCGCCTGGCGCAGAGCGCTGAAATCGCGGCGGTCGGCAGGATGGGCGCGCAGAGTAAACGTTAGCTCCGGTAGCTCACGCACTAAGTAAATAAGGGTTGTGGTGAGGTCAGGCAGGTCGTCGAGCAGGTTGCAGGCTACGGCCACGCGGCGCACCTGCGGCGCAGTATTACGCTGCTTAAGAAAGTTATCGGCCTTGGGCATGCCCACCAGCCCGACGCGGCCGCGCACGGGGCCGCACTGCCGGTATTTATCCAGTGCGTCCTGACCTTCCAATAAGCTCAAATCGAAGCCCAGGGGCGGGAAGTTAGTGCTCACGCTGGCGTGCTGCACGTAGGCCGTGGGCACGCCCTCGGCCTGGCAGGCCAGCAGCAGGGCGCGGGCGTCGTCGTTGTGGTCGTTGGCAAAGACCACGGCCCGCGGCCGGTAGTGCCGCAGGGCCCGGCGGTACACTTCGTAGTAGCCAATGGCGTAAAAAATCAAGTCGAAAAACCGCAGCGCCCGGCCGCCCACCAGCTGGTGCAAGCCCCGCAGCGCGGCTGGGTACTGCCAGTAGTACAAGATTTTGCGCCGCAGCGACAGCCGGTTTACGTCTTTGCCATAGCGCCCAATGTTTTTGCCCTGGCCCGCCAGCAGCACGGCATCGGGGCGGGCTTCCCGGATAAATCTCAGCGCCTCGTAGTTGTTGGCGCTCACCACGTAGAGCCACACGGCACCAGCCAGCCGGTCGGGGTTTCGAACAGGCTGAAAAAGATGCCCAAGCAGCCGCAGCACGGTGTAGCCCGCCACCCGCCCCAGGCGCTTCAGCGGATTGGCTGGGGAAATGCCGGCCAGCACAGAGGCCGGCAGGGCCGCAAACAAGTCGGTAAAGCGCAGCTGAAGAATATCGCGCAGCCGGCTGGCCAGGGCGCTCACGACCGGGACACCGGTTCGCCAAGCAGGGCGTCCCAGGTAAGGGGGGTGCCGGGCGTGAGGTCGCGAGTGGCGCGGCGGCCCAGCACCACGTCCCAGTGCCGGGGCAGCAGGCCGTCGCCGGGCCGGATAATGCGCAGGTTATCAGCAGTGAATACCTCGCCGGCAGCTACGGGCCGGGCCACGTAGATGCTTCGTTTGAAGACGCGGCTTTTCTCCTCACTGGGCTGCACGCAAAGCTGCACCGTGCCCAAAGCCTGGTGGGCGCGAGTGGTTTCATCGACCAATAGCTTTAGCTCCTCGGGCTCCAGCGAAAAGGCCGAATCGACGCCGCCGTCGGCGCGGCGTAGGGTAAAGTGCTTTTCAATAACGCAGGCACCCAGCGCCACGGCGGCCACGCTGGCCCCCACGCCCATCGTATGGTCGCTCAGGCCCACCGGGCAGCCAAAGGTTTCGGCCAGCACCGGGATGGTGCGTAAGTTGGTAGTAAGGGGAGAGGCTGGATACGTGCTGGTACATTTTAACAGCACCAGCTCGCGGCAGCCAGCCTGGCGCAGCACCCGCACGGCCTCGTCGATTTCGCTGAGCGTAGCGGCTCCGGTGCTCACAATCACGGGTTTGCCGGTAGCAGCTACGCGGCGCAGCAGCGGCCAGTGAGCATTTTCGAAGGAGGCAATCTTGTAAGCGGGCACGTCGAGAGTTTCCAGAAAGTCGACCGCCGACTCATCAAACGGCGAGCTGAAGGCCAGCAGGCCGTGCTGGCGCGCCCGCTCAAAAATGGGCGCGTGCCACTCCCACGGAGTATAGGCTTCTTTATATAGCTGGTACAGGCTTTTGCCCTCCCACAGCGATTGCCCATCTTCGCGAATAACGAAGCCGGTATCCATGCTGATGGTATCGGCAGTGTAGGTCTGAAGCTTGAGGGCGTGGACCCCGGCGGCAGCGGCGGCATCCACGAGGGCCAGCGCCCGGTCGAGGCGCTGGTTATGATTGCCCGACATCTCGGCAATAATAAACGGCAAATGCGCCGGCCCAACGGGGCGGCTACCAATCGTAATTTCCATGAGCAAAAACCAGGACTAGGCTGCCGGAGCAGCTATCCACACGAAGGTAAGGCCGCCCGCCGGGCCTGCCGCCTCGGCCTGCGCAAACCCCGCCCGCCGGAAAGCCCGGACGGAAGCTTCATTATCTGCTTTAACCTCCCCCAGCACGCGCTGCACCCGCGGAAACTGCGCCAGCACAGCGCGCGTACCGGCTACCAGGAGGGGAGCGGCCCAGCCCCGTCCCCGGTAGTCAGGGCCGAGCGAGTAGCTAAGCGTAGCCGTTATTTCGGCTTCGTTAGCCGTCGAAATTGAAAAGCGAATAAGGCCCGCTGCTGCCCCGGTATCGGTTGTTTCGGCCAGCAGCAGCAGGTGGCGGTCGGGCGCGGCCAACTGGCCAGCCAGCCAGGCTTCGTGGCGGTCTGGCAGCACCGGCTCGGGCGCAAATGACTGCCGACGCGTGGCGGGGTCATTGGTCCAGGCCAGCAGCTGCGCGGAGTCTTCGGGCTGCACGGGCCGCAGGCGCAGCGGAGCCATTGGTAGGCGCAGGGCCGTAAACTCCTGCCGGAGTCGCCGGGGGGCCAGCCCGTCGAAATAGCGGCGCTGTACTTGACGTAGCTGGGCGGCCAGGCGCGGGGCCTCGTCGGCGGTCAGCACGTTGGCCGCCGTAGTATAAGGCAGCGCCAGGCCAGCGCTCCGCATAAAATGGTCAAGGTCCTGCTGGTTTTCGGCAGTGGGGCGCAGCAGCAGCAAGCCGCCGCTTACGGCGCAGTACTCGTAGCTGATGGTGCTGGGCGACAGCACGGCCGCTCCGCAGGTGCGCATCAGCGCCGCCAGCTCGGCGGCAGAAAGGGCGCGGTGCAGCCGCAGACGGCCGGGGTAGGTAGCAGCCCACTGGTATAGCTCGTCCGGGGCAGTGTAGGCGCTGCCCACCACCACGTGAACCAGCGCCACGGCTGGCAGAGCCAGCAGAACCTCGGCTGTAGCACGGGTGAGCTGGCGCGGGTCGGCTCCGCCCAGGCATACCAGCACCTGCGTGGCCGAAGGGCTTGCAGTGTGCTGCTCAGCTGACTGAAAATCAGCGCGCAGCGGGGCGTAGCCCGGACCGGTTAGCAGGCGGCAGGTGGGCGGGCGCAGGTAGGCCGAAGCGGCCACGCCGCCTGCCGGATTCAGCACCAGGTCGGCGGCAAAAGGAAACGCGTGCAGGTCGTCGAGGCACACCAGGCGGGCTGCCAGTGGGCGCACCAGCTGCTGATACGCATAGTCAAAGCTGTATCCGTCGAGCACCAGCACATCGGTTGGCTGAAGCAGGGCGGGCATACTTTCGGCCGCTTCGGTGGCTGGCGCAGCGGGCGGCAGCTCCGTCAGCGCGAGGCCCGCGTTGCGCAAGAGCGCTTGTACGTTCTCATCGGGTGCCTGAATGAGGAAGTGGATTTCCCCAAAATCAGCCCGCAGAATTTCGGCCAGCGCCAGCAGCCGCATGAGGTGGCCCAGCCCGATACGACTGTTCCCATCGGCTCGCAGCACGAGCCGGGGCAACGCCTGTTGGGGGGTATCATTAACCGCGAAAGTGTCAACCATTCTGCAAATAAAGGCGGCCCGGCTACGCCCGCACCTGCTCATTATGCCGGTTAATATCGGCCAGCCACGGGTAGCGGCCCACCAGAGCCGGCAGTCCGGCCGGGTCGGTCAGCGAAAAAGCTGGTCCCAGCTCCGTAAAAAGCAAGCTTAGCAGCGCATAGTCGCTGGGGTAGTCAACGGTCAGGCGCAATGCCGCCACGGCGGGAGATACCGTCAGCGCCAGCGTTTCAACTCGAAACAGCTCGGGGTGGCGGCGCAGGTAGGGCGTTACGTGTTCGCGCTCATCGGACTGGCGGGCCTCGGCGTGGGCGCGCCGGAGCGCAGAAGTTTGCATTACCTCAATATTAGTGCCCAGCGGCAGCCCGGTAGTATGGGTATAATCGGCCCCGGAGACCAGGTGATGCGCTACGGCCTTATCCAGAAAAACCGGGTCGAGCGCCGGGTTGTCGGCCGTGAGGCGCACGACAGTATCGGCCGGGCCAGCCTGCGCCAGCGCGCCGGCAAAGCGGCCGAGCACATCCTGCTCATCGCCCCGAAATACCGTTGCGCCCAGACTAATAGCCAGCGTCGCCAGCTCATCATCAAGCGGCTGGGTAGTCGTTGCAACCATTATCGTTTTCGTCGAAGCAGCGCGTTGCGCCCGCCTTACCACGTGCCCCAGAATAGTAGCGGCATTGCCCACCGCGCCGAGCGGCAGCGGCAGGCGCGACTTGCCGGGCAGGCGCGACGACCCTAGCCGGGCCTGAATAATAACAATAACCTGCGGCGACTCCAGCATATAGGCCTGCTTTTAGCGGATAGTCCAGCCGCCATCTACTACCAGGTTGTGGCCGGTGACAAAATTCGACGCGGGCGAACTGAGAAACACAAACGCGCCCGCTATATCCTGGGGCTCGCCCACGCGGCCCAGCGGAATGCGCCGCCGCAGCTCGCCCTCAAAATTGGTGTTCTGCCGCACCTTGTCAGAAGGAAAGGCTCCAGGCGACACGCAGTTTACCTGAATATTCTCCGGTCCCAGGTACGAGGCGAAGTACTTGGTTAGCTGAATCATCGCTGCCTTGCCCGCGCCATAGTGCGGCGGATTCAGAAACTGCGGCGCGTCGGCGTAGGCCTCGAAATCGGGGGCCACCAGGCCGTACATGGAAGCCACGTTGATGATTTTGCCGCTGCCGGTTTCGCGCAGGTAGGGCAGCACCTCGCGCAGGCAGCGGTAGGCGCTGCCCACCGAGCCGTCGAGGCCGAGCGCAAAATCGGCGTCGGGCAGCGCATCGGGCTGCTGGCCGCGGCTGTAGTAAGCGTTGTTGATGAGCACGCTGGGCGGCCCGTAGAGGTCGAAGCTCTGACGGAAAGCTGCCTGCACCGAAGCCGTTTCGGCCACGTCGCAGAAAACGAAATGCAGGTTGTCGGTAGGCGCTCCGAAAGTTTTGGCAAATGTTTCGGCACTACGCCCCAAGGCAATAACCTGCGCCCCGTGAGCCAGCAAACCGCCCACAATGGCTTGGCCGAGGTGGCCATATGCCCCGGTCAGCAGCACAGTCTGGCTGCGCAGGTCGAACATCGTGCGGTAAAACGAATCGGTCAGGGGCGCGGCGGCCATGCGTAGGGAAGAATAAAAGTGTCGGTAGTTTCGGCCAGCCCGGTCAGGGCTGGCCGCAGGGCTTCCACGGCGTGAGCATAAGCAGCGGCAGTCAGGTTTTCGCGCAGGTTCTCTACCGAATCGACGCCAATCACGGCCCGCGCCACCCCCGGCGCGTAGGCTGCAAACAGCAGTAGGGCGGCTGGCAGTGGCACGCCGGCTGCGGCGATGAGTGCCCGCAGCTGGGTCAGCTTCGGGGCTAGTGGTCGGAAAAAGTCGGGTAAGTCGGTTGGGTCGCGCAGCAGCAGGCCCTGTAAAAAAGCCGACCGCACGTGTACCTCCACGCCTTGCGCAGCCAGCCGGGGCAACACCGCCGCAAAGCGCTGGTCGAACACACTATAAGGCACTTGCACGAGGTCGATATCCCAGCCTTCAGCCAGCAGCCACTCGGCTTCGTGCGGATGGTAGAGCGACACGCCGATGTGGCCCACCTGCCCGGCCGCCCGGGCGGCCCGCAGCGCCGACCAGGCCCCCGGCTCGGCCTGCAGGGGGCCAAAAGCGTGAAATAATACGCCGTAGAGCCGTTGCCGTCGCAGCCGCGCCAGCGAGGCCGCGAGGTGCTGCGTTACCTGCGCCGCCGGCCCGGCCGGAATTTTGGTGATTATAGAGAAAATTGAATATTGTCCCGCCAGCTCACCCAGCCGCACCTCGCTGTTGCCGTAGGCGGCCGCAGTGTCGAGCAGCGTGAGGCCAGCGGCCTGGGCCGCGGCCAGCACCTCGGCCACGGCGGCGGCAGTTGGCTGGCCGCCGTGGTTGTTTATGCCGTAGGCCAGCCCAAACTGGGCCGTACCCAGTGCCAGGCGCTGGGTTAAGGCCTGCAGTTCGGGCGTAGCCACCGTGCTCACGCTGGGTTTCGGGCTAAAAATTCCTGCACGCAGTCGATAACGTACGCCTGCTCGTCATCGGTGAGGGTGGGGTAGAGGGGCAGGCTCAGACAACGGGCGTAGTAGGCTTCGGCAGCCGGAAAATCCCCGGCTTTCCAACCCAGCTTCTCGTAGTAGGGCATGCGGTGTACGGGTACGTAATGTACCTGCGCCAGAATGTTCTTGCCGCGTAAGAACTCATAAAGCCCGCGCCGGTCGGCTACCTGAATCACGTAGAGATGGTAGGCGTGGCCGGGCTGGCCGGGCGCCAGCACCTCCACGCCCGGCGTGGCGGCAAAGGCGGCATCGTAGGCGCGGGCCAGCTCGCGGCGGCGGGCCAGCCCGGCATCGGCCCTCGCCAGCTGGCTGATACCCAGCGCGCACAATATATCAGAAATGCGATAGTTGTAGCCCAGCTCCTGCATCTCCATGTACCAGCCGCCCTCGTCCTGCCGCAGCAGGCCGCTGGCTTCGCGCTCGATGCCGTGGGTGCGCAGCCGGCGCAGGTGGCGGTACAGCTGCTCGTCGTTGGTGGTTATCATGCCGCCCTCGCCGGTGGCAATGTGCTTCACGGGGTGGAAGCTGAAGATGGCCAGCTCGGCCAGCTGTCCGCTGCCGCAGCGGCGTTCAATGCCTTGACTATCAATAAAAAAGCCTCCCGGCGCGTGGCAGGCATCCTCAATTATCCAGAGGTCATACTCGTCGGCCAGCGCCCGGGCTTCTTCCATGTTCACGGCCAGCCCGGCAAAATCGACGGGTATGAGCCCGGTAAAAAAGCCTTTGGGATGGGCTTCGAGCAGCTGCCGCACCTTTTGCAGGTCGAGCAGACCAGTGGCTGGGTCGATATCGGCAAAATACACTTCGCCGCCGCAGTAGCGCACGCAGTTGGCCGAGGCCGCGAAGGTGATAGGCGTAGTGATAACGCGCTGACCCGGCTGCACTTGCAAGGCCAGCGCACACAGGTGCAGGGCGGCCGTGCCGTTGCTGACCGCCACGGCAAACTTCGCGCCTACATAGGCCGCAAATTTCTCCTCAAACTCCGCCACGCGTGGCCCCTGCGTAAGAAAGTCGGAGCGGAGCGTAGCCACGACGGCGGCCACGTCCTCGTCAGTGATATGCTGGCGGCCGTAGGGCAGCGGGTGAGTAGGGATAGTTTTCAACCTGAACAGGAAAGAACAGTAAACCGTAAGTTAAGCTATACTTCAAAAGTAGCGTCAACGTGCAGCCGGATTTCCTCCCGAATCTGCTCGGCCGACAGCCACTCATTGTTATTGGCCGAATCGTAGTGAAAGTCGGTGGGCACGCGCCTGGCCCCGAAGTGCTGAATGAAGCTTTCCTCCTTCCAGCCGGGCGAAGTGGTGGGCAGAATGACGTAGTAGCGGTCCAGCTCCACCGTGCTCAGGGCATCAGTCTGGGTTATCATTTCTTCGTGTAACTTTTCCCCAGGCCGGATGCCCACAATGCGCTGCTCGCAGTCGGGGCCGATGGCGCGAGCCACTTCCGTAATTTTATAGGAAGGAATCTTGGGCACGAAAATCTCACCGCCCCAGGAGTGCTCCAGGGCATACAGCACCAGGTCCACACCTTCTTCGAGCGAGATGTTGAAGCGCGTCATGTCGGGGTGCGTGATGGGGAGCACGCCCGTGTGGCGCTGCTGCAAAAAGAACGGCACCACCGAGCCGCGCGAGCCAATTACGTTGCCATAGCGCACCACCGACAAGCGCAAGTCTCTGGAGCCCTTCATGTTATTGGCTGCCACAAACAGCTTGTCCGAACACAGCTTGGTGGCGCCGTAGAGGTTGATGGGCGCGGCAGCCTTGTCGGTACTCAGGGCCACTACGTGCTTTACGCCGCAGTCGAGCGAGGCATTAATAACATTCTCGGCACCGAATATATTAGTTTTAATACATTCCATCGGATTGTATTCGGCGGCCGGCACCTGCTTCAGGGCTGCGGCGTGAATGATAATGTCTACGCCTTCGCAAGCCCGGTGCAGACGCTCGGCATCGCGCACATCGCCGATAAAAAAGCGGATAGCCGGGTAGCTGCTGTGCGGAAACTCCTGGCTCATCTCATATTGCTTCAGCTCATCGCGCGAGAACACAATGAGCCGCCGCACGTCGGGGTACAGCTTAAATACGGTGCGCACAAACTGCTTGCCGAAGGAGCCGGTGCCGCCGGTAATGAGCAAAGACTTGCCGTTGAGGTCGAGAGCCATGAAACTGGAATAGGAAACCACAAAAATAGGTGCTCCTGGCTTAGGGTTACGCAGCTGCGCCTTCGCCAGCCAGCGCCCGCACCAGCTCGGCCAACCGAGCGGCCTGGCCCCGCCGCGAGTACAGCGTGGGCCGGGCGTGGGGTAGGTCCAGGTTGGGGTTTTGCTGCCAATCCCGGGCCAGCTGCTCCAGGGCGCTGAGCATGAGGTCGTAGTCGTCGTAGGGCAAGGCCTGGCCCGCCCCGGCCTCGCGCAGCACCTGGTCGGCATCGGAGCCCGCCGGACCCACGCACAGCACCGGCTTGGCCGTAGCGAGGTATTCAAAAATCTTACCTGGCAAAATTCCCCGGTTAAGCGCTACATCCGGAATGGCCATCAGCAGAATGCTGCTGCTCAATAAATAAGCTATTGATTGCTCGTGCGGCACAAAGGGAATAAACTCCGTGACCGCCGCCAGTTTTGCTACCTCAATCTGCTCGCGTACTCCGGCATCAACCTGCCCCACAAAGCGCAGCCGCCAGGGCACCAGCGGATAGCGCTGCTGGCATTCGGCGATGGCTTTTAGTAGTGTATCAATGCGGTAGCGGGCCGTAATGGTGCCCGCGTGCGTGATGCGCAGGCAATCGGTGGGTGGGGTCGATACACCTTGAAAATCAGCTTCATCGTAGCCATTGGGCAGCACCACGATTTTACCTTTGGCCAGGTCGGGCAGCTTGCGTCGGAACAGTCGCTCGGTTTCGGGCGAGGTCACCAGCACGGCATCGGCCCGGCGTAATACCTGCTGCTCGTAGTGCGCGTCGAGCCAGGCGGCGGCGGCCGTGCGGTGCAGGTCTTTGGTATAATAAATGTCGGTCCAGGGGTCGCGCAGGTCGGCCAGCCAGCGCAGGCCGTGCTTCTTTTGCAGCTCCAGGCCAATAAGCTGCGTCGAGTGCGGGGGTGAAGAAGTGAGCACCGCGTCAAACGTGGCGCCTTCTGCCAGTAATTTTTCCACCGCTGCCAGGGCGTAGGCGTTCCAGCCCCGGCGCGGGTCCGGAATGAAGAGGTTGCCGCGCACGAAGCGCATCATTTTCTGCGTCAGGCTCGGTGCCCCTTCGTTGGCAAAACCGCCGTAGGGCACGGCCCGGCCCGTCAGCTTCTGATAAGACCCAAACGGTTCCAGCGTGGCCGTGCGAATAACGCGCACTCCCGGCGGCACCTCGCGCAGCAGACTTTCGTCGCGCACCGGGTACGTTGCCTGGTCGGCATCCACAGTAATCACCGTAGGCTCAATGCCCAGCTCGGGCAGGTATTTCACCCACTTCAGGCAGCGCTGCACCCCGGCCCCGCCCGATGGCGGCCAGTAGTACGTAATAACGAGCAGGCGGAGCGGAGCAGTGGGCACGATGGGCAGCAGGTTTTTATTGACAAAGCTACGTGCTTCGCACCGGCACCCCGGTTGTAACTTTGTGACTCCCGCCTTCCTTCCTTTCCCATGACCAACGAGCAAGCAACCGAGCTGCTGGCCTTGATGGCAGACCAGATTAAAGCCACGGACCGCCTAAGTGAAACATTTGAAAAACGTTTCACGCAACTCAATGAAACGATGTTGAGTGGCTTTGTGCGGATGGAAGATAAATTTGACACGCTCACCGAGCGCGTAGACCACCTCACCGAGCGCGTAGACCACCTCACCGAGCGCGTAGACCACCTCACCGAGCGTGTAGACCACCTCACCGAGCGTGTAGACCACCTCACCGAGCGTGTAGACCACCTCACGGAGGAAGTGCGTGAGGTGAAAAGCGACATTCGTGATATCAAAGCAGAGGCCCAAACTACCAATCGCCGCCTGAGCGCCACCTTCGACCAGGCGGGGCATCTGACCGAGCAGATCGGGACTACGGCCTTGCGGGTCAGCCACGTAGAACAGGCGCAGGTGCCTACCAACGCTGAGCTACACCAGCGGGTACTAGCCCTCGAAACCAAATTAAACCAAGCATCTTAGGCCGCCCGGCAAACCGCACAATCAGGCGGTTTGCTTTAGCTACAATAATCTTTTAGCATGTTCGATAATCTCTCTTCCAAGCTCGACCGGGCTATTAAAACGCTCAAGGGGCAGGGCAGCATCTCCGAAATCAACGTCGCGGCTACCGTGAAGGAGATTCGCCGGGCGCTGGTCGATGCCGACGTAAACTATAAGGTTGCCAAAGAGGTAACCGACAAGATTAAGGACGAGGCAATGGGCCGCGACGTGCTCACGACGGTGTCGCCGGGTCAGCTCATGGTCAAAATCGTCTACGATGAGCTGACGCTGCTCATGGGTGGCGAAAAGCAGGACATCGTTATTAAGGGTGACCCGGCCGTGGTACTGCTTTCGGGGCTGCAAGGCTCGGGCAAAACGACCTTCGCTGGCAAGCTGGCCAGCTTTATCAAGAAGCAGAACCGCAACGTGCTGCTGGTGGCCTGCGACGTGTACCGCCCCGCCGCCATCGACCAGCTCAAGGTGCTCGGCGAGCAGATTGGCGTGGAAGTGTACTCGGAGCCGGAAAACAAGAATCCGGTCGAGATTTCGCAGAATGCCATCGCCTACGCCAAGAAAAACAACAAGAAGGTAGTCATCATCGACACCGCCGGCCGCCTGGCCGTGGATGAGCAGATGATGCGCGAAATCGAAGCCGTCAAAAAAGCCATCAACCCCAGCGAAACGCTGTTCGTGGTGGATTCGATGACTGGCCAGGATGCCGTGAACACCGCCAAAACCTTCAACGACCGCCTCAATTTCGACGGGGTGGTGCTCACCAAGCTTGATGGCGACAGCCGCGGCGGGGCGGCCCTCTCGATTCGCGCGGTGGTCGAAAAGCCTATCAAGTTCATCTCGACGGGCGAGAAGATGGAGGCGCTTGACCTCTTCTACCCAGACCGTATGGCCCAGCGTATCCTGGGCATGGGCGACGTAATCTCGCTCGTGGAGCGCGCCCAGCAGCAGTTCGACGAGGACGAGGCCAAGCGCATCAACGCCAAGATTCGCAAAAACCAGTTCGACTTCAACGACTTCCTCGGTCAGCTCGAGCAAATCAAGAAGATGGGCAACCTCAAAGACCTGGTAGGCATGATTCCGGGCGCGTCGAAGATGATGAAAGACGTCGAAATCGACGACGATGCCTTCAAGCCGGTCGAAAGCATCATCAAAAGCATGACCAAGCAGGAGCGCGCCCAGCCCGACCTCATCAACGGCTCGCGCCGCCGCCGCCTCGCCGCTGGCTCGGGCACTGATATTCAGCAGGTAAATGCCCTGATGAAACAGTTTGAGGACATGCGCAAGATGATGCGCCAGATGAATAAGCTGAGCCAGACCAAAGGCGGCATGGCCCAAATGGCCAAAATGATGGGCGGCATGAAAGGCGGAATGCCTGGCATGGGCCGCCGGTAGTTTCCGCCTATCAAATAAAAAGAAACCCCGGCTGAAATCTCAGTCGGGGTTTCTTTTTATTTGGTAATTAAAATGCGCGGAATATCTTTTTCTCGCAAATCAATATCTGCGGGCAAAGGCTGCTTGGTAAACTCATCGAAGCAGATTTTGCTACGACCTTTAAATTTCATTTCCGGGTCATTAATAATAATAACGTGCGGAAACGTGCCGTATTCCTTGTCTTCCCGCATCAGCGTTTGCTGGCTGCCGAGGCCGGGGTTATTTACCACGTTAGCGTACACCAGCTCGCCTTGTGGTGCTTGCTTGAAGTAAAGCACCTTGCTCTCGATATGTCCATTGCAGGCATCGGAGCAGCCAGCTAGTACTAGTCCAAACAAATAAAAAAATGGCAGCTTGCGCATGAGTATAGAGATTAACTTATTGGTCGGCTAATCGCAGAGGTGGAATGTGCAGATTCTTGTAAATGTCAGCCAGCGATAAGGCTAACCCTAATGCTGGTACCGGCAGTACATCAGTAAGTTGGCGATAGGATGTCAGCGTCCAGGTATCGTGAGAAAAGCGCGTGTAGTTTTCCACCAGCAACCGGGTTTGCGTAATCAACACGTACTGCTGCAAGGATGGAAGCTGCCGGTACTGCTCGGCTTTCCAGCCCCGGTCGTGGGCTTCGGTGCTGCGCGATAGTACCTCCACGATAAATACCGGCCGGTGCACCGTGTGGGGGTCATCGTCGCTAGGGTCGCAGCTCACGACAATATCTGGATAATTGTAATACTGCCCAGCTTCCACGGCTAGCCGCACGCTCTCCGAAAACACCTCGCATTCCCGCTCGCCCAACTGCTGCCGTAGCCCAAAAACTACGTTATTAATCAGCTTATTATGCCCTTTCGTAGCGCCCGACTTAGCTTCCGGCGACTCGGGGCTATCTGGCCCGTCAAGCGGAAATATCTCGCCGTGGTAATATTCATGGCGAATAGCCGACTGCTCCTCAAAGGCGAAGTACTCCTCGACGGTGTAGCTGCGCTGGTAGATGGATTGGACGGCGGACATAATTGAGGAATTATTGCTGTCTCTTGGAAGATTCGAAACCGTCAAAAATCCACAGACAAGTTCTTAAAACAAGCCAAGAGCCAATTATTATGATGATAGTTCCTATAAAAAACAAACCAATTCGTTCGCCAAAATCCATTGACTTCTCGAATAATAATAGAAGAAACTAACCGCCTACTGAGGTGCATTAAAAACGGTAGACAATCGGAATAGCCCAGTTGATTTGCGGGCAAATAATCTAGTGCGTTCATCCATACACTACACCACCGAAAAATCGAACGACTCCAGAAACTTGGTCGTGAAATTACCGGCCTTAAAATCCTCGCTGTCCATCAGCGCCAGGTGAAACGGAATGGTCGTTTTCACGCCTTCTACCACAAATTCGCTCAGGGCGCGCTTCATCTTGACGATGCACTCCTCGCGGGTTTGGGCCACAGTGATGAGCTTGGCAATCATGGAGTCGTAATTGGGCGGAATCTGGTAGCCCGCATACACGTGGGTATCGACGCGCACACCGTGGCCGCCGGGGATGTGCAGTGTGGTGATGCGGCCGGGCGCCGGGCGGAAACCGTTGCGCGGGTCTTCGGCGTTGATGCGGCACTCCATGGCGTGCATTTTGGGGTAGTAGTTCTTGCCCGAAATCGGGATGCCCGCCGCGACCTTAATCTGCTCCTTAATGAGGTCATAGTTAATGATTTCCTCGGTTACTGGGTGCTCGACCTGGATGCGGGTATTCATTTCCATGAAGTAAAAGTCGCGGTTGGCATCGACCAGAAACTCGATGGTACCCACGCCCTCGTAGCCGATGGCCGAAGCGCCTGCGATGGCCGCCGCGCCCATGCGCTCGCGCAGGTCGTCGGTCATAAACGGCGAAGGAGCCTCTTCTACCAGCTTCTGGTGGCGGCGCTGGATGGAGCAGTCGCGCTCCGAAAGGTGGCAGACGTGGCCGAACTGGTCGCCAACAATCTGAATCTCAATGTGGCGGGGTTCTACCACAAATTTCTCCAGGTACATGCCATCGTTGCCGAAGGCAGCCTTCGACTCGGTGCGCGCATCGTCCCAGGCTTTCTGAAACTCGTCGTCGCTGTTGATGATGCGCATGCCGCGCCCGCCGCCGCCCGCCGTGGCCTTCAGAATAACGGGGTATTTTATCTCATGCGCAATTTTTTTGCCTTGCTCCACCGATTCCAGCAGGCCTACCGAGCCCGGCACTACTGGCACGCCAGCCTTAATCATGGTTGCTTTGGCGGTGGCCTTGTCGCCCATCTGGTTTATCATTTCGGGCGTGGCCCCGATAAACTTGATGCCGTTTTCCTGGCAGATGCGCGAAAATTCCGCGTTCTCGCTCAAAAAGCCGTAGCCGGGGTGAATAGCATCGGCGTTGGTAATCTCGGCCGCCGCAATGAGCGTCGGAATATTCAAGTAGCTCTGGCTGCTGCTGGGCGGCCCGATGCACACGGCCTCGTCGGCAAAGCGTACGTGCAGGCTTTCCTTGTCGGCAGTCGAATACACGGCTACCGTTTTGATGCCCATCTCGCGGCAGGTACGAATAACGCGCAGGGCAATTTCGCCCCGGTTGGCAATCAGAATTTTGTTGAACATGGCCAGGAATGGCGAAGTCTATGGGAAGGAAATAAAAATCAAAAGAACGTCATGCTGAGCTTGTCGAAGCATCTCTACCGCGCCGCTTGTACATGTGCAACGAAGCGGTAGAGATGCTTCGACAAGCTCAGCATGACGTTCTTCTTTTTGGAAGCCAACGTAGCAAAAGGCTACTCAATCAGGAACAGCGGCTGGTCGTACTCAACCGGCGTGGCATTTTCGACGAGCACCTTCACGATGCGGCCGGCCTGCTCGGCCTCAATCTCGTTGAACAGCTTCATGGCCTCGATGATGCAGATAACCTGGCCTTTCTCTACCGTGTCGCCTACCTGCACAAATACGGGCGCGTCGGGACCGCTGCTGCGGTAAAAGGTACCAATCATCGGCGATTTCAGCGGCGTGTAGCTGGCGCTGCTGGCGGGCTCGGCGGCCGGGGCCGCCGGTGTGGTAGCAGCCGCCGGGGCAAGCGTTGGCGCGGCAGGGGCTTGCTGCGGAGCCGCCGGCGCAGGCGCGGCGCTCATGCTCACAATCTGCTTGGTGTTGGGCTCGCGCTGCACCGAGATTTTAAACTCTTCGGTTTCAATATTTACTTTATTGAGGCCCGACTTGGCGATGAAGTCGAGCAGTTCCTGGAGTTCTTTGGCTTTCATGGCAGCGTCTTTTTTGGGCGGGGTTTTGGAATGTTCTTTCGACATCGGAAGGGAGTAGCGTGGCCTCGGCAGGTCCGCTGGTATATCAGTACGAGGCGCGGACTCGCCGAGTCCACGCTACCGGGCTACTTAACGCGCTCTACGTAGGAGTAATCGCTGGTTTTAATGCGAATCTTGGTATCCGTGTCAATAAACAGCGGAACCTGAATGCGGGCTCCCGTCTCGACTATGGCCGGCTTCAGGGTGTTAGTGGCAGTATCGCCGCGCAGGCCCGGCTCAGTATAGGTTACTACCAGGTCAACGGTGGTGGGGAGCTCGGCGGTAAGCGGCTGCTCGGTTTCGGCGTGCATAAGGATAGTCACCGCCTGGCCTTCCTTCATGAGGTCGGCGAAGGGCACCATCGCCTCGGGCAGCACAATCTGCTCGAAGGTGTCATTATCCATAAAGGTGAAGCCGTAATCGTCCTTAAACAGGTACTGGTGCGGGCGCTGCTCTACGCGGGCCGTTTCAATCTTCACCCCGGCGTTAAAGGTATTATCCAGCACCTTGCCCGTCTTGATGTTGCGCATTTTAGTGCGCACAAACGCCGGGCCTTTGCCCGGCTTCACGTGTTGAAACTCAGTGATAACGTGCAGGTCGTTGTTGTACATCAAGACAAGACCGTTGCGGAAGTCGGCGGTGGTAGCCATTTTGTTGAATTAAAAATTATAACTTACAAATTATGAATCAGGCTAAAGGAATTCGGTCGTTGCTAAATCGGCAATCTCTAATTCCTGATTTCTCCATTCATAATTAAGAATTGTATGCCCATTTCACATGAATGGCACCCCAGGTAAAGCCCCCTCCGAAAGCGGCAAATATCAGGTTATCGCCCTTGTGAAGCTGCTTTTCGTAATCCCAGAGACAGAGCGGAATAGTAGCGTTGGTGGTATTGCCATAGCGCTGAATATTGAGCATTACTTTCTCGGGCCCTACGCCCATGCGGTTGGCGGTAGCGTCGATGATGCGCTTGTTGGCCTGGTGCGGCACCAGCCAGGCAATATCGTCGTGGCTGAGGTTCTGGCGCGCCATTACCTGCGCGGCTACATCGGCCATACTTTTCACGGCAAACTTGAATACCGTGGCGCCTTCCTGAAAAATGTAGTGCTCGTGGTTGGCCACGGTTTCCGCCGTTGGGGGGCGGCGGCTGCCGCCGGCCTTCTGGTTTAGGTATTGCTCGCCGTGTCCATCGCTGCACAGTACCTGGTCGAGAATACCGTAGCCCTCGGTGCTGGGCTCCAGCAGCACCGCGCCGGCCCCGTCACCAAACAGAATGCAGTTGGCGCGGTCGGTGTAGTCCACGATGGCCGACATTTTATCGGCCCCGACCACGATAACTTTCTTGTACATACCGCCCTGGATAAACTGGGCCCCGGTGGCCAACGCATACAAAAAGCCCGAGCAGGCGGCATTCATATCGTAGCTGAAGGCTTTATTGATGCCTGCCCCGGCCGAAATAATGTTGGCTGTGGCCGGAAACAGCATATCGGGCGTCACGGTGGCGCAGATAAGCAGGTCAATCTCCTCGGGGCGGGTGTTGGTCTTTTCGAGCAGCTGCTTCACCGCCTTAATCCCCATTACCGACGAGCCCTGGTCTTTCCCTTTTAAAAGCCGGCGCTCCTTAATGCCGGTTCGCGAGGTAATCCATTCGTCGGTGGTATCGACCAGTTGCTCGAGCTCCTGGTTGGTGAGCACGTAGTCGGGCACGTAGCCTCCGACTCCGGTAATGGCGGCGGTAATCTTCATGAGCGCAAAGGTGCGGCCCCAACCTCAACTGTCCAGCCCTAAGCCAGACCGGTCAAGGCTAGGATTTGAAATTGTCTTTAATCTTATCGACGATGCCCGACTGCGCCATCTGGTAGCCTTGCATAAGCATATTGCAAATAGCCAACGGCGTGCTCACCCCGTGGCCAATAATGGCATTGTCGTTGATGCCCAGAATGGGCGAGCCGCCAATGGTTTCGTAGTTAACCTTCTCAAAGAACTCATCGTTCAGGTTGCGCGCCACCATAATGTCGTACATCGACTCGGCCATTTTGAGCATCACGTTGCCCACGTAGCCGTCGCACACAATCACGTCGGCCTTGTCGTTGAACAAGTCGCGGCCCTCAATATTGCCGATAAAATGTACGTGGGGGTTTACCTTAAACAGCTGGTGGGCCGCCTGCGTAGTCACGGTGCCCTTGCCTTCTTCCTCGCCCAGGCTCATGAGGCCCACCTTGGGGTGGGCAATGCCCAGCACGTACTGCGCGTACAGCGAACCCAACTCGCCAAACTGCTCCAGCATTTCGGGCTTGCAGTCGGCGTTGGCGCCTACATCGACCAGAATACCGTAGCCGCCGGCCAGCTTGGGTACAAAGTTAGCGATGGCCGGGCGCAGCACGCCGGGCACGGCTTTTACCGTAAACATGGCTCCCACGAGCATCGCTCCGGTATTGCCGGCCGAGCAAAAAGCGTCTACCTGGCCGCTGTGCAGCATCCGGTAGCCCACGGCAATGCTGCTGTCCTGCTTTTGCTGGAAAGCTTTGGTGGGATGCTCGCCCATCTCGATAACCTGGGAGGCGTGCACCACTTCCAGGGCGGCGGCACCGGGGCCATATGTCTGGAGCAGCGGCTGTACTTCCGCATCGGAACCGATGAGTAGTATCTGGGCTTTGCCGGCCAGGCGCTGGGCAGCCAGCACGGCACCGGCCACGGCAACCTGGGGGGCAAAGTCGCCGCCCATAGCGTCGAGGGCAATTTTCATGAACGCGGATAAAGTAGAGAGTCAGCCATAGAGCGCAAAGGCGCGAAACCAAACCGGGCCGGACTGCGCATCTCAAAAGAGCAGTCCGGCCCGATGGTACCGCGAAATAACAACGCTTTCGGCTATTCTTCGTCCGAGCCCGTGTTGCCGGCTGCTGCCGGAGCCGCTACCGAGGTGTAATTCTTGATAGCCAGCTGGCCATTGTGGTACAAATCACCATCTACCACGTAGGCTTTGTGACGCAGGTGCAACTCACCCGTATTTGGGCAGATGGTCACGGCCTTAGGGGTCAGCTTGTAGTGGCTGCGGCGTTTGTCGCGGGTGGCGGTGGAGGTCCGGCGCTTAGGATGTGCCATGGTCTTGGTAAGGGGAAATTAAGAGTTAGGAATTAGGAGTGATGAATTAGTACAGGGTCCTAATTCAGGTTTTTGAGGGCGGCCCAACGGGGGTCGTCGGGCTCGTCGTCAGGATTCTCACCAGCGGGCCGGGTCGAAAAAATAAGCTTGGTGGCGGCATCGGGGTCGTCGTCGGCCTCGTTCTGGAAGCGCGGGTGCAGCTTCTTCATGGGCAACGCCAGCCCGATGTAGTCATATAGGTGTTGCGATATGTTTAGCGTCTGCGTCTCGGGTGTCACTTGCAGCACGTCGTCGTCCAGCTCCTTGGGCTCGTCGCCGTAGCGCACCAGCAGCTGATTCTCAATATCCAGCGGCTGGTCATACTCATCGAGGCTGCGGTCGCAGGTGAGGCGCACGGTGCCGGTGATGTGCGAGTCGATGGTAATTACGCGCTCGGTTTTGTCGAGCGTTACCTCGGCGTGCAGGTTGCCGTCGGCAATAAATTCGCCCTTGGGGTCGAACTCCTCGAAGAAGGCGCGACCGAGCTCAAACGCAAACTGGTGCGTCTTAAGCGAAAGCCTGGCGATAGGCAAATCAAATTGCGGGTCCTTTTTCACAGTAAGCCGAATAACGGGGGGCAAAGGTAAGGCTTTTTCCTGGCTTTATCAAGCTAAAGCGGGGCTATTGCTTCAGCTTCAGGCGGTTTTTAAGATAAACTCGGGGCTGATATCGAGCCGCTCGTAGAGCTTCTTGGCCAGGTCCATGGTTACGCGGCGCTTGCCGCTTAGTATCTGGGAGAGGCGGCCGGCCGGTACTTCGAGCAGTTGAGCCAGGTCTTTCTGCTTGAGCTGACGCTGCTGGCGCTTCAGCTCAATCATGGCGGGCAGGGTGGTGGGCTTAGGAAGAGCAAAGGGAGCACCTTCGACCCTGATTTCGTATGACTGAATAGCTTCTGCTAAAATGCGGGCGGGGCCTTGTAAATCCGGATTAGCGTCAATATCCTGCGCTAATAGCTCGTCGAGTTGACGGAATGCTTCGCGGTATTCCTGAGACGTATTAATTAACATAGCTATAATTTGCTGTAATCGATGGTTGCTGCATTTATCTTGTCATACGCTTGGTGTGTGCCGACGAATTTTACGAACACCGTGCGAGTAGAAAATACAATGGCCGCGATGAGCCGGTAGCGATTGCCCCAAATATTGAAGACGTAGCGAAAGTTACCAACGTAGTCTACCGAATTAGAAAATAGTCGTACGTCTGCCAGATTACGCCACTCGGCTAAGCTAACTTCCTGATACCAATCTTTTAATGCCGAGGCGGCATCAGGATGTTGTTTGCCAAATTCGCGTAAAATGGGCCAACTCAATATTACCATAGGCAACAAGACAGGAACGCGGCCGTTGCCAGCCGAGTTTCAAAAGTAGAAAGAAAATTTCGTTTTTAGAAAAATTCTACCGGATTGAGCGGGGGTCGGCCGCGTTGAGCTGCCGGGCGCGTACTACATCGCAGGCCAGGTATACGGCCGCCCGAAACGATGAGGCATCGGCCACAAACTTGCCGGCGATGCCGTAGGCCGTGCCGTGGTCGGGGGAGGTACGCACGACCGACAAGCCGGCCGTGAAGTTGACGCCCCGCTCGAAGGCCATGAGCTTGAAGGGAATCAGGCCCTGGTCGTGGTAGAGCGAGAGCGTAGCATCGAACTGCCGGAACTGGCCGGTGCCGAAGTAGCCGTCGGCCGGGTAAGGGCCGAACACGAGGTGGCCGTCGTGCTCAAACTGCCGGATGACGGGCGTCACCACGTCGGCTTCCTCGCGGCCCAGCAGGCCGTTTTCGCCGGCGTGCGGGTTGAGGCCCAGCACGGCAATTTTGGGCTTGAGAATACCGAAATCCTGCTGCAGCGACTTCAGCAAAAGCTTGATTTTGGTGCGCAGCAGGTCGCTGGTTAGGCGCGTCGATACATCTCTGAGGGCGATGTGGCCGGTGGCCGTGGCCACGCGCAGCTGCTGGTCCTCATCAACCAAGAACATGAGGTTGTCGGCGGCGCCGAAGTAGCTGGCCAGAAACTCGGTATGGCCGGGAAAGCGAAAGTCGTCGCTTTGGGTATTCTCCTTGCTGATGGGCGCCGTTACGAGGGCGTCGAGCAGGCCGGCCTTGAGGTCGCGGGCGGCGCAGAGCAGGCTTTCGCGGGCGGCCTGGCCGCTGGCGGGCGAAGGCTGGCCGGGCGTGAGGTGAAAGTCCTCGTCCCAGCACGTAACGGCATTGAGGCGGCCGGGCGCAATGTCGGCGGCGTCGCGCAGCTGCCGAAAGGTGAGTGGCTCAGCGTTTTTCTCGACCGGAAAATCGTCGAAAAGCGTGGTGGCGGTACCGTACACCACGGGCGTGCATTGCTGGAGCAGCCGCTCGTCGCGCAGCGTTTTATAAATGACTTCGGGGCCGATGCCGGCGAGGTCGCCCACGGAAAAGCCGAGGCGGGGAAGGTGTTTGGGCATGATGAATAAAGGTGCTCCGAATCGTCTGTCATGCTGAGCTTGCCGAAGCATCTCGCCCGCATCGTCGAACGATTGAGGTTAGTGCTGCACGCGGGATGCTTCGGCAAGCTCGACATGACAGACGGTTTAGTGAACTACCGGCTTATTAAACGGGCTGCTTGGTCAGAGACTGCAAGCCTACACGAAGGAAACCCATTTTTTTGTACGGCTTATTACGCAAGCTGCCTGGTCAGAAACTCATAGAGCAGGCGCACGCCGGTGCCGGTGCCGCCCTTGCCCCGATACGAGTCGGGCGCGGTGAGGAAGGCCGGGCCGGCAATATCGAGGTGCAGCCAGGGCGTGCCTTCGATGAAGCGCTCCAGGAACTTGGCGGCCGAGATGTGGCCGGCTTCAGCTTTGCCGAGGTTACTCAGGTCGGCAATATCGGATTTCATGTGGTCGGCGTAGTCGTCCCAGAGTGGAAACTCGACCAGGCGCTCGTGCACGCGGTGCGCGGCGGCCAGCAGCTGGGCCGTAGTATCGGCCTCAGCGGTGCCCATCACGGCGGCTGCTTCGGTGCCGATGGCGCGCACGGCCGCCCCGGTGAGGGTGGCCAGGTCAATGACTAATTCGGGGTGGTATTTTTTGGCAAAGCTGAGCGCGTCGGCCAGCAGCAGGCGGCCTTCGGCGTCGGTGTTTTTAACCTCCACCGTAAGGCCCGAGTGCATGGTGAGCACGTCGCCGGGCACGTAGGCGAGGCCGCCGGGGCGGTTGTCGGTAGCCGGCACCAGGCCGATAACGTGCAGCGGCACGTTGTTTTTGGCCAGAGCATACAGCACGCCGCCCACGGCCGCGCCGCCGGCCATGTCGCACTTCATCATGTCCATGCTGTTGGGCGTGGGCTTGAGGCTGAGGCCGCCGGTGTCGTACACCACGCCTTTGCCGACGAGCACATAAGGCTTCTCGTTTTGGGCGCCTTCGGGCTTCCATTCGAGAATGCTGAAAGTGGGCGGCTCGGGCGAGCCCAGGTTGACGGCCAGCAGGCCGCCCATGCGCAGGCTCTCGATGCGGGCCATGTCGAGGATGTCGGTGGTGTAGCCAGCCGCATCGCCGGCTTCGGCCAGGCGCTCGGCAAACTGCTGGGCGTTGAGCTTATTGAGCGGGGCGTTGACGAGGTCGCGGGCGAAGGCTACGCCTTCCAGCACGTGCTGCAGCGTGGTTACCTGCGCTTCGGTGGCGGCGTCGCCTACCAGCATAAGCTGCGTGAGTGGGGCGGCCTCACGCGACTTTTCGTCGGTCTTGTACCCTTCGAACTGATAGGCCGAAAGGAAGAGGCCCTCCGCCAGCGTGAGCGCGGCCTCCGGATTTTCACTTAAGTTATGAATAAATACTTCGCTGGTTTTTTCCTTTTTCAGCGCGGCTTGCAGCTGGTGGCCGGCCTTGCGCAGGGCTTCGAGGGTAAGGTCGGGGGTGCGCTTTTTTTCGAGCACTACAAAATAGTGCTGATGCGAAAAATGATTGAGGGCCACGAGCTTCTGCTCGTCGACGAGGGCGGCATCGACGTAGCGCCGGGCTTCGGCGGGCAGGTCGGTGCCGGCCGCCGGGGGGAGGGCAGTAGCGCCGGTAGGCAGTACGAACACCTGAGTAGCGTGGGCCGGCGCGGTGGCGGCGTGGGCAAGCGTGAGGGACATAGTAGGGGTAGGAGAGACGTAACTTTGGCGTGAAGGTATGTAAAACGAGGTGGCACTTCGTTTCGTCAGTAAACCAGCGGCTCGGCCGGAAACGGCGTGCCACGCCGTTTTACATCAGGTATGATTCTTCGCAAAACCCTGCGTCTACTGCTCCCATTGCTCGGCTCGTCGCTGCTGGCCTCGGCCCAGCTCATGCAGCCCAAAACAGCGTTTACCCGCGCCGACTCGCTGCGCGGCGGCCAGCCGGCGGCCCGCACCTGCTACGACATCAACTACTACCACCTCGATGTGAAGCTCGACGTGGCCCGCAGGTTTATCAGCGGCTCCAACCTGTTTCGCTTCACGGCCACGCGCGATTTTACCCGGCTTCAATTCGACCTTTTTGCTAATCTGGAAATCGGCAAAGTGGTGTACAAGGGCCGGTCGGTGCCCTTCACCCGCGAAGCCAATGCGGTGTTTGTGACCTTTCCCGAAGTAATCAGGCAGGGCAGCCGCGACGAGTTTACGGTAGAATATTCGGGTTTTCCTATAATTGCCAAAAAAGCGCCCTGGGACGGCGGCATGGTCTTCACCCAGGATGCCTCCGGCCAGCCCTGGGTGGCCACGGCCTGCCAGGGCGTGGGCGCCAGCATCTGGTGGCCCACCAAAGACCAGCAGGCCGATGAGGTAGATAGCATGCTCATCAGCATATCGGTGCCCAAAGGTCTTAAGGATGTATCGAACGGCCGCCTGCGCGGCACGGCCAGGCTGCCGGGCGGCTACACCCGCTACGACTGGGCCGTAACCAACCCCATCAACAACTACGACGTGGCGCTGAACGTGGGCAACTACGTGCATTTTGGCGACACGTACCAGGGCGAGAATGGCGCGCTGACGCTCGACTATTGGGTGCTGCCCGAAAACCTGGAGAAAGCCAAAGCGCAGTTTACGGCCAACGTAAAGCCCATGCTCAAAAGCATGGAAAGCTGGTTTGGGCCGTATCCCTTCTATAAAGATGGCTATAAGCTAATAGAAGCGCCGCACCTGGGCATGGAGCACCAGAGCGCCGTGGCCTACGGCAACAAGTACCAGAACGGCTACCTCGGCCGCGACCGCTCGGCCACGGGCTGGGGCACGAAGTGGGACTTTATCATCATCCACGAAAGTGGCCACGAGTGGTTTGGCAACAACATCACCAGCAAGGATATCGCCGATATGTGGGTGCACGAGAGCTTTACCACGTACTCGGAGGCGCTGTTTGTGGAAAGCCAGTTTGGCAAGCAGGCGGGGCAGGCGTATTTGCACGGTCAGCGCCGCAATATCTCGAACGATGGCCCCATCATCGGTCCCTACGGCGTGAACAAGGAGGGCTCGGGCGATATGTATGACAAGGGCAGCAACCTGCTCAACATGGTGCGCACGGCTATCAACGACGATGCGAAGTGGCACAGCATTTTACGCGGCATCTCGCGCACGTTTTATCACCAGACCGTGACCGGCCAGCAGATTATCCAGTACATCAACCGCGAGTCGGGCCACGATTTTCGGCCTGTTTTTGCCCAATATCTGCAATACGCTAACCTGCCGATACTCGAAATGCGCGTTGAGAACAACCAGCTGCTGGGGCGCTGGATAGCCAATGTGCCCGGTTTCGACCTGCCGGTGCGCCTGCGGGTGAAGGGCGGCGAGTATCAGTTCGTGACGCCAACTACCAAGTGGCAGCTGCTGGCTCTGCCCGGCGCCACGAGGGAGAATGTAGAGGTCGATACGTTCAACTACTACGTGGGCGTGCTGATGGACTAGCCGGCTTGGCTAAGCTGGCGCTGGGCCTCAGCTACCAGTTGATTGCGCAGCTCAGCTCCGTTGTACAGATGCTCGAACGACAGCTGTTGCTGCTGGCCGTTGGTATAGGAGAATATTGCCAAAGCAGGCCCCACGCCTTGAACTGCGGCCAGATGTGCCCAGCGCCCGGCCTGCTCCTTGCCCAGCAGGCGGGTGCGTACGCTGAAGCCATCGGCATGCAGGTGTAGGTAGCGTCGCTTACCTACGCGCGCCAGCCCAAAGGCCAGCACTACGTAAAGAGCGGCTAGCGCAGCGTATAGCCAGGGCAGAATGTGCGCTCGGTGCGGGGCGCCCGCCAACTCGGCCAGGTGATGGCGGTGCCCGATATGGTAGCCTTCGAGGCCCAGAATGCCCGCCGCGGCCAGCTCCAGCCAGGCTACTGGCTCGGGGTGCCCGTGGCCGTGGCGGAGGTGCAGCAGCTCGCGGGCCATCAGCAGCAGGTAGGCAGCGCCGATAATAAACTCCAGCCCCAGCAGCGGCGTTAACGCTTCCTGAGAGGCCACTGCGGCTGTGGCCCCTCCTACTAACACCAGTGCCGGCACCAGGTGGCTCAGGGCACGGGCGCGTAGCTGCTTGGTATAGCGGCGGTTATAAAGCCAGATAGGGGAGGCAGAAGCAGCGCCAGCCGCATCGGGCCGGACGGTAGCAGAATCAGGCATGAGGTAGGAGTTGAAAAACGCAAACTATGACCGTGATGCTGCAAGCTACTGCCTGGGAAATAACTTTTTCAAGGCGAAATAGAAAGCGCTTTTAACAAGCATAGCAGGGCACATTCGTACCGAGCTGCGGCAACCAGGTCCAGCGGGCCCGGCCTGCGAGCGCTTGTTGCCGCCCGCGTACCGATATTTGGGCCACCTTCCCGCTAGTCGGCCGGAGGCAGTTGCCCACCTGGCGGTGGCCAGAGTAGGGGTGGGGCGTAGCTTCCGGTCCCTGCCGCCGTCGCCGCAGCCTATCGCACCCGTGGCTCAGTATACCGTTCGCCCCAAAAAACACCTCGGTCAGCACTTTCTGGCCGACCCCAATATTGCCCGCCGCATTGTGGAAAGCCTGCGCCAGCCCGAGGGCGTGCATGAGGTGCTCGAAATCGGCCCCGGCATGGGCGTACTCACGCAGTATCTGCTAGAAAACAAGGCCTACCAGACCAGCGTGGTGGAGATTGATACCGAGTCGGTAGCCTACCTCACGGCGCACTATCCGGCGCTGGCCCCGCGCATCTACGCCACCGATTTTTTGCAGCAAAACCTGGCCGAGCTGTTTCCAAACGAGCCGCTGGCCATTATCGGCAACTTTCCTTATAATATCAGTACCCAGATATTCTTTCAGGTGCTGGCCAACCGGCAGCAGGTGCGCGAAGTAGTGGGTATGCTGCAAAAGGAGGTAGCCGAGCGCCTGGCCGAGCCGCCCGGCTCCAAAACCTACGGCATCCTGAGCGTGCTCTTGCAGGCCTATTACGATATCGAATACCTCTTTACGGTGCCCGCTCACGTGTTTGTGCCACCGCCCAAGGTCGAGTCGGCCGTGGTGCGCCTCACCCGCAACCAGACAGAGAAGCTGGATTGCGATGAAAAGCTGTTTTTCCGGGTGGTGAAGCAGGCGTTTTCAACCCGCCGCAAAACGCTGCGCAACGCCCTGAAGCCGCTGGGCATGTCGGCGGAGACAATGGCCGCCGAGATTTTCGACAAGCGCGCCGAGCAATTAGGCGTGGCCGATTTTGTACTGCTGACGAATTTGGTGGCAACGGTTAAGCAATAAATATTGGCTGCTATTCGGTTCTTATCGGTGAATAAAATTCTGCTGGCCATCGTGCCTTTGCTGCTGGGCTGTGTGCCCGTCATAAGTACCCCTTGGTTTAGCGGGCGCATTGTGTACCGCAATGTATTTGTAACGCTAGCCGGCGATACTATTCACTCTAATCTGGGACCAGAAAACCGGTTTTATATTCAAGGAGACAAATACAAAACGTACGGTGCCGATAAGCAGCTACTAGACCTTTATGCTGGTAAAAACAGTGTGTATCAGTTTTTCAAGGATGGTAAGCCTGTAGCGCAACACGATGCGGAGGGGCATAAGCTGCCGGTAGTAATTCGACGATTACCAACTACCAGTACGGTGCTTGGTTACCCCTGCCAGGCAATACAGTTAATACAAGGCGGTGTTTCAACTATAGTGTACTTCTCGGCTGGCTTGCGCGTCAATCCGAAAGGATTTAGTAAAGACACGAATGGTTATTGGTACGCCTTACTAAAAGCCACTAACGGCGCATTGCCACTACGCATTATTAGTGTTAATTCAGCCCAAGGCTTCACTGCTACGAGCGAAGCAACCTCAGTCCAAGCCATGCTGCTGAACAACGAGTTTATTGCTACCGCTCCGGCGCGGTAGATTCTTTACAATATGTCCCTCTGCCTGATAATCGACGACATGCATCCCTCGCTTTTGCCCATGCTCACGAGCATCGGCGTCGAGGGCGACTACCAACCCAAGCTCACCCCGGCCGACGTACCCGCCGCGCTGGCCGCCCGGCCCTACACGGGCCTCATGGTGCGCAGCAAGATGCGCATCACGGCCAACCTGTTGGCGCACGGCCCGCAGCTGCGCTACGTGGCCCGCGCCGGGGCCGGCGTCGATAACATCGACGAAGAAGCCCTGACGGCGGCCGGCGTAGCGCTGGTGAATGCCCCCGAGGGCAACCGCGACGCGGTAGGCGAGTTTGCCACCGGGCAGCTGCTGGCCCTGCTGCGCCACAGCATCACGGCCGATGCCGAAGTGCGCCGCGGCGAGTGGCACCGCGAGGCCAACCGGGGAGATGAGCTGGGTACCAAAACGGTGGGGCTGCTTGGCTATGGCCACATGGGCCGGGCGTTTGCCCGGCGCCTGCGCGGCTTCGGCTGCACGGTGCTGGCGCACGATATTGACCCGGCCGTGGGCAGCGACGGCAATGCCGAGCTGGTGCCGCTGACCGAGCTGCAAGCCCGGGCCGAGGTGCTGAGCCTGCACATTCCCTACTCAGAAGCAAATCATCAGTTTGTGAATGAGACATTCTTGGCCGGGTTTCAGCACCGCATCTGGTTTATGAACACAGCGCGGGGCGAAGTGCTGGACCAGGTGGCATTGGTAGCGCGCCTGCAAAGCGGCCAGGTGCGTGGGGCCGCCCTCGACGTACTAGACAACGAAAAGCTCGCTACGCTCACGCCCGCCCAGCAGGCTACGTTCGACTACCTGCGCACGGCGCCCAACGTGGTGCTCTCGCCTCATATTGGTGGCTGGACGCACCAGAGCTATCAGCGCATCAATGAGGTGCTGGTAGCTAAAATCGCCGCGCTGCGGTAGCGCGGGGTTGCGGGGACAGGCGCCTTGCTTTCCCACTTTTTGCCCTATCTTTGCGTTACCAATAGGGGAGAACGGCTGGCCGATGTGCCAGCCGTTCTCTTTCTTTTTTACCTGACCCACCCGCCACGCGAAAACAGTCCTAAACTTATGGCTACTATTAATTATTACACCGCCGAGGGCCTGCAAAAGCTGAAAGACGAACTCCAGGACCTCAAAGTCCGGGGCCGGGCCAAGGCCGCCGAAGACCTGCGCGAAGCCCGCGACAAAGGCGACCTGAGCGAAAACGCCGAGTACGACGCCGCCAAAGACGCCCAGGGCCTGCTTGAGTTGAAAATAGCGAAGCTCGAAGAAGTGCTGGGCAATGCCCGCATCCTGGACGAAACCAATATGGATTTCAGCAAGGTGCTCATTCAGAGCAAAGTGAAGCTGAAAAATCTTAAAAATAATATGATACTCGACTACCTGCTGGTAGCCGAGGAAGAGGCCAACCTGGCAGCTGGTAAAATCTCGGTAAAATCGCCTATCGGCAAGGGCCTGCTGGGTAAATCGGCCGGCGACCTGGCCGAAATCACGGTGCCTGCCGGCAAGCTCCAGTTTCAGATTCTGGAAGTGGGGCGCTAGTAGTTAATATAGTTTTTTCTAAATAAATAAAAAATCAAAAGAACGTCATGCTGAGCTTGTCGAAGCATCTCTACCGCTTCGGTCGGGTGTCGTTCGGTAGGGATGCTTCGACAAGCTCAGCATGACCAACGTTTTTCTTGATTTTCCTGATTTAGGAACAGGTCTAATGGTTAATTGATTACTGGTCAATGGTTAATTGCCTTTAAAAAGCAGCGCCGCCGGCGCTGCTTTTTTTGTGAACTGCTTCTCGAAATGGTCAGCGCAGTTACTTTGTCATTACCCATTGACCATTGCTTCATTAACCATTAAAAAATGGCCTCTATTTTCTCCCGCATCGTTTCGGGCGAGCTGCCCGCCTACAAGGTCGCCGAAGACGCCGACCACCTGGCCTTTCTTGATATCACGCCGCTGGTAGAAGGCCATACGCTGGTGATTCCGAAAAAAGAAATCGACTATATATTCGATTTATCGCCGCAAGAGCTGGCGGCGCTGCACGTATTTGCGCAGCGCGTGGCCAAGGGCGTGCAGGCGGCCGTGCCCTGCAAGCGCATCGGCGTGGCCGTGATTGGGCTGGAAGTGCCGCACGCGCACATTCACCTCATCCCGCTGAACAAGGTGGCGGATATGAACTTCGCCAACCCGAAAATAAAGGTGGCCGACGACCGGATGCGGGCGCTGGCCGCCGCCATTGCGGCTAAGGTGGACGGCGGCAGTGGACTCGGTGCGGCAGCTACCGGGGCGGCACCGGCCGCCGACGATACCACCCTGGCTCAGCTGCAAAGGCTGACGCAGGGCCTTAATTTCATCAGCGAATCGGATGCGCCGCTGGAGCCCGTGAGCTACGCTGCCCCGGCCGGCAACCTGCCCGTCGATAAGCTGCTGCAAGTAGTGGGCGAGCCAGCCGGCGCGAAAGTGGAGCAAGTGGAGCTAACCGAGTTTCTGCGCAACCATACCGCCGACAACGGCGTGACGGGCGATGTAGCTATAGCCAACCGCTTCAAAGCCTTGCAGCTATACCTGAAACAGGAACTGGACGGCACGCAGGTGTACCGGGTCGGCTCCGGACCGCAGGTGCACGCCTACGCGCTGGGCCGCGATGCGGCCGGCCGCCTGGCCGGCTTCAAAACGGTGCTGACGGAAACCTAGCAGGTAGGGGAAAAAGCCTTTCTGCTCAAGGCCAGACCCGACACTTTAACACCGCAAAAAATTCGATATGCATCAAGCTACTAAACTCCTGGCGGTCGCCAGCCTGCTTGCCAGCCGGCTGGCCGCTGCCCAGGGCATCGACCCTGCTGCCATCGCGGCCCTGCCCACCGTGCAGCCCGCCGCCCTCGAAGCGCACGTGCGCTACCTGGCCGACGACCGCCTGCGAGGCCGCCTGCCCGGCACGCCCGGCTACCAGCTGGCCGTAGACTACGTGGTGAGCCAGCTTAAGCAGAACGGCGTGCTCCCGGCCGGCGATAAAGGCGGCTACACCCAGACCGTGCGCCTGCGCCGGGCCTTCGTAGAGGCGGGCGCAACGCTCAGCTTTCAGCCGGCCACCGGCGCGGCACAGCCACTGGCCTATGGTGCGGCCATGACCCTGTATCCCAATCCGGGCCAGGCCGAAGTAAGCGTAGCCAATGCGCCACTGGTGTTTGCGGGCTACGGTATCTCGGCCCCCGAGCTGAAGTATGATGACTACGCGGGCCTCGATGCGAAGGGCAAAGTGGTGGTTATCACGCGTCAGATGCCCCGGCAATTTGCCGACAACGAGCGCCAGTACTTCACCGACCTGCGTACGGTGCTCGAAACGGCCGCTCGCCACGGCGCGGTGGGCGTGCTGCTGGCCGCCGCCCACGCCGAAGCCCGGCTGCCCGAGTTCCCAAAAGGCCTCGTGAGCGCGCTTTCGCCCGATGGCCAGGTAGGCGTATCGCGTAGCTACGCGCCCGGCTCGGCGCAGCTGGTGGGTAGTATCAGTCCGGCCACCTTGCAGCAGCTATTTGCCGGCGCGGCTCACGACACGGCGCAGACCTTGAGTGCTTTGCGTGGTGGCAAGGTGGCCTCTCTGGTATTGCCCGGCCGCCTGAGCGCCCGCTACCGCAGCCGCTACCAGGACGTAGACAGCTACAACGTGGTGGGTAAAATCCCGGGCTCGGATGCTAAGCTGAAGAACGAGTACGTGGTGCACAGTGCCCACCTCGACCACCTGGGCGTAGGCGCGCCCATCAACGGCGACTCGATTTTCAATGGCGCGCACGACAATGCCACCGGCGTAGCCAGCGTGCTCGAAATCAGCAAGCTCTACGCCAGCCTCAAAACCAAGCCCAGGCGCTCGGTGCTCTTCGTGCTGGTAACGGGCGAGGAGATGGGCCTGATTGGGTCAACGTATTTTGCCAAATTCCCGACGGTGCCAAAATCAGCGCTGGTGGCCGACATCAATACCGACATGCCCACTATTATCGCGCCGCTGCTGAGCGTGGTGCCGCTGGGCGCCGACCATTCGTCGCTGATGCAGCCCGTGCGGGCGGCCGCCGATTACCTGAAGCTGTCCATCGAGCCCGACCCCGAGCCGACGCAAAACCGCTTTATCCGCAGCGACCAGTACAGCTTCGTGGTGCAGGGTATCCCAGCCCTGCACATCAAATACGGCAACCGCACGGCCGATGGCAAAAACAACCTCAGCGAAACCGTGCAGAAGTGGCGCGCCCTGACCTACCACAAGCCCCAGGACAACTTCGAGGGCGGCACCTTCGACTGGGCGGCCGGCGCGCAGTACGCCCGGCTCAACTTCCTCATTGGCCACCAAGTGGCGCAGGCCGATGCGCGGCCAAGCTGGAACAAGGGAGATTTTTTTGGCGCGCGGTTTGGGAGGTAAAGTCTATCTCATTTAGGTTATGCAACGCTTCTGGTAAGCAGAGGTCTATAGAAAAGCCAGTGCATCATGCACTGGCTTTTCGCTTTTTAGCTCCAGTCGTATGGTCCGCGTCTTACTCTTTTGCCTCGCTCTGCTGGCCGCCGGGCCAGCTTTCGCTATCAAGCCTTTTGCTAAGTACTGGGCCCGACCCGACACGCTGGGCTTGAAATACCAGGACCTAACCCTCACTACGCCCGACCAAGTGCATCTGGCCGCCTGGCTGATTGAGCCCACGGCCGGCGTACCCACCCAGCACACCACCGTAGTAGTGGCCGGTGGCGACATGGGTAACATGGCTTCCAATATCTACACGGCGGCCTCGTTGGCCGGGGCCGGCTACCGGGTGCTACTCTTCGACTACCGTGGCTTTGGGCACAGTGACGCCTTCACCATCAACCAAAATTACCTTTATTACCCCGAGTTTGCCACCGACACGCGCGCAGCCCTGACCGAGGCCCGGCGGCGCAGCCCCGGCCAGCGCGTGGGGCTTATGGGCTTCTCGATGGGTTCGCTGGTGGGCTCGGAAGCGGCGGCTACCACTCGCTGCGATTTTTTGGTGACCGTGGCCTACCCGGCTAACCCCCAAAACGTGGTGAGCTACTACCAGCGCATTCGCCCTGAGCGCCCCATTATTCTGCCCGCTGATGCCGCCTACAGCCGCGTAGCGTCAAAGGTGAAGTGCCCCTGGCTGTTCATCACCGGCACCGACGACAAGGCCACGACCCTAGCCGATACCATGACTGTTGCGCAGGCTGCTAGCCGCCGGCAGCGGCGCGAGGTGCTGCCCGTGCCCGGCGACCACCAGCAGTCGATGGGAGCGTTTGTGGAAGATGACACAGCCCCGCGCTGTCTGGAAGCGTTGCGCCGCCTGCTGGCCGCCCAGCCTACCGCTCAAAAAGGCTAGCGCGCCCGGCCGCTGTCCACCACCTTTTGCAGCTGGGCCTGCGTAGCGGCCGGCAGCGCGCTCAGAATATCGAGGCCCGAGGCGGCTTCAATGGCATCGACCGAGGTCAGGTACTGGTTCCACTGCGGGGCAATGCTGTTGTCGTTGGGCGTGTCGATGGCTACCACGCGGGCCTGGCCGGCGATGATGCGTTGGATGTCGTTGCTGCCTTCGGGCAGGAAGACCACCACTTTCCAGATGTGGGCGGGCACGGTTACCCGGCCCTGGTCGAGCGTTTGGGCGGGGCCGTTTTTGCCGGTGCCGCCGCGGCCGTAGCTGCCCATTATCACGTAGGCTTCTTGGCCGTTTTCGACCTGGGCGCGGGTGTATTCTTCCAAGTGCGCCCAGGTTTGCTGGTTGTTTTGCGGGGCCTGGGGCACCATGTTGCTCATCAGGAAGGTGGCCGAGTTATCGTCGAGCGTAGCCGTGCGGTCGCCGCTGGGGCAATTGTGACCCTTGTCGAAGCCCGAGCCGCTGTAGCTCTGCGGCGATACGGCGTAGAATTGCCGGGGCAGGCCGGGGTCGGCCCGGAAGTCGTTCTGGCGCGGGAAGTTTTTGGTAATATCGGTACGCCCCACGTGCCAGCTCGTCCAGATGGGCGTGCCCCGCTGGGCGTTATAGCCCGTTACGTATTGGGGGTGGATATATAGGTAATTGGTGGTATTTGCCGGGTCCGAGGTGGCGCCGCTGGGGTTGCCGAGCAGCAGGTTGTCGTTGTCGGTGGCCGTGCCGGGGATTGGGGACTGGCGTACGGGCCGGGCCGCTGTGGGGTTGGCCGGCGCGGCCGGGTTGTTTCGGTTTTTGAAATAGTCGTCGGCCGGCGAAGCCGGGGCCGGGCGACTGGCCGGGGCGGCCGTCACCGGCCCGCTGGTCGTTTCGAGGCTGATGTCATCCAGGTTGAGCCGGCTCTTGCCCGCGTCGGTCTTGCGGATTTCCAGCCGCAGCGGCTCGTTGGCCAGGCCGGCGAAGGTAGCCGCCAGCAGCGTGGGGCCGACGGCCGTCTGGGGCAGGCCGTTGCGCTGCCAGGTGCGGCCGTGGTCGCGGCTCACCCACAGCTCCCAGGTGCTGGGGCCATCCTGGCCGTAGGCGGCCGACAGGATGGTGATTTTACGGATGCCGGCCGGAGCGTCGAACTGCATCGTCAGCTTACCACCGGCGCGCAGGCGGGCCGCATGGGCGCCCGTCTTATGGTCTTGCTCGGTGCTGCCAATCAGGGCGTTGGTAAACAGCCAGGGGCCGGTGCTCAGCGCCACGTCCGCAGTTTCGTAGGCGCCTTTGCTGCCGGTTTCGAAGGTTTCGGGGAAGGCGCCGGCCGGCACCTGGCGGCTGGTAGAAGGAGTGGAAGTGACGGCCGCCGGCTGGGTGCCCGCCAACAGGGCCGGCAGCACCAATAAAGTGTAAAAACGCATAGCACGAAAGTAGCAGGCGCCAGCGCAAGAAAACGAGAAAGGGCCCGCAGCGGTGCCACGAGCCCTTTTGCGTAGCGTGGACGCTGCGAGTCCGCGCGTGGTATCATTGAAAACGTTCTAACGCGCGGACTCGCAGCGTCCACGCTACGCGGCTTACGCTTGCCGGTCGCCCTTAGTGAACTCCAGCATCCAGCCGGGGTACTCGGCGGGCAGCTTGCTTACTTCGTCCAGCTCCTTCAACTCTTCGGGGGTAAACTGCACGTCGACGGCCGTGAGATTGTCGTCGAGCTGCTCCATTTTCTTGGCGCCGATGATGGCGGTGCTTACCACCGGCTGGTGCAGCAGCCAGGCCAGGGCCAGCGCGGCCACGGTGCTGCCCTTGGCCTCGGCCATCGGCCGGAGCTTGTCGAGGATGTCGAAGGCCCGGTCTTTGTTGACGGGCGGGAAGTCGAAGTTGCTGCGGCGCCCTTCGCCTTTCTCGTTTTCGCGGGTGTATTTGCCCGACAGGAAG
The DNA here is from genome assembly GCF_008728635.1 of Hymenobacter baengnokdamensis. Lineage (NCBI taxonomy): Bacteria > Pseudomonadati > Bacteroidota > Cytophagia > Cytophagales > Hymenobacteraceae > Hymenobacter > Hymenobacter baengnokdamensis. The sequence continues at coordinate 3,534,279 of NZ_CP044285.1, read as the reverse complement.
CCGCCGGCCAGCGGGCTCCACACCATCAGACCCACTTTTTCGGCCAGCAGCAGCGGCACCAGCTCGCGCTCCAACTCGCGGCCGGCCAGGGTATAGTAGCCTTGCAGCGACGCATATTTTTCGAGGTGCTGGTAGTGCGAGGTGTCAAGGGCTTTCTGGAGCTGCCAGGCGGCCACGTTGCTGGCCCCGATATAGCGCACCTTGCCCTGGCGCACGAGGTCGTCGAGGGCGCGCAGGGTTTCTTCCCAGGGCGTAAGCGGGTCGAAGCTGTGGGTTTGGTAGAGGTCGATGTAATCAGTTTTCAGGCGCTTGAGGCTGGCTTCGGCCTGGGCCATGATGTGCTTGCGCGTCAGGCCGGCGTCGTTGGGGCCGTCACCCATCTTGCCGCGCACTTTGGTAGCGAGCACCACGTCGTCGCGCCGGATGCCGAGGTTGTGCAGCGCCTGGCCGGTAATTTCTTCCGACTGGCCTTCGGTGTACACGTTGGCCGTATCAATAAAATTGATGCCCGCGTCGAGCGAGCGTTTCACCAGGGCGTCGGCCCCGGCCTGGTCGACGCCGCTGATGGCGCCGAAGCGGCCGCCGCGCGTGCCAAACGTCATAGTGCCCAGGCACAACTCAGAAACTTTCAGGCCGGTATTGCCCAGCAGATTGTATTTCATGGGAAAAGGAAAAATGGAGTGCGGGGGTATAAGCATGCCCGCAGGCAGATTGTTTGGCGTAGCGTGGACTCTGTGAGTCCGCACGTGAGAACGTTAGTCAATAGATACCACGCGCGGACTCGCAGAGTCCACGCTACTGTCCTAATACAGCTTAAACAGCGGCTTCACGTTGGCCAGCGCCTCGCCAAACCGCTCCGAGGCCCGTGCCTGCTGGTAGGTTTCGGCGGCTTCCTTGGCGCGGCGGGTCTCGTCGGCGATAACCCGGGTGGCGCGGTCGGCCTTGATAAGCCCATCCTGCTGGCCCTGCGCGATGGCCGCCCGGATGGCGGCGCTGTACTGGCTGGTAATGACGGGCAGGCGGTCGGTGAGGCTTTGCAGCTGGGCGGCAAGCTGCACGGCGGCCTCGGCCGAGTTGTTGGCCGGCGTGAGGTAGCCGTCGGGGTTCAGAATATCGCTCTGGTTCTGGGCCCGGGCAAAGGCCTGGTCGAGCGAGGCGAAGCGGGCCCCCAGGTTGGCAGCCACGTAGTTGCTCATGTGGCTGATGTTGCTCACGTCGAGGGTGTTGGTGGCGGGCTGGCCGGGCGGCGGGGCCGTGTAGTAGGCCGAAATATCTTCCTGGTATGCTACCAGCTGCGCGTAGGGCCGGTACAGCTGGCTGAGCTGGTGCTGCAACACGCTCAGCTCGTTGTCGAGGGTAAGCAGCGAGGCCTGGTTATCGGCCCGCGCCGCGTCGAGCGCCGAAAAAAAGTTGAGCGTCGGCCGCAGGCCGTTTTCGATGATTTTCACCTGCTCGGCCGTGAAGCCGTCGCTGCTCAGGCTACTGGCGCGCACGCTGGTCAGCAGCTCGCCCACGGCGTTCAGCATGGGGCCCACCGTGGGCATAGCCGTTACATACGAGCTTTGGCTGAGGTGAGCAGCCAGGTCGACGAGGCGGCGGCCTTTGCTCTTGTCCACGGCCTTGTTGGCCACAAGGGTTTTGGTATATTCCACCAGCGAGATACCGAGCGGGTTGCTGTCGGTGGGCGAGCTGAGCGCCGCCTGCTCGTTGGCATTGCGCAGGGCCTGGGTAAGCGCCCGCAGCTGGGTAAGGCGGCTGTGGCACACCAGCAGCAGGTTGGCAGTGGCCTGCACGTTGCTCTTGGCCAGCGTGAAGCGGGTGGTCTGGCTCAGCTTCTGGCCGGCCAGGAAGCTCGTAAACTTGCCACCCAGGTCGCTGTAGAGCCGCTGCTGCTGGCGGTAGGCCTGGCGCAGGCTATCGACGCGGTGCGTGAGCAGCAGCACCGTGGCCTGCGCCTGGGCGGTAGCGTCGTCGGGGGCGGGGCGGGCGGCAGGAGTAGCGGGTGCTACGGGCGGCGTAAGCGCGGTAGGGACCGGAGCGGTAGCCTGCGCCCAGGCAGCGCCGGGTAGCAGGAGCAGCCCAACGAGTAATAGCTTGAATTCGGCAGTAGTCATACAAAAAGCAGGCAGGCACAGGGTGCCCGCCACAGAATGGAAAATAGCCCAGGCCGGTAATCAAAACTACAAACCGGCTGTGTAGGCCAGATTAAGTGGCAATTTTCAGGCCGGATACCAAGGCAGTGGTCGGATAAAGCTCCACTGGCTGCTAACTTGCCCCTGCATGAAACTTCGCTACCTCCCCTTGCTGGCGCTGGCCCTGCCGGCCTGCACCAGCCCATCCACCAACTCTACCGCCGGCCAGCCGGCCGCCACGCCCGCCGATGCGCGCTTCGACCGCTTCAAAAATCAGTTTATTCTGGATTTATGGAAGCAAAATCCCGATTACGCCTCGTCGCAGGGCTATCATAAATACGATTCGCTGCTCGTTATTCCCAGCGAGGAGCAGCGCAAGCGCGATGCGGCCTTCGTGGCTCAAAACCTGGGGGCGCTCGCGGGCTTTACCCTCGATAGCTTGTCGCCGAATAACCAGATTGACCTGCACCTGCTCACCAATGAGCTGCGCTCGCAGCGCTGGTACGCCGACACGCTCAAAAACTGGCAGTGGAACCCGGCAACCTATAACCTGGGTGCCAGCGTGGGCGATTTGCTTAATGGCCGGCACTACCGGCTGGACCGCCGCCTGCGCAATATCTCTGATAAAATATCCCAGGCCGGGGCGTACTACGCCGCCGCCAAGGCCAATATCAGCCATCCTACCCGCGAGCACGCCGAGCTGGCCGTGGCTCAGAACCAGGGTGGCCTGGCCGTATTCGGCTCGGCCCTGGCCGACTCGGTGCGCAAATCGGGCCTGAACGCCGCCGAAAAGCAGCTGCTAAATCAGCGGATTGCCGGGGCGCAACGGGCTGTGCAAGGCTACATCGACTTCTTGAAAAAGGATGTGCTGACGGGAAGCGGCTTTCGCTCGTTTCGCATCGGGAAAGACCTGTTTGCCCGCAAGTTTGCCCTCGATATTCAGTCGCGCTACTCGGCCGCTGAGGTGCTGCAGCTGGCTCAGCAGCACAAGGCCGACCTGCTGCACGATATGGGCCGGCGCGCCGCGCGGCTCTTCCCCAAGTACTGCGCCGGCCAGCCCATGCCCAAGGATACGCTGCAGCTGATTCGTAAAGTGATTGACCAGCTTACGCTTAAGCACGCGCCCCGCGAAGGTTTTGTAGACGCCGTGAAGCGCCAGATTCCGACCCTCATCAAGTTTGTCAACGACCATCAGCTGCTGACCCAGGACCCCACCAAGCCGCTGGTAGTGCGCGAAACGCCGCTCTACATGCGCGGCAGTGGGGCAGGAGCCAGCGTTTCGGCCCCCGGCCCCTACGATACCAAGGCCAATACCTACTACAATGTGGAGCCGCTGCCCGCCAGCTGGACGCCCGCCCAGGCCGAAAGCTACCTGCGGGAGTACAATGATTATACATTGCAAATATTGAATATTCATGAAGCCATCCCCGGTCACTACACCCAGCTCGTGTACGCCAACCGCTCGCCCTCGCTGGTGAAAAGTATTTTTGGCAACGGGGCCATGATTGAAGGCTGGGCCGTGTATTCGGAGCGCATGATGCTGGAAAGCGGCTACGGCGGCAACTCCGACGAAATCTGGCTGCTGTGGGATAAGTGGAACATGCGCTCGACCCTGAACGCCGTGGTCGATAACCTTATTCAGACCCAGAATGCCAGCGAAAAAGACGTGGTGGCGCTGCTTACCGGCGCGGGCTTTCAGGAAGAAGCCGAAGCCCGCAACAAGTGGCACCGCGCCACCCTGAGCCAGGTGCAGCTCAGCTCGTACTTCACCGGCTACACCGAGATTGTGGCCCTGCGCGACGAGATGAAGAAGAAGGAAGGCAGCCACTTCAACCTCAAGAACTTCAATGAGCAGTTTTTGAGCTACGGCAGCGCCCCAGTCAAATATATTGGTCAGCTAATGCTTCGCCGCTAGCCGGAATTCCAAGGCATTGCTTAGCGCGGTTTACGAGTAGACGTGCTGAGCCTACAAAGCACCTTGTTGCCGCGGGGCTCGTGGGTTCGAGCCAGCTAAGGTGCTTTGTGGGCCCGGTATGTTTTTTTGCAGCTCATGTTCTTTCTGCTTTCTAAGCTTCTTGATTTTTTACTATTACCCACAGTATGGCTGGCGGCGGCGCTGCTGGGCGCGCTGGTAGCCCGGTCAGGTGGCCGGGCTCAGCGGCGCTGGCTGGTGGCCGCGGCCGTCGTGCTGGCAGTAGGTACCAGCAATGCCTTGGTCAATGAGGCGTTGCTGGCCTGGGAAAAGCCGGCGGTAGGGCTGGCCGCCGTGGCCCCGGCCGATGCGGCGGTGCTGCTCACCGGCATTGCCACCGGCAACAAGTCGCCCCACGACCGGGTTTACCTGAGCCGTGGGGCCGACCGCTTTACCAACGCACTGTGGCTGTACCGGGCCGGGCGAGTACGGTATATTATTATTTCGGGCGGCTCGGGGGCCGTGCTGAAAACCGTTGGTACGGAGGCGGCTGGCCTGCGCACGCTGCTGCGCCTGGCCGGGGTGCCCGACTCGGTGCTGCTGCTGGAAGAGCGTAGCCGCAATACCCGCGAAAACGCGCTCTTCACCAAAGAGCTGCTGGCCCGGCACCCCGCTATCAAGTCCCTGGTACTGATAACCTCGGCCTTTCATGAGCGGCGGGCGTTGGGCTGTTTTGCCAAAGTAGGCCTGTACCCCCAGGCCTTCCCGGCAGATTTTCGCACCACCGACCGCAGCTGGACGCCCGATTACTGGCTGCTGCCCGATGCCGATGCTCTCACCCGCTGGAGCCTGCTGCTGCACGAGCTGGCCGGCTGGCTCGTGTATAAGGCCGCTGGCTATTGCTAGCGAGCAAGCTGCCAGTTTTCGTTATTCGGTTTTTGTGGCGGCCGGCTCAGCTGTTTTGGCAATCCAGATGGATTTCTGATTGACAAACTCCCGGATGCCCAGATAGGAAAGCTCGCGGCCGTAGCCCGATTTCTTTACGCCGCCAAAGGGTAGCTCCGGCATCGATTTTACCATGCCATTCACGAAAACGGCCCCGTTTTCAAGCTGGCGGGCAATGGCTTCGCCCTGCGCCGGGTTGCGCGTCCAGACGGCGGCCCCAAGGCCGAACTCCGAATCATTGGCCAGGTCCACGGCGTGGGCCGCGTCGCGGGCCGTAAGGACCAGCGCCACCGGGCCAAAAAACTCCTCGGCATAGGCCCGCTGGCCTTTTTTAACATTAGTCAGGATAACGGGCGCAAACTGCGCGGTGCCGGGCCGGGGCTGTCCGCCGGCCAGCGCCATCCGCGCGCCCTGCCGCACCGAGTCGGCCACTTGCCGGCTGAGCTCATCGGCCAGGTCGGGGCGGGCCAGCGGGCCATAGTCGGTAGTTTCTTCATTGAGGGGGTCGCCGTAGCGCAGCTGTTCGAGGTGGCTTTTAAGCAGCTTGACGAAGGCCGGCTGCACGGCTTTTTCCACGATGAAGCGCTTGGCGGCAATGCAGCTCTGGCCGGCGTTTATCAGACGAGCCTGGGCGGCAGTCTTAGCCGCGAGTTCCAAGTCGGCATCGGCCAGCACAATAAAGGGGTCGGAGCCGCCCAGCTCCAGCACGGTTTTTTTGATAGCCCGGCCCGCTGCCGCTGCTACGGCCGCGCCGGCCCGCTCCGAGCCAGTGAGCGTGACGGCCCGCAGGCGGTCGTCGGCAATGAGCTTTTCTACCAGCTCGGTTTCGATAAGCAGAGTACGAAACGCGGCCGGCGGCAGGCCCGCGTCATGAAAAATATTTTCCAGTGCCAGCGCGCACTGTGGCACGTTGGAGGCGTGCTTGAGCAGGCCCACGTTGCCAGCCATGAGTGCGGGCGCGGCAAAGCGCACTACCTGCCAAAAGGGAAAATTCCAGGGCATCACGGCCAGCACCACGCCCAGCGGCGCATGGCTGATAAAACTGTGCCCGGCATCGGTTTTTACTTCCTCATCGGCCAGGAAGCCCTCGGCGTGCTCGGCGTAGTAGTCGCAGCAGGCGGCGCACTTCTGGGCTTCGGCCCGGCCGTCGCGCAGGGGCTTGCCCATTTCCACGGCCATGAGATAGGCTAATTCGTCCTGGCGCTCGCGCAGCAGCGCAGCAACCCGGCGCAGCACGCTGGCCCGCTCGGCAAACGCGGTAGTGCGCCATTGGCTGGCGGCCTGATGCGCCTGGGCCAGTATTCGCTCAGTTTTAGACCACGAAAAAGCCGCGAAGCGGCGCAGCCGCCGACCCGTATAAGGGTTAATAGATTCGATAGCCATACCTGGGGGGAGAAAGCCAGTGGGTTTTACTGTAAACTAGTCACCGCTCTGCTTTACAAACCGTACAGTGCGGTATTGGGTTACGTCGGCGCAGTCGGGCCAGTTTACCAGGTGCTGGCTCACCGGTTAACCTCAACCACAAGCTGCCCAGTAGCGCTAAACCTAAAAATATCCTACATTCGCCGTGAGTTACCGAGTGCTTCGGCTGGCTCCGTCGGTTTTGCCTTTCGTTTTTTCCGTGTCCGACCTCCCTCTCATTTCTACCCCTACTGCCGCCGAAGCGGCACTGGTCGAACGCCTCAGGGGCGGCGACCAGTCGGCCATGACCGAGTTTTACGACCGCTACTCGGCGGCGCTCTACGGCGTTATCAACCGCATCGTCAAGGATGAGGAAGAAGCCGCCGACGTGCTCCAGGAGGCGCTGGTCAAAATCTGGCACTCGATGGCCAGCTACGATAACGGCAAGGGCCGGCTGTTTACGTGGGTCGTGAATATTAGTCGAAATTTAGCGATTGATAAAATCCGCTCGCGTCAGCACCGCGTAGGTTCTCGCACTCAGGGCCTCGACGATAGCCTGGCAGCACAGCGCCAGGCCGCCCCGGAAACATTTCGCCCCGAGCACGTGGGCTTGCAGGAAATAACCCGCAAGCTGGTGCCCGAGCAGCGTCAGGTTATCGACTTACTCTATTTCGGCGGCTTCACGCAAAGTGAGGCAGCCGAAGAGCTGAACCTCCCGCTGGGCACCGTGAAAACCCGGGCCCGCACCGCTCTGAAAATACTAGCCAAACTTATCCGCTAATTCCAGTTACATCCGTGGAAGATTATCAGTCTTATATCGAATCAGGCCGCCTGGAGCAATACGTGCTGGGCGAGCTAGACCCAGCGGCGCAGGCCGAGGTGGAGCAGTGGGCCGCCCGCTCGCCGCAGGTGCGCCAGGAGCTCGACGAACTCCTGGCTGGCCTGGGAGTGTATGCCGAAGCTCACGCTCAGGTAGTTCCTGCGGGCCTGCGCGACAAGGTGCTCGGCCGGGTACTGGCCGAAATAGGCCGCCCCGACGCCCAGGTAACCGCCGCTCCCGTTGCCGCTCCGGCACCTGCCATGCGGGTGTCGGCCTCTAATCCTCAGGTAGTTGCTGCCGCTTCCACTCCCGTTGCGCAGGCGCCCCGTCGCAGCGTCTGGGCTATGGCCGCCTCGGTGGCGCTGCTGCTCAGCCTGGGGGCTAACGCTTTGCTTTACAGCCGCTGGCAGCAAGCCAATACCGACCTGGTAGCGGCCCAGAACAGCCAGGCCCGTTTTGCCCAGACCTCGCAGGTAATGGAGCGCCGCCTGGCTACTACGCAGGAGCAGCTGCACCTGCTGCGCTCACCCGTGGGCTACAAAATGGTGGCGCTGGCTGGCACGCCGGCCCACCCTACGGCCCGCGCAAGGGTGATGTACAACGCGACAGCCCACCGGGTTTACGTTGACGTGCAGCAGCTGCCGCCCCTGCCGCCCGGCAAGCAGTACCAGCTCTGGGCGCTCGACAAAGGCAAGCCGGTTGATGCCGGCGTGCTGGCCGCCAATACGGCCTCCGGTGATAGCATTCAGCAGATGAAGGATATTGCCAGCGCCCAGGCATTTGCGATGACGGTAGAGCCGGCCGGTGGCAGCGCCGGGCCTACACTCGCTACGATGACGGTTATTGGTAATATATAATTAAAATTGAATATAATGCACCCGCTCTGCCAATAGTGGTGGGGCGGGTGCTTTGTACTTTTAGGGCTTAGGGCGCAGTTAACTTTTGCGCTGACCGGCGCGTTATACCCGCTCGAAGTCTTTATTCAGTATATGCACGGCACCATTTTTACCCTCCTCAAGCGCTACGTCCAAACGCAGTACGACCACAGCACCTGGCTGAAGCTGGTGGAGCTGGCCGGCCTCGATTCGGGCGATTTTGACCACAAGGAAGTGTATCCCGACGAGCATATATATGCCCTGGTAGGGCAGGCGGCTGAGCTGACTGGTATTCCGGCCGGGGAGCTACACGAAAAATTCGGCGAGTACCTCGTGCCCGATTTAATGTACATGTACCAGAAATACGTAAACCCGGACTGGCGCACTCTCGAAATGCTGGAAAATACGGAGCAGCATATGCACGGTCAGGTGCGCCGCGAGCATCCCGAAAATTCACCGCCTGTGCTTCAGGTAAAGCGGATTGACAAAAACGAATTATTAATTAATTATGTGTCGCCGCGCCGCATGGGGGGCCTGGCTGTGGGCATTGTGCGGGGCCTGGCCGCTTATTACGACGAAGCCGATGCCATTGACGTGATGCCAACCACGAGCGAAGATGGCGAGCGCGTACAGATTCACGTCCGGAGAAATTCCGCTCAGGAATAATTATTTTTGGACGTTGCAGCCAGCACTCAGCAGTCCTGGCATGGCTACTACTTTCGCCAACAAATACGGCACCGGTCTTGCTTTCGTCCGCAGGACCGGTGCCGTATTTAGTGGCGAAGGTAATTTATTAAAATAATCTTGGCGAAGCGGGGCGGCCGGGTCCGCCCGGCTCATAATCGTCGGCATCGTCGCTATCATCCTCGGCAAGCTCGGTTTCCTGCTCCTCATCCGGGTCTTCTTCCTCATCGAGCGAGTCAAAAATGCGGTCGAGCGAAGCTTCGGCATGGCGTAGCTTATGGCGGCAAAGGCGAATTAATTCGGCCGAGCGCTCGGCGCGGGCCGTCAGGTCGTCTACCTCCACCTGGTCGGTTTCGAGGCTGCGAAGGATAGTTTCTAGCTCCTGAATGGCTTCGTTGTAAGTCACGGGAAGTGAGAGATTAAAAAGGATGAGTTAGAGCAGCAAACACAGCGAATGTGCCGGAATAAACGGGTGTGGCAAACAGAGCGGCTACCAGGTTTAAGGCATTATTTTTTGGGAAGAGTAACAGCTGATAATTGCCTGTTGGTAAAATGCTTGCGAATAAGTAAATTTTCACGCTTCAGGCCGGCCAGCTCATAGCCCATGATTTTTAGTTCATGATTCTTACTTAGCCTTATAAATTCCTGCTGCATTAAATAGCGCTGCCGCATCAGCTGCTCGCGGCGGCGCTGGTGGTGGCGGGCAAAGCGGCGCAGTACCGTGCGCGAGCGGCGGCGCAGGCGCTGCTCTTCGTGCGCAAGCGAGTGGCGGGCAGCCCGGGGCAGCGTGTAGCGATAGCTTACGAGCTGCTGACCAAGCTGGCGCAGGTGCTGGCGTGGCCCCAGCGTAGCCTGGCGGCTGCGCTGGGTAAGGGCGTCCTGGGCCTGGCGTAGCTGCTGGTGAGCTGCCTCGCGCAGCTGGCCGGCCCGGCGCTGAAGATGTATCTGATGGCGGGCCAGGTGCTGGTGGCTGCGGTCGGCAATACGGTCGGCCAGCTCGGCTACGAGGGCTTCGAGCCGACCCAGGCGCTCAACCAGAAATGCGGCTACGGCAGTAGGGGTTTTCAGGGCGCGGTGGGCCACCAGGTCTACCACGGCCTCGTCGCGCTCGTGGCCGATACCCGTTAGTACGGGCAACGGAAACGATGCCACGGCCGCCGCCAGCCCGTACTCGTCGAACGCCAGCAGGTCGGTTTTGGCTCCGCCGCCCCGAATGAGCACGACCACCTCAAACTGCCCCTGTCGGGCCCGGATAGCATCGAGTGCCGCCCGAATGCTGGCCGGCGCGTCTTCTCCCTGCATCAGGGCCGGAAACAGCGTGAGGGCAAAGTCGTAGGGCGCCTCTTCGAGCTGGCGCACAAAGTCCTGAAAGCCAGCCGCAGTAGGGGAGGAGATAACGGCCAGCCGCTGCGGCCCCAGCGGTAGCTGCAGCTCCTGCTGGCGTTCGAGCAGGTCTTTTTCCTGGAGGCGGCGGAGCGTAGCCAGGCGCTGGCGGGCCAGCTCGCCCACGGTATAGCTGGGGTCGAGGGCCAGCACATCGAGCGAAAAGCCATATTGCTCGTGAAACGTCACTTTTACCCGCAGCAGCAGGCGCAGGCCGGGCCGCAGCTCCTGGCCGGTAGCCTCGGCGAAGGCCGGTGCCAGCTGCTGGTAGCGGCTGCCCCAAAGGGTGGCGCGGGCCTGCGCCGTAAAGCCCAGCGCCTCGGCTCCGGCCGCCGGCTCGGTAAGGGTGAGGTAGCAGTGGCCGCCCAGCTGGCGGGGGCGGCTCATCTCGGCTACCTCGGCTACTACCCAGTAGCTGTCGGGAAAGCGGTGGTGCAGGGCAGCCCGCACCTGCGCAAGCAGGGCGCCCAGGGTGAGCGGACCGGCAGGCTCGGCAGCGGCACGGCGCGGATACAGAGGCATAAGAAGGGTAGGCGTTAGCGGGCCGGAAGTCGGCGAGCCGCAAAAGTACCGCGCCGGCCCGCCAGCCGGGGCAATGAGTGTGCTGGTAAGCATTTAGGGGCCATTTCAGTTTCTGGCAGCTTAGTTGAAGAAAGGCATCGCGCAAATGCTACCAAGCCCTTAACTTGCGGGCCACATTCCCTACTCAACCCCATCCACATTCTCTTTTTCATGTCAACAATCTCCCGTTACCAGCGGAGCGCGGCGCTGGCCGTGGCAGCGCTGGGCCTGGCTGCGGCTACCCCGACGCTGGCGCAAACTGCCGCCCCCAAAGGCGTAGGTATCAATCCGGCCAATATTGACACCTCGGTGAGCCCCTGCGACGACTTTTACCGCTATGCCTCGGGCAACTGGCTCAAAAACAACCCCGTGCCGGCCGCCGAAAGCCGCTGGGGTAGCTTCAACGAGCTGGCCGACCACAACAATGCCACGCAGAAAGCCATTCTGGAAGAGCTGGCCCGCAACGCTGCCTCGGCAAAACCCGGCACGAATGCCCAGAAAGTAGGCGACTTTTACGCCGCCGCGATGGACACGGCCGCCATTGAGGCCGCCGGCCTCAAATACCTGAAGCCTTACCTCGACCGCATTGCCGCAATTAAGACCCTGCCCGAAATGCAGAAGTTTCTGGCCGACCCCAAGGCCCAGGCTGGCAGCGTGTGGTTTAACTCGGGCGTGGGACAGGATGAAAAAATCAGCACCCAGTACGCCGTGCAGTTTTATCAGGGCGGCCTGACTCTGCCCGACCGCGACTACTACCTGAAGGAAGATGGCCGCTCGAAAGGTATCCGGGCGGCTTACCAGACCTACCTGGTAAGCACCTTTAAGCGCCTGGGCGACAGTGAGGCCGCTGCCACAGCCAATGCCGCCACGGTAATGCGCATCGAAACGCGCCTGGCCAAAGCCAGCAAAAGCCGCGTGGACCTGCGCGACCCGCAGGCCAACTACCACAAAATGACCGTGGCCCAGGCCACCAAGGAATTCCCGAACATCGACCTGCCCCTGATGCTGAAGGAAAGCCACCTGGCGGCTAAGGAGGTTATTGTGGCGCAGCCCGAGTTTCTGAAGGAAGTAAGCACCATGCTGGCCGCCGAGCCCATCGCCGACCAGCGCGAGTACCTGCGCTTTCACCTCGTGAGCAGCGTGGCCTCGGCCCTGCCTAAGGCATTTGGCGACGATGCTTTCCGCTTCTCGCAGGTGCTGACGGGCGCCAAGCTGCAGCAGCCGCGCTGGAAGCGCATGCTGCGTGCTACCGATGGCGCGCTGGGCGAAGCATTCGGCCAGCTCTATGTTGACAAGGCCTTCTCGCCCGCCGCGAAGGCCAAGGCCAAGGAAATGATTGAGAACCTGCGCAAGGCCTATGCCGAGCGCATTATGGCCACCGACTGGATGAGCGCCGCCACCAAAAAAGAGGCACTCGTAAAGCTGAATGCCTTCACGGTGAAAATCGGCTACCCCGACAAGTGGAAAGATTATTCCAAGCTGACCATTAATCGCCAGAGCTACCTGCAGGATGTGCTGGCCGCCCGCACCTGGGCTGCCGAAGACAACCTGAGCAAGTTTGGCAAGCCGATTGACCGCACCGAGTGGGGCATGACGCCGCCCACGGTGAACGCCTACTACAACCCGCCGATGAACGAGATTGTGTTCCCGGCCGGTATTTTGCAGCCGCCGTTCTACGACCCCAAAGCCGATGATGCCGTCAACTACGGCGGTATTGGCGCAGTAATTGGCCACGAAATGACCCACGGCTTCGACGACCAGGGCCGGCAGTACGATGCCAAAGGCAACCTGCGCGACTGGTGGACCAAGGAAGACGGCGATAAGTTTAACGCCAAGGCTGCCATGGTGGGCAAGCAGTACGACGCGTTCTCGCCCCTCGACTCGGTGCACGTCAACGGCAAGCTAACGATGGGCGAAAACCTGGCCGACATCGGCGGGCTGACCATCGCCTACCAGGCGTTCCAGAAAACGGCCGAAGCTAAGAGCGGCCAGAAAATCGACGGGTTCACCCCCAACCAGCGCTTCTTCCTGGCCTGGGGCCAGATTTGGCGCACCAATATCCGGCCCGAAGCGGCCCGCCAGCAGGTGCAGACCGACCCGCACTCGCCGGCGCAGTTCCGTACCAACGGCCCGCTCATGAACATGCCCGAGTTTTATCAGGCCTTTGGCTGCAAGCCCAGCGACAAGATGGCGCGCCCCACTGCCGAGCAGGCGCGCATCTGGTAAGTAAAGCAGCGTAGCCCTGGCAGTTCTCGTCTAAAAACCAGTCCGAATCCCAGTGTTTGCGCAACAAAAACCCCGCTCCCGAAAGGAAGCGGGGTTTTTGTTGCAAATTTTTTTAGGTGTGCGTGCCTTTACTTCGTTGTGATGCAACTGTGAAGCTGTTGCTGCATCTATTTACGCTAAGTAACTTTCGCCTTCTCTCTTTTCTCCTAACCAATCCTCTTCATGTCCTCCACTACCATCTCGCGGTTTGCGCTGGCTACGCTGGGCCTCGGCACGCTGGCCGCCACCACCGCCTTTGGGCCGCCTGCCAGAAAAACTTCGCCGCCCCAGCAGGGCGTCGGCATCAGCCTTGCCAACATCGACCAGTCGGTGAGCCCCTGCGAGGATTTTTACCACTATGCCAACGGCAACTGGATAAAAAATAACCCCGTGCCGGCCGCTGAAACCCGCTGGGGGGCCTTCAACGAGCTGCAGGACCGCAACATTGCCGTGGAGAAGCGCATCCTGGTAAAGGCTGCTGCCGACCGTAGCGCCAAGCCGGGCTCTAACCTCCAAAAGGTGGGCGACTTCTACGCCGCCGCTATGGACTCGGCCGCCATTGAGGCCGCGGGCCTGAAGTATTTGCAGCCACGCCTCAATCAGATTGCCGGCCTCAAAAACCTGGGCGATATTCAGAAGTACATGGCCGACCCCAAGTCGTTTGGTACGGGCTGGTACAGCTTTGGGGTGCGTCAGGACAGCAAGAACAGCACGCAATATGCCGTGGCGATGGGCCAGGGCGGCCTCGGCCTCGGCGACCGCGACTACTACCTGAAAGATGATGGTCGCTCAAAAGCTATCCGGATGGCTTACAAGGCCTACATGACCAGCGTGTTTCAGCTGCTGGGCGATGCACCCAGCCTGGCCGCCACCAACGCCGACGCGGTACTGGCCCTCGAAACCAAAATGGCCCAGGCCAGCCGCAGCCGCGTCGAGCTGCGTGACCGCCTCAAGAACTACAACAAAGTGACGGTAGCGCAGGCCACCAAGGATTATCCGAGCCTGGACATTCCGCTGGTGCTCAAAGAAAACGGCCTCAGCAGCGCGCAGGACCTTATTATTGGGCAGCCCGAATACCTGGCGGCGGCCAATACGCTGATGGCCAACACGCCCATTGCCGACCAGCAGCAGTACCTGCGCTGGCACCTGGTGAGCGGCGTTACGTCGGCGCTGCCTAAAGCTTATGGCGATGCCAGCTTCCGCTTTCAGCAGGTGCTGACGGGTGCCAAGCTGCAGCAGCCGCGCTGGAAGCGGGCGCTGCGCGCCACCGATGGCGCGCTGGGCGAAGCATTCGGCCAGCTCTATGTTGATGAGGCCTTCTCGCCCGCCGCCAAGGCCCGGGCCAAGGAGATGGTCGAAAACCTGCGCCGCGCCTACGCCGAGCGCATTATGGCCACCGACTGGATGAGTGCCGACACCAAGAAGGAAGCTATTCAGAAGCTGAACGCCTTCGCGGTGAAAATCGGCTATCCCGATAAGTGGAAAGATTATTCCAAGCTGAAAATCACCCGCCAGAGTGCCCTGGAAAACCTGTTTGCCACGGCCGAGTGGGCTGGAAAAGACAACACCAGCAAGTTTGGCAAGCCGATTGACCGGGGCGAGTGGGGCATGACGCCGCCCACGGTAAACGCCTACTACAATTCGAGCATGAATGAAATCGTGTTCCCGGCCGGTATTTTGCAGCCGCCCTTCTACGACCCTAAAGCCGACGACGCAGTAAACTACGGCGGTATTGGCGCAGTAATCGGCCACGAAATGACCCACGGCTTCGACGACCAGGGCCGCCGCTCCGATGCCAAAGGCAACCTGCGCGACTGGTGGACCAAGGAGGATAACGAGAAATTCTCGGCCAAAGCCGCGATGGTGGGCAAGCAGTACAGCGCCTTCTCGCCCCTCGACTCGGTGCACGTAAACGGCGACCTGACGATGGGCGAAAACCTGGCCGACATCGGCGGCCTGACCATTGCCTACCAGGCGTTCCAGAAAACCCAGCAGGCCAAAGGTGGGCAGAAGATTGACGGCTTTACGCCCAATCAGCGCTTCTTCCTGGGCTTTGCTCAAATCTGGCGCGCCAATCAGCGCCCGGAGGCGCTGCGCCAGCAAATCCAGACCGACCCGCACTCGCCGGGCCAGTACCGCACCAATGGCCCGCTCATGAACATGCCCGAGTTCTACGAGGCCTTTGGCTGCAAAGAAGGCAATAAGATGGTGCGCGCCACCCAGGACCGCTCACGCATTTGGTAAGGTCTTTGCAAATTGACTAAACGACGAAAAGCCTGGCCGTATTGGTCAGGCTTTTTTTGTGGGCTATTCTTCGAGATGGTACAAAAAGCGGTGGAGTCTGGCCGTAATCCACGAAAAAGCCCGGCTTCCTTGCGGGAACCGGGCTTTATAGTCGCTACAGCCAGAAGCCTTGCGGCTTCATTAACCTAACTCGCAGCTGTGTAGAAAAGTTTAGGTGCTGCCGTGGCCGGTAGCCGGGCGGTGATAGTCGCTGGTTCAGCCTTTTTTAACCAGCCTGTTTATGAGTAGAAGTAGCTGGGTAGGTTAAAGCTGTTGGGTGCGGGCGGCGGGCGAAAGGGCAGGGCAGCTGCTGCTGCAATTCGGCTGCGCCGCCGGCTGGCCTCAGCAAGCAAACCAGGATGCCGCTTCCCGAGCGGACTGGAGGTGGAAATGTGGCCGCCCGGCCCGAACTTCGGCCCGCCAGCAAGCAGCGGCAAAAGCAGCCGGCGCATTCCTCCTATGAAAAAATTAGTTCTTAGCCTGGGCCTGGCGGCCCTGCTGCTGGGCCCGGCCGCCCCGGCTGCCCGCGCCTGGGGCTTCGTAGGGCATCGCGTTATCACGCAGGTGGCCGTGTACGAGCTGCCGGCCGCCATGCAGGTATTTTATTTCCGGCACATGGCCGAGCTGGTGCGCCTGAGCACCGTGCCCGACGAGCGTCGTGCCCAGGACCCCGCCGAAGCCCCCCGGCACTTTATCGACATGGACCACTATTCCGAGGACAGCCCTTTTGCCAAGGTGCCCCGGGCTTATGACGACGCCGCTGCCAAGTTCTCGGCCGATACGCTCAACAAGTACGGTACTGTGCCCTGGACCGTGCTCGATACCAAGCAGAAGCTGGTGGAGGCCTTCCGGCAGCGCGACACTACGGCCATTATCAAGTACTCGGCCGAGCTGAGCCACTACACGGCCGACGCCTTTGTGCCGCTGCACACTACCGTGAACTACGACGGCCAGCTTACCGGCCAGGCCGGCCTGCATTCACTCTGGGAAAGCCAGCTGCCCGAGCGATTTCTGTCGGTGTATAAGCTGGATGGTGAAGCCGGCAAGGAGCTGAAAGACCCGTTGGCGGCCATCTGGGGCGTTATTCAGAACAGCTACGGCTTCCTGACGGCCACTTACGACATTGAAACCAAGCTGAGCAAAAGCTTTACGCCCCAGACCAAATACACCTTCTCGCACCGTTTTGGCCGTACCCAGCGCCGCTATTCCGATGCCTTTGCCGATGCCTATGAGAAGGAAGTGGGCGGTATGGTGGGCTTTCGGCTCAAGGGTGCTTCGCCCATGGTAGCCTCAATGTGGCTGACGGCCTGGCAGGAGGCAGGCCGCCCCGACCTGGCCACCCTGATGGCGTCGGCCAAGCTGGGCAAGGAGGAAAAGGACCAGCTTGCCACGCAGCTTAAGGCCTGGAAGGCCAATACGCTCTTCCAGGACCATTTGCTGCTGGCCCAGCCCGAGAAGAAAGCGCAGGCTGCCGATGAGATAAAAGCGGCGGAGGGCGAGGCTGTGCCGCCGCCCCCGCCCGAGCCTGGTACCCCGGCCCCGGCCGCCGCACCGGCCAGTAAGGTAAAGGTAAAAGCCAAAGGCCCAGCCGGTACCGACAAGAAAAAAACCAAGCCTTAAGGTCGCGCGCATGATGTTTCGTTGTTTGCCCTGGCTGGCTGCGGGGTTGGGATTGCTGGCCGCCTGCGGCCCCGCCGACAAGCCGGCTGCGGTGGCCCCGCCGCCCAAACCCAAGCCCCCCGGCCCCGACATTGCTACGCTTACCGATAGCACCGCCCCGGCGGCCCTGCTGGCCTATGGCCGCCAGTACCCCGGCTCGGAAGTGCTGCTGAAAACCCGGCTGGGGAATATTAGGGTAAGGCTATATGACGACACGCCCATTCACAAGGCTAATTTTCTGCTGCTTACCCGGCGGGGCGTGTTCGACGAAACGGTGTTCAACCGCGTGGTGAAGGACTTTGCCGTGCAGGGCGGGCAAACGAGCGGCCCGCGCACTATCCAGCTGCACCGCTACCGGCTGCCGCCCGAAATCCGGCCCCGGCACTTCCATGTGAAAGGAGCACTGGGCATGGCCCGCTACGACGACGCGCAAAACCCCGGGCACCTGTCTTCCAATACTGACTTTTACTTCGTAGTAGGCCAGAAGCTAACGCCTTTTCAGGCCCGCGCCGCCGCGGGCCGGCCGCTCACCCCCGCTCAGGTCAAAGCCTATGGCACCCTGGGCGGCGTGCCCTCGCTCGATGGCAAGTACACCGTATTTGGCGAAGTACTAGAAGGCCTCGACGTAGTCGATAAAATCGCCCGCGAGCCGGTTGACCCCCAGGATAAATGGCCGATAAACGACGTAGCCATGAAGGTAGAAGTGGTGAAATAACGGGCTAAGAAGCTGAGCAGGAGGAAGTAAGAATTGTTATTTCTACTTCCTCCTGCTCAGCTTTCCTGCTTAATTTCCTTCTCCCACGTACACCTGGCCGCCCTTCATCACGAACTTAGGCCGGGTGAGCGTCGAGATATCCTGTAAGGGGTCGCCGTCTACGGCCACCACGTCAGCATACTTGCCGGCTTCGAGCGCGCCCAGGTTCTGCGCATCGCCCAGTAGCTCGGCGGCATTGACCGTAGCCGTACGAATGGCCTCAATGGGCGACATGCCGGCCTCGGTCATATAGCCAAATTCCAGCGCGTTTTTGCCGTGCCGATACACCCCCGCGTCGGTGCCGAAGGCCACCCGCACATTCTGCTTGATGGCCCGCCCGAAGGTGGCCTGTATCTGCGAGCCGATGTTGAGGGCCTTCGCGGCAATAACGGGCGGAAAGTAATCCGGATGCCGCCGCGTAGTATCGGCTACCGACTTGCCGGCAATAATGGTGGGCACGTACCAGGTACGGTTTTTAGCCATCAATTGAATAGCCTCGGCATCCATCAGCGAGCCATGCTCGATGCTGGTGACGCCCGCCCTGATGGCCCGCTTGATGCCCTCGGCGCCGTGGGCGTGGCAGGCCACCGGCATACCCAGGTCGTGGGCGGTCTGCACAATGGCCCTGATTTCCTCCTCCGTGTACTGCGCGCCGCTGCCGTCCTTGCTCAGGTCGAGCACGCCGCCGGTACTGGCAATTTTGATAAGGTCGGCCCCGCGCCGAAACTGTTCCCGCACGGCCTGCCGGCACTGGTCGGGGCCGTTGGCCACGCCCTCGGCCGGGCCGGGGTTGAGCTTCTCCATCATATTCTCGCTGAGGCCGTCGGTCGGGTCCATGTGCCCGCCCGTGGAGGAGATGGCCGTCCCCGCCGAGTAGATGCGCGGCCCCGGTACGAGCCCCCGCGCCACGGCCTTGCGCAAGGCCGTGTTTACGCCCGAGCCGCCGCAGTCGCGCACCGTGGTAAAGCCCGCCCGCAGGGTAGTAAGCGCATTCGCTTCGGCCCGGTACGCAACATCGGCCGGGTTGAGGGTAAACTGTTCAGCAAAGGAGCCGCGGCTCGGCACCGTTTCGAGGTGCACGTGGCAGTCGATAAGGCCCGGCAGCACCGTGCGGTTTTCGAGGTTGATAACGTGGTCCTGGGAGCTGCCGGCGGCCGTGTAGCCGGCCTGCACGGCGGTTATCCGGTCTTTCTCTATCACCAGGGTCTGCTGGCTGAGCAGGCGGCCGCTGCGCACATCGAGCAGGTGGCCACAGTGCAGCAGGGTTTTTTGGGCGAAAGCAGCCGGGCCGGCCAGGCCCAGTGAGGTAAGCAGCAGCAGCGTACGGGTAGCGTTGGGCATAAGTAAAGAGCGTGCGTGGCGGTGGGTAAATGTTCCGCAAGCTACGCGTCGCGCTGCTTTCGCCGGCTGCTATTATTTATGGGCGGCGCTGCCCACGCGCTGCTGGGCCGCGCTTTGCCTGGCCATGGGCTGCAAGCGATTGAGCAGCTCCGTGAGCTGCTGGTAGATATACTCGGCGGCCTGCTGGCGCATGCTGTTAGCATCGCCTTTTAGCAGTACCCGGTACTCGTGGGCGTGCCCGTCGATAAGAATGGTTACGAACACCGTGCCCACCGGCTTGTCGGGGGTAGCCGAAGGGCCGGGGCCGCACAGGCCGGTTACGGCTACGCACACATCGGCCTGCGGCAGGCGCTGATGCAGGCCCAGCGCCATCTCATTGGTCGTCTGCTGGCTTTCGGCCGAGTAGAGCTCAATCGTCTTCGGGCTCACGCCCAGCAATTTCTGCTTGGCAATAGCGTGGTAAGTAACCACCGAGCCCAGCAGCACGTCGCTTACCCCTTCGGCGGGAGCCAGCTGGGCGGCTACCAGGCCGCAGGTACAGCTTTCGGCCAGGGCCAGGGTGAGCTTGTATTGCAGAAAAAGCTTGACCAGCGGCGTGCAGTCGGCGACAAAAGGCGTGGGTTTCATAACTAGCGTTCGGGCAAAAGCGGCAAGGCAACTCTAGGCACTACGTGAATATATTGTCCCGATGTTTCGGCTGGCTGCTGCGCTAGGGCCAACTGCCGGCCGCACTTTCGCAGCCCATCCCCTACGTTTGTGGCAGTAAGCTCCGGCTTATTCTCCGGTTTAGTTATTCATAAATTTTTTAGTCATGACTACGCAGCAAGATTTTGAGGCCGCTTCGCAGCGCGCCCAGCAACTGCCCGCCAAGCCTTCTAATACCGTACTGCTTCAGCTTTATGCGCTCTATAAGCAGGCTACCGAAGGCGACGTAACCGGCTCGCGCCCTGGCGGCTTCGACTTCAAGGCCATTGCCAAATACGATGCCTGGCAGCAGCTTGCCGGCCTCAGCAAAGACGCTGCCCGTCAGCAATACGTAGAGCTGGTGAATGAGCTCAATGGCTAATAACCGCTAGTGGCCAGTTGGTTAGCTGGTTGCTGCTTCCCAAAACGCCCGTCAGAGCGGCATTACGCAGTAGCCACTAAAAATTAACCGTTAAAAAAGTGGATATTTCCCGAAAGAAGCCCAGCTACCCGCTTACGCCGGCCCTGCGCCAGTATCTGCGCGACTACGACCGCGAGGCGCCGCTGCCCGTGAGCTACGCCGACCTGCTGCGCTTCAGCAACTCGTTTGCGCTGCTCGACCGCGTCGGGAAGGATACGCTCTGGCAAACGGTTTTTTATGAGCCCCAAAACCTGGTGGAGCTGAGCCAGGGGCTGGTGCAGGTGTATGCGCTGCTCAAAACGGCCGGCGACCTCTCATTTGCCGATAACCTGCTGGCCGACCGCATCGACTACTGCCGGTTTGGCAATTCGCACCCGTTTCGGGTGCGCATTCTCAACCAGCTCAACGACAACTACGACTACTTCTACGTGAAGCAGGCCGATGCCTCGCGGCTTTATGGCCTGGAGCTGGAGCACCTGCTGTCACCCAACTCCATGAATTTTCTGGTGGATACCGGCAATACGCTCATTGAGGAGCATATTGCCGGCATTCCGGGCGATGACTTTATCCGGCTCCGGCTCAACCAGCCGCACCTCAACCAGGTGCGCATCGCCAAGGAGTTTGTGAAGTTCAATGAGCGCTGCTTTGCCCGGCTGCTCGGCGATATGCGGGCCTACAATTACGTCATCGACGTAACGCCCGACTTTGAGGATGAGCAATATAGGGTTCGGGCTATAGACTTCGACCAGCAGAGCTACGAGGGCCGCCGGGCCATGTATGTGCCCCAGGCCTTCAAAGACAACCAGCCCGTGGTAGAGATGTGCGCCCGCCTGCTCAAGCCCGAAAACCTGCGCCAGTACCAGGCCGAGGAGCGCACGCTGATGGCCCGCCGCGCCAGGGCCGAGCGCCACCGCCTCAAGGCCCTGCTCGACGTAATGCGCCGCCAGGAGCTGGCCCCGCCCGATAAGGTAGAGGAGCTGAAGGGAGCACTCAATCGCTACCATCATACCCAGCTCTTCGCGCGATGCGACTCCATGGGCGATATTGTACGCCTGAACCTCTGGCTGATGCTGGGACCCAAAACCCTGGGCAATAGTGTCGCCTGATGAGGAATGTAGTCCTATTTTAGTAATCTAATTTTCTTAATCTGCCTAATGGTTGCTGTTCATCTACAAGACGATAGCGTGGTGTTTACCGTTGAGGGCTGGCACAAGCTCTGGTCGTTTCGCAGCGAGCTGCGCGTGCCCCGCAGCCATATCAAAGGCGTGCGCCGCGACCCGGCCGCAACCGCTCACCTGGCGGGTATTCGGGCGGCGGGCACGTATGTGCCGGGGCTGATTACGGCCGGCACGTTTTTTCTCGACAATATGCCCGACCACAAGCCCACTTTCCTGGATGTGCAGCACCCCGATAACACCCTGGTGGTAGACCTGGAGGCCGAAGAGTTTAACCGCCTCATTATTGAAGTAGCCGACCCCGGGGCGGTGATAGCCCTGCTGGGTGAGGAGGGAAGTTAATATAATGAAAGGACTATATAAAGAAAAAGGCGCCGCCGGCCCGTAGCTAATGCTGGCCGGCGGCGCCTTTTTAGGCAACCGGGATTTTTAGACTGCTTTAGGCGCCGGCAAATCGAACGCCGTGGCATCGTGCTCGAAATGCCCTTTGTGCGAGCCGTCGCAGAAGGGCTTTTGCTTGCTCAGGCCGCAGCGGCAGATGCTGATGCGCTCGCGGCCACCGAGGCCGTAAGCATTGCCTTGTGCATCTACGAGTTGAATATCTTCGCCTTCCACGCGCAGCGAGCCGTTGGAAAGTACGGTGAGTTTAGTGGCCATTTTTTGAGGGTTGAGTTAGGAATGATAAGTAAGGAATGGTGGGTTGAAAGCTCTGAGCTAGAAAGTACGAGCTGGCAGCGGGTGCAGGCCCCGGGTTAAGTTTGCCAACCCATAAGTCCTGATTTCTAACTCAGCACGCTGTTAAAGGTCTTTGCGCAGCACGTAATCGTTCATCCAGTACGGGCCGATGGGAATATCTTCCTCGCGGTGCTGCACAAAGCCCAGCCGCTCGTAAAAGGCCAGCGCCGGGTTGTGGCGGTTCACGTTCAGCTCCAGGGCCAGGCCCCTGGCCTCGCGCACGGCGCTGATGACGGCCTGTACCAGGTGCTGGCCCAGGCCCTGGCCCTGGTGGGAGGGAAGCACGTATATCTTGTTCAGGTGATAGATGCTGTCTGGCTTTTCGGAATACGAGGCGAAGCCGGCGGCGTGCCCATCCACGTAAGCCAGCAAAAAGGTGTGGTGCTGCTCGCGCATCTGGCGGCGCAGCGAAGCCGGGGTGTAGATGACCCGGTACATGTAGTCTATCTGCTCCTTCGAGATGATGAAGCGATAGGTGGGCTCCCAGGTGGCCTCAGCCAGCCCGATAATGGTAGGAATATCCTGCTCGGTGGCGGGCTGAATATGCAGGGGCAAGGCCGAGGCGGCCGGGACAGAACGGGTAGGCATAAGCGACAAAGAATCGGGCGAAGGTCGGCTAAAAAACCGACTTGCGGGCTGGGCTGGCATACGTAGCCGGGCCGCCATGCGTTAAGCTGCGCAGATTGGCCCGCATTTGGCAAGGCAGTGGCTGTCCAATTTCGTATTCTTCCCATGATAAAACCTGTTTTTAATATCCGCTGCGCCGCGGCGGCTATGCTGCTGGCGGCCCTGCCCCTGGTGGCGAGCGCCCAAAAATCTGCCCAGGACAGCCTGTTGCGCGCCGGCGACCTGGTGGGCGGCCGGCCCCATGCCTCGGTACCCCGCCCGGCGGCCAGCGGCCGCCTCGTCGCCACCGGCGACCCTACCCTGGCCCGCCTGCTGCACGAGAGCATCGACGTAAATAAAGTGCCTGCCAGCCAACTGGTAGACCTGTACAGTCGCTTTATGGAAGTTACCCGCGAGCAGCGCCGCCAGTGGACCGCCAAAGACTGGGATGAGGCCAGCGATGCCCTTACCCGCCTCAACGCCCGCTACGAAACGGTGCGCCTGGAGCTGCCGCTCGACGACCGCCTCACGGTGCGCAGCTGCCAGGGCGAGTTTCGGACCCTGCAGGGTGCCCGCCGCATCAAAGACCGCGTGAATGAGTAGCTGCCCGCCCAGCTTCAGCGGTGCGTGAGCCACTGCCAGGCCGGCGCCAGGTGCCGAAATGACATGGCGCTCAACTCCTGCGTAACGGCCGCGATGAATTCGTGGCTGCCTGAGTAGTTACTGAGCTGGCTCTCCGTATTGTGAGCCAGAATATGGGCCACTACCTGCAAGCCGTTACGGGTGACTTCGGGCAGCCACTCATAGTGCAGCCACGGCAGGGCGTCGGCCCATTCGCCGGTTACGTGCTGATGGTCGCTAAGCAGGCGGCGGGGCAGGCGATGGCCCTTAAATAGCTGCATACCGGCCATTGCTCCCCGCACCAGCGCGTCGGTCGTGAGGTGCCCATGCCAGTGAATGTAAAGCAGCTCCTGCCCAGGGTAAAAGTCAATGTCGGCCAGCCGCGCCCCATGCACGTCGGGCACGCTGAGCAAGCGCTGAGCAGGCACAGAGGAGAGGAACTCAGCCATAACAAGGTAGTAGGAAGAGCAATGATACAACGCTTACCTTTGGCGTCCTCATTTCGTCCGATTTAGTAGTTTATTGCATGCATATTGCTATCGTTGGCAACATAGGAGCTGGCAAAACCACGCTGGCTCATAAGCTGGCCCAGCACTTTCGCTGGGAAGTTTTTCTGGAAGAAGTGGATGATAATCCCTATCTTAAAGATTTCTACGCAGATATGCACCGCTGGGCTTTCCATTTGCAGGTTTATTTTTTAAATGGCCGCTTTCGCCAGACGCGCCGCATCAAGGAGCTGGTGCAGCTGGGCAAAAGCGTTATCCAGGACCGCACCATCTACGAGGATGCGCACATCTTTGCGGCCAACCTGCACCAGTCGGGCCTGCTGGCCGAGCGCGACTACAACAACTACTACGAGTTGTTCGAGAGCATGATAAGTCTCGTTGACCCGCCCGATTTACTGCTCTATCTGCGGGCCGACCTGCCCAAGCTCATTGGCCAGATTGAAAAGCGGGGCCGCGAATACGAGAACTCCATCAGCATCGAGTACCTCAAAAACCTGAATGAGCACTACGATAAATGGATTGCCAGCTATACTTATGGCAAGCTGCTCATCATCGACGTGAATGAGCTGGACTACGTACGCCGGCCCGAAGACCTGGGTACGATTATAGAGCGGATTGATAATAAGCTATTCGGCCTGTTTTAGTTGTCCAGGGCCTCGTTTAGCCAGCTTACCCAAGGCCGGGCAGCCTGCATACCCACCACCACGCGGTCGATAAAGTCGGGCGCCAGTACTTCGGCATCCCGAAAAAGCTGCACTACGCCGAAGCTTTTCAGCTTAAGCCAGGGCAGGTCGGGGTCGGTGGTGAGGTAGCCTCTGGGCGGGCGGGTGAGCCGCGGAACACCCATATCCAGGCCGCCTGGAAAATGCTGCAGCAATAGCGGGCTGGCCAGCTGCTGGTGAAAGCTGGCCCCATTGTAATGAATCTCCTGGCGGATGGCCGTCAGCTCGGCGGGGGTAGGCGTGAAGCGCCCGGCCCGCAGCCACGAGCCGCCTCCCGGCATTAAAGCCAGGAAATAGCCCGCCCGCGGGGCGTGCCGCCCGCCGGGCACCAGGCCGGCACCCAGGCGCCGCTTATAGGGCTCGGGGTCGGTCTGGCTCCGGTCGTTTTTATGCAGCCGAAACATAACCTGCGCCGGCGTAAGGCCGGCCAGCTCAGGGATGCCCGGCGTGGCCCGGCGCAATACTTCCGTTACGAGTGCGGCAAAGGTGTCGCGGGCCTGCCGGTAATCGACGCGGTTTTCCTGCATCCAGGCCGTGTTATTGTTTGCCGCCAGGCGGCGCAGAAAATCGAGCGCAAAAGCTATATCCATCTGCTTGAAATAAAAGTGCAGTGTGCGGCCTGCACGAGCAAAGCAGGCGTTCTTAGCTTACCACCACGGCATCGCCTACTTGCAGGCGGCCGCTGGCCGGGCCCGTTACGTTCTGGCCAAACAGCACTTTGTTGGCTGGCTTGCGGTAAGTGGCCAGGGTACGAAGCGGCTCGCCGGCGGGGCTCTTCTGCGCGGTGTCCTGGTTTATGGTCGTGACGATACAGCGCCCGCAGCCGCGCACCGAGCGAAAGGGCTGGCCGCCAATGCTGAAATCAGCCCAATCAAGCTCCGCGTCGGCGGGGGCACCGCTTACCAGCAGGTTGGGGCGAAACCGGTTCATGGGCACCGGCTCAGCAAGCTGGGCATTGAGCTTGGCCAACGATTCTTCGGTAGCCAGCAGGTAAGGGTAGCCATCGGCAAAGCTGACGAGCAGCCCGGCCGGGTTCAGCTCAGGCTCCACCTCGCGGCGAACCATATCCGACATATAGACCAGCTTGCAGGGCTGGCCCAGGGCCTCGCTCAGCCAGTCGTCGGCTTCCCGGGTGCCGCGCCAGGCCCACACCATATCATCCCAGATGCTGATAAACAGGGTCTTATCGGGCGTAGCTTCAAAGGGAATATAGAGTGGTAGTAGCTCGGGCCGCTGGCGGTGGCGCAGCAAAAAGCCGTTGTAGGCCGGCTCCACCGCCAGCAGCGCCATTTGGGCGTGCTCGCGCTGCGTCAGGAAGCGGTTGCGCTCGTCTACTATCAGCCAGCGGCGGTCGTGGCGCAGGCCCTGGGGCGTTAGCTCGGCCGCTGGTAAGCTGATGCCTCCCAATGATTTAACCGGGTAAATAAAAAGGCCAGTAAGCGTAAGCTGAGTAGTAGGGGCTGACATATCGACAAAAGTAAGCCACGCCTCAGCTAAGAAGCGGCTATTCGGAGTGAAGAATCCTTAATCGAAAATTATATACTAAAAATACTATGTTAAGCCCTTCGTTTAGTGCAGGGCCCGTTTCTTGACCATGCCGCCTTTGGCGTCGTTTACGCTGTGCATAATGATGAAGGCGTGCGGGTCGAGGTTGTTAACCTCAGTTGTTACCTGGCTCACTTCCAGGCGGGTGACTACCGTAAAAACGATGTCGATGGGGCTGGGCTGCTCGCCGTGCGAGCCGTAGCCCCGCTTGCCCCCGTATACGGTTACGCCCCGCCCCAGGCGCTCGGTAATAATGCGGCGGATAGCGTCGCTGTGCTCAGATATTATAGTGACGCCGGTATATTCTTCAATGCCATTGACCACAAACTCAATGGTTTTGGCAGCCGCCAGGTAAGTGAGAATGGAGTAGAGGGCAGTCTGCACGGATAGTACCCAGGCGACAATGCAGAAAATTAGAATATTGAGTACCAACACGAAGTCGCCCACGCTTAGGCTGGCCTTGCGGCTCAGGTAAACGGCCAGAATTTCGGTGCCATCGAGCACGCCGCCCCCGCGCATAGCCAGCCCGATGCCCGCACCCAGAAAAAAGCCGCCGAATACGGCAATCAGCATTTTATCCTGGGTAATAACGGGGAAGGGCACCACCACCAGCACCAGGGCCAGCGTCAGGATAGCCGTCAGGGCCCGCGCCGCGAAGCCCTTGCCCAGCTGCTCGTAGCCCAGCCAGATAAACGGCAGGTTGAGCACCACCAGAAAAACCGACAGCGGCAGGTGAATGAGCCGCGCCGCCAGCAGCGACAGCCCCGTAACGCCCCCATCGAAGAGGCCGTTGGGAAGAATAAACGACTCCAACCCCAGCGCCGCCGAGAACACCCCGGCCGCCAGGTAGGCAGCGTTGGTCAGGTGCCGCCGCCAGCCCGACTTTACCGGTGCCGGGCGGGCGGCCTGCGCATCGGCCAGCAGCGGGTGAGTGGAGGGAGTAGCTTTTGGGGGCGAGGTGCCCTGCGCCCGCAGGCGGCGCAGCCGCTCTAAGATGAAGAATTGAGGAAGCATGCCTCAACTTACGCAAAAAGCGGCTGCCCGCCGGGGCTTTTTACTTATGCGACGCGTCCTGCTGAGCTGCCAGGCGCACGGCTTCGTAGAGGTCTACAATGCCGCCAGTGGCCGAAAGCGTCGAGAAATCAGCCTTTTTACCGTTTTCGCCGGGTATCAGCACCTGCGTATGGTGCACCTGCGCCGATTGACGAATAATTCGCTTCAGGTCGGCGGCGGTGAGGTTAGGAAAATACGATTTTAGCACCGCCGCCACGCCGGCCGTAACCGGCGAAGCCATGCTGGTGCCACTCTCCGAGCCGTACTTATTGCCCGGCAGCGTCGAGTAAATACCCACGCCGGGCGCAAACACATCGACCTGCCGCTTGGAGTAGTTGCTGAAGCTGGCCGTCAGGTTCTCGTCGTCAGTCGGGCCCGAAGCCCCGACCGTCAGCAGGTTGGGCGGCGTCGAGCCATCGAGGTAAAACGAGGCGGGGTAATGCTGCGTCACGTCGAGGTTGTCGTCTTCATTGCCGGCGGCGTGTACGAGCAGCACGTTCTTGCTGGCGGCGTACTTGTAGGCCGCCTCCACGGCCGGGCGCTGGGGCGAGAACTCCTTGCCAAAGCTCATATTGATAATCTGCGCGCCGTTATCCACGGCGTAGCGGATGGCATTCGCCACGTCTTTGTCACGCTCGTCGCCGTTGGGCACGGTACGCACGCTCATTATCTTCACCGGCGCGGCTGCAATACCTTGTACACCAAGGTTATTGTCGCGCACGGCTGCAATAATGCCGGCCACGTGGGTGCCGTGCAGCGCATCAGGGCCCATCACGTCGTTGTTGCCGTAGTTGCGCTGGGCTACATCGTCGGGGTTGTCCTTCACAATCTCGGCGCGGGCATTGAACTTGGTATTCAGGCTATAGTCGAGCTGTTCGCGCTGTTCCTTGAGCTCGCTCGTCAGCTCCGCAATGAGCGCATCGGTATCGCCGATGCCGCCCTGCTTCATATTCTGGTAGAGCGATGTAAGTAAGCCCTTGAACTCGGGGTCCGAAATCTGCGCTGCTGCGCGGCGCATAGTCGTGGTGTCGAGCTTTTCGACGCCCAGCTTCTCCTTGAGCGCGGCCGTCATCTGCGTGAGCGGGCCGGTCATCTGGTCGGCCTGGGCCAGCTCGGTGGTCAGCTCCTTGCGCTTAGCGTCGTAGGCCTTTTTGGCTTTGAGGTACAGCGCGTAGTCGGCGCGGTCGGCGGCCTTAATCTGGGTGCTGGTTTTACCCGCAAAGCGCGGCCCGTATTTGGCCACAATGCGCGTCGATTCGAGGGTTTCGACCGAGATGTTACGGCCGTCCTTACCCCCCAGAAAATTCCAGCCGTGCACGTCGTCGATGTAGCCGTTGTGGTCGTCGTCGATGCCGTTGCCCGGAATTTCGCGGGGATTACGCCAGAGCACGGGCTTCAAATCAACGTGCGCCGTATCGATGCCCGAGTCAATCACGGCAACTACTACCGCAGTCGGCACGCGGCCCTTCAGCAGCTCGGCATAGGTGCGGGTGGTGCCGGTGCCGGGCGTTTTGTCCAGCTGCGGGTCGCGCAGGTGCCATTGGGCCTTAGCAGCTTCCGCTACGGTAGGGCCGGCGGGCGTGGTGGTCGGGGCCGGCATATCGGGGGCAGTCTGTGCCCCGGCGGCAGCAGGAAGCAGGAGAGAAGCAGCCAGCGCCAGGCGCGGCCAGGTAGCAATTCGGTTGGAAAGCATTGGAAGAGGTAGAAACGGCGGTGACAATAGCCGTTTAGGTATAGACGGGAGCGGAGCGATGGGTGTTGCGCCTGGGCTGCTATTTGCTAAGTGGTTGCCGGTGGTTCTACGCCATCTCTTCCGCTGGTTTCAAGTCAGTTTGTTGCAGAATTAAGAGAAAACCACCCAAGCCAGCAACTAATATCAGGCATAGCCATACTGGTTTGCCGTCGTTACGCTGGGCAAATGGACCGTATTTAGGATATAGTATAAGTGGCTCAAGCCGCGTATTTCCCGGACTACGGTAAACCGAACTATGTTCAGCAGCCCTTATGTAAGGTAGCGCTTTAGCTGATAAGCCCGCGCGCTCAAGGTACTGGAAATTTACAAGGGTATCCAATTTGGCATACTTGAATTTCTCGTGCCATTGCTGCCCCAAAATGTTTAACTTATCATACGTAGCATCTTCGGTTAGGCCAGGGGGCACTGCCGTGGAGTAGCGCAAGGCCAGCCAGGCTACAGCAGAGTAAAAATGTTCTTTATCAGTTTCACTTTTAATTATGGGGACGCTTATGTCAAAAATAGCAGCAGGCGGGGTATTTTTTTGGTGTGCTATTGCTGAGTCACAACCGATGGCCGAGGTGTCTAAATAGCGTTGTTTTAATAAATAAAATCTGGTAGGCGGATACTTTTCAATTTCTTCAATTGTATTCAACGTTGTTATTCCGGCTAATTTATTGAAGCTGTTTAGGAAGTTGAGTTAGGTTTTTCCGCCGACTATCCGCTCGTCGTGCGCCTAAAATCGTTCGGTTGACGAGCCCATAGCCGGCGAAAAAGCCGGCAGCCCGCTTTTATACCTCAACTACCTCACCTGAGCCGAAATAATAGATTATTCCGCGCACGTCTTCGTAGCCTAATTCCCGGAATAGTTTCCCGTAGTCGCGCAGCCTGATTTTATGGATATCCTGCGGGGGCGGTAATTTAAAATCGAGCATGGTCACCGTTTGCTCGGCGCGGCTGGGCCCTTCGCCAAACACGATGCGGTCGGGCTTGTAAGCGCGGTGGGTGTGGCCGCCGATGAGGATTTCACGCTCAGTTTCCACGGCCAGGCCGGGGGCGAAGTAGGGGGCCAGGCGCGGGTGGTGCAGCACCTGGCGCAGGCCGGCTTCCAGTGCCGGCCGCTCCTTCGCGTTCACAATGCCCTCGGCCACGAGCTGGCGCAGCGTACGCTCCAGGTCCTGTACCGACAGCAGGCGGCGCAATGCGTAGTGCAGCTTGCGGTTTAGCTCGCCCTGCTTTTCCTGCTCATCAAAATCGAAGACCGTAGTGGCGTGGCGGCGCAGCTGCAGGCGCTCGTCCCAGGCCGTAGAAGCCAGGTTAGTAAGCGAGAAGCCGGTGGCGGGCGGCTGGTGGCTGGTTTTGAGGTCGGCCGCTGCCCCCTGGCTGAGCACGAAGCTCGTCGCCTCTGCCTGCCAGCGGCCGAGGTGGCGCAGGTAGCCGGCCAGCAGGTCGGCCACGTCGCGGGCCGGGCCCTGGGCGGCGGCCGGCTCGGCAGCGGCAGTCAGCGGCAGCTCGCCGGAAGTCTTTTTAGGCTCAGCGGGCGTTTTGCTGATGATGTAGAGCCGGTGTCGGGGCCGGGTAAAGGCCACGTACAGGGTATTGAGCCCATCGAGCAGCGTTTTCTCGCGCTCCTCAGCGTCCTGGGTTGCCAGGGGGGTGTAGCTGAGCGTTTTGTTGAGGCGCACCACGGCTACGTCGGGCAGGTCGGGTAGGGGCTTTTCGGCGGCTTCGAGGCGGCCCCAGAGCAGGGTGTCGGTGCGGGGCACCAGCGTCCAATCGGCAAACGGCACGATAACGACGCCATAGGCCAGGCCCTTGGCCTTGTGCACGGTGGTAATGGTAATGGCATCCGCCCCACCCGGCGCATTAATGCTGAGCGAGCCCTTACGCTCGTCCCAGTGCGTCAGAAAATTACCCAGGTTATTGCCGTATTTCAAGCTGAATTCCAGCGTCAAATCCAGGAAGCGAAATAAATAGTCGCTTTCTGCATTGGCCCCAAGCAACCCGAAAACACCAATTAATTTCTCGGTTAATTCGTACAAGCCCAGGTTGCCGGTTTGGTGCTCGTCGACGTCGAAGCCCAGGCGACGCAGCTCGTCGAAAAATGGCCGGCCGCTTTCAGTATTATTTGCCACGTCGGCAATGTGGCGGGCCCGCTCCGGGGTAGGCGGCCGGCGGCACACCACTTTATCGAGTAATAATAACGCCTCGGCCCGCGCCAGGGTATCGCCGCTTTGGTGCAGCACGCGCATCACGGCCACCAGCAGGTTCACTACTTCGGCAAACTGCAACGCCAGTGAATCGGCCGAAATAATGGGAAAACCCCGCTCTTTCAGAAACTTAGCCAGCAGCCGGCTCTGCCAGCGGGTGCGGCACAGCACGGCCACGTCGCGCAGGTAATAACCATCGGCCAGCGCCTGCTCTACCAGCTGCAAGGCCAGGAAACAGGTGCTTTCGGAATAGTCGAGCACGGCGCCGGGCGCGTAGCCGGGCAGCGAGGCTTCGAGGTACTGACCAGTCGCCGGGTCGTAGCGCTGGGCGGGCGCGTCGTCTTTGGTGAATAATAATTCAACGTGGCCGGCCAGCGAATCAAATTCGCCGTCGAATAATTCACCCTTGCTCCCCGGTGCTTCCTGTCGAAAGCCCGGCTCAAAAATGCCCTGCACGACGTCGTGCTCGCTGCTGCGCTCACGTATGTAGGTGAAAAAATTATTCGTAAACCCGATAATGGCCGGCTCGCTGCGGTAATTAACTGCCAGCGAGTGCGGCTCCAGATTTTGCTGCAAGGTGTAGTAGCGCTCCGTGAGTAGGCGCTGCATATCCGCCTCGCGGGCGCGGGCTACCAGCGCGCCGGTATCGCCCTGGTAGAGCCGCAAAATCTGCTCCAGCTCGCCGCCGCGCCAGCGGTAAATGGCCTGTTTGGCATCACCCACGGCCAGCGAGAGACCACCGTTGGCTACCGCATTTTCCACCAGCGGCAATAAATTATTCCACTGCAACACCGACGTGTCCTGAAACTCATCTATTAGCAAATGTCTATATTTTTCGCCCAGCCGCTCGTAAATAAACGGCACCGGCTCGGTGAGCACGATGGCCGCAATACGCCGGTTGAATTCCGAAATCAACACCACGTTGCGCTCGCGGCTGATTTCTTCGACTAATTTATTTAATTCGCTCAATAGCGAGGCGTGAAATAAAAACGGCTGCAACGCACCCAGCAGCACGTAGCCCGGCAGGTATTTTTCGCGCAGCGCCAGGAGTTCACTAAATGCCTCCACCAAGTCGGGCTGCGCGGCTTCAATGTCGGGCACCAGCCCGGCCTTTTTGCCCTTTTCGCTCCACCATTTGCCGCTCTCAATCGTTTTGCGGGCCGTGGCAGTAGGGAAAATGTTGTCCTTCTCGGGCAGACTCAGCCAGCGCTCCCACTTGGTAAAGTGCCCGTAGATGCCGCTGCTGCCGCTGGCCAGGTGCTCAGCCTCGATGCCGGCCGCCGCCAGCACAGCCACGGCGCGGTTGGCCTGGGCCTGCACGGCGTCTTCGGCCTCCCGCTGGCGGGTGCGGATTTCCTGGTCGAGCGTCCGGAAATCGGCCATCGTTTTCTGGCCCAGCTGGGCCACGGCCTCGTGTACGCTCTCGTTGAAAAGCGCCCGGCCGAAGTCCAGCAGCTCATCGGGCAGCTTGTTCCAGTTGCGGCCCTGCTCGGCCTGGCCCAGCGCGTAGTCGGCCAGGGTCTGGCTCAGCAGCTTGCTCTGCGGGTCGCGGTTCACCTTGTCAATCAGCGCCGCCACTGCCGAGCGCAGCACGCTGTCGGTATCCAGCTCCACTTCAAACGTGGCGGGTAGCCCCAACTCGCGCGTAAAAGCCGTGACGATGCGCTGCACAAACGAGTCAATCGTGCTTACCGCAAAGTCGGCGTAGTGGTAGAGCACCAGCCGAAACGTGGCCGCCGCCCGCCGCTGCACTTCCTGCTGCCACTCGGCCGGCGTGCGCAGGTGCGGCGGCAGCTGTTTTTCCTGGGCCAGCTCGGCGGCTACTTCCACCAACAAAGCATTGGGCTTGCCTGCATCTGCCTGCGCGAAGCGCCGCAGCGCGCCCACAATGCGCTCCTTCATCTCGCCCGCCGCGTCGTTGGTGAAGGTTATTGCCAGAATACCCTTGAAATAATCAGGCTTGTAGATGCGCTCGCCCGTGGGGTCGGCCGGCTGCGGGTAGCCCAGCGCCAGCTTCAGGTATTCTTTCGTTAATTGGTACGTCTTGCCGGAGCCGGCAGACGCGGAATAGATGCGGAAGGGGGCTGGCATTAAATAAGTTTACCCAAAAAATAATGAGAATATTCGCTAATGTACTTTCACTTACAGTAGCTGTCAGCGTGGTAGTAACTGCTCCAATACAAAAGCTAGCGGCCACTCACACAGTAAGCAATACATGTATTAACGGTAAGAGGAAGCCCGACTACTACAAATTGCCTTCCGATGCGAAGCTTAATTCTAAAGAATTAGTTGTCATGAAGGCTATCTTGTGTAAAGCCATAGCTGATTACAACCGGCAGGCTGATACGCAGAAAATAAATTTAAATGAATACGGAATTCAATACGAAACCTCCTTTGATAAAGAAGGTAGAAAAATAGTGTGGATAAACGGTTTCTGTAAAGAAGCGGGACTCGACTATAAAAATTTAAATCTCCAGGTGGTCAGCGTATTTGATGGTGGAAGTTGCTTTTTTAATACTACAATCAATATTAAATCTGGTAAAACAACACCAATAAAAGTTAACGGTCTTGCTTAGTCGCTAAACGATGCCAAGCCGTTCTGCCACTTCCCCCGGCACGCGCACCGGCCGCCCGCTAGCCGCATCCAGCAGCACCCACTGCGTCTCAGCGGCGCAAAGTAGCTGCCCATCGGCCACGCGCTCGATGCGGGTGAGGCGCTTCGAGCTGGCCCCCTTCACATCAGCCACCCAGGTGCTGACGCGCAGCTCGTCGCCGGCGTAGGCCGAGCGCAGGTAGCGCACGCGGTGCTCCTGCACCACCCATATCTGGGGAGGCAGCTCGGCGGTGGGGGGGTAGAGGTGGTGCCAGTGGGCGGCAGCCACGTTCTGCACCCAGCGCACGTAGGCTACGTTGTTGGCGTGGCCGAGCTGGTCGATGTCGGAAGCCTCGACGGTAAAGGTGTGACTGTAAGCATACGTAGGGGCGGCGGGCGTGTCCATAAGTTTTTTTAAAGCATGGCGAAGTTCGGGAATTTTGTTTATCTTTGGCGCAACTCAAGGCCCTGTGGTGCTGTTCCGGTCCGCTCCGGTGTGTTCGCATCTTAGGTCCCCAGCTTTCCGCCGGGCTTTGACGACACCCCCAAATTTTTTTTATTATGCCGACCGGAACGGTAAAATTCTTCAATGAGACCAAAGGCTTTGGTTTCATCAAAAACGACGAAACGGGCCAAGATATCTTCGTGCACGTGACCGACCTCGTAGACGCTAAGTCGCTACAAGAAAAAGACAAAGTTCAGTACGAAGAAGCCCAAGGCCGTAAAGGCCCGAACGCGGTAAAGGTGTCGCTGCTCTAAGCAACCCACACTCTCGTGCTGCCGAAAAGCGCCTTCCCACGCGGGAAGGCGCTTTTTTGTGGCCCTGCCTGTAGCTTTACCTTTACCTGCTGGTCGTGCTGACCAAGCAAGCAGCTTAGGTAAGCACTGGCGCGAGTTTAGGCGAAGCCGTAACTCGTGCCTTGTTAGTTGTGGAGGTTGTACCTCCACTGCCGCGCCAGCGGCAAGCCGGAGCTGGGCCGCTAGTGCCGTTCGGCCAGCTCGTTCTGTGGGAGGCACAGCCTCCCCCGAAAAATAGGCGCGAGTTGCGGCTTCGCCTAAACTCGCGCCAGTGCTTGCGCCGGTCGTATAGGATGCGTCTCTACATGTGCCCTAGCCTGGCCAAAAGGATTTATGGCATCTCCATTAGCTTTTTTCAAATAAAATACGTACCTTTGCACCCGCATTTGAGAACGGTCCCATTGAGTGGCCGGGGTGGCCCGAAGTAAGAAGTTGGCTGCCGAGTAGTTTCCCGTTTTATCGGTCGTATTTTTTCCGCCTTGTCGTTAGTAGGAAGGTTGAGGGGGAAGAAGCGCCGCCGCTGTTGAGCCGGCTGTTTTCAGAGCGTAGTCTCATTCCCCCTTAGGCCACCCCGGTTTGGAAAACCAGGTGGCCTTGCAAACCTATTCCGTTCCGACATGGATACCGAGCAAGTAGAAAAAACCCCCGCAAAAACTACCGACAAGCCTAAGATTCGTTTTGACGAGCTGAATCTCTCGCCCGAAGTGCAGCGCGCCATCACCGAAATGGGCTACGAGGAAGCCTCGCCCATTCAGTCGGCCGCTATCCCTGTGCTGCTGGCTGGCAAAGACGTTATTGGCCAGGCCCAGACCGGCACCGGCAAGACGGCTGCCTTTGCCATTCCGGCTATTGAAGGCATTGACGGCGAAAGCCGTGACGTACAAGTAATTGTGCTGTGCCCAACGCGTGAGCTTGCGGTGCAGGTTTCGGGCGAAATCCAGAAGCTGGGCAAGTATAAGAAAGGCCTGGCCGTAGTGCCGATTTACGGCGGCTCGTCGTACGACCGGCAGTTCCGCGCCCTGGAGCGTGGCGTGCAGATTGTCATCGGCACGCCCGGCCGCGTGATGGACCACATCGAGCGCGGTACGCTGAAGCTCGACAAGGCCACTAAAATCATCCTCGACGAAGCCGACGAGATGCTCGACATGGGCTTCCGCGAGGATATCGAGTTTGTGCTCAGCAAGATGCCCGAGAATCGCCAGACGGTGTTCTTCTCGGCTACCATGAGCAAGCCGATTATGGACATGACCAAGAAGTACCAGCGCGACCCGCAGGTAGTGAAGGTCAACCATCAGCAAATGACGGTGACCAACATCGAGCAGAGCTACTTCGAGGTGCGCGGCCCGCAGAAGAAGGATGTGCTGACCCGCGTGATGGACATGTACAACCTGAAGTCGACTATCATCTTCGCCAATACGAAGCGGATGGTGGACGAGATTGTGGCCGACCTGCAAGCTAAAGGTTACTTTGCTGATGGCCTGCACGGCGATATGAGCCAGGCGCAGCGCCAGAATACCCTCGATAAATTCCGCAAAAACACGCTCGAAATCCTGGTAGCTACCGACGTAGCTGCCCGTGGTATCGACGTCGACAACGTGGAGGCCGTCTTCAACTACGACCTGCCGGCCGACGAGGAATACTACGTACACCGCATCGGCCGCACCGGCCGCGCCGGCAAGAATGGCCGCGCCTTCACCTTTGTGAGTGGCCGCGACATTTACAAGCTGCGCGACATCATGCGCTTCACCAAGGCGGATATTAAGCTAGCCCAGGTGCCCTCGTTTGCCGATGTATCGGAAGTAAAAACCACGCTTTTCCTGAACCAAATCAAGGAAGTGGTGGAGAAGGGAAACCTGGATAAGTACATCGGCCGCGTGCAGCGCCTGCTCGACCAGAGTGAGGAAATTACGTCGCTCGACATCGCTGCTGCGCTGCTCAAGATGAACATGAAGGAGGACAAGCGCAACGAGCAAAGCCTTGATGCCAGCCGCGAAAAAGGAGCAAGCCGCCTCGGCTACACGCGCCTCTTTATCAGCATGGGCAAGAAGGACCGCCTGCACCCCCGCGACGTAGTGGAGTTGATTGCGGAAGGCACTAACCTGCCCGGCAACAAAGTAGGCGACATCGCGCTCTACGACAAGTTCAGCTTTGTAGAAGTACCGAACGAGTTTGCTGAGGAGATTGTGGGCCAGCTGGGTCGTAGCAGTATTCAGGGCCAGCCCGTTACGTTCAGCATCGCCACGCCGGTACAGGATGCCGCTGCCAAAGAAGAGGGCCTGAACCGCCCCGAGCGCCGCGAAGGTGGCTTCGGCGGTGAGCGTCGGGGCGGCTTCGGCGGCGGCGACCGCCGCGAAGGTGGCCGCCCGCCCTACGGTGGTGGCAACCGCGGCGGTAGCAGCTATGGCGGTGGCGAGCGTCGCGAAGGCGGCAGCAGCTACGGCGGTGGCTACAAAGGTGGTCAGGGGGGCAGTAGCTCCTACGGCGGCAACAAAGGTGGCAGCAGCTACGGCGGCGACCGTGGTGGCAGCAGCCAGGGCGGTGGCTACCAGCGTGGTGGCTACAAAGGCGGCCAGGGCGGCGGTAGCTCCTACGGCGGCAACAAGGGCGGCTACGGTGGCAAGCGTGAGAGCTTCGACGAATAAGGCCCACTGACCACTACGCGACGACCAAAAACGTGGGTCGTCGTGTAGTGGTCAGTTAAATAAGAAAGCCTCACCGGATTATTCCGGTGAGGCTTTCTTATTTAACTGACTCTAACTTCAGCGTAGCGCAGCCCCTGTACGCTGCTACTTAGGCTCCTGCTTGGACTGGTCGGTTACTTCGGGGCGCATCTGCGGGAAGAACAGCACGTCCTGAATTGAGTGTGAGTTGGTCATAATCATGCTCAGGCGGTCGATGCCGATGCCCAGGCCCGCCGTGGGCGGCATCCCGTACTCAAGGGCCCGCAGGAAGTCCTCGTCGAGCACCATGGCCTCGGTGTCGCCGCGCTTGCCCAGCTCCAGCTGGTCTTCGAAGCGCTTGCGCTGGTCGATGGGGTCGTTGAGCTCCGAGAAGGCGTTGCAGATTTCCTTGCCGTTGCAAATCGCCTCGAAGCGCTCCACCAGGCCGGGGTGGTCGCGGTGCTTTTTAGCCAGCGGCGACATCTCCACCGGGTAGTCGGTGATAAAGGTGGGCTGGATAAGCTTGGGCTCGACGTGCTCGCCAAAAATCTCGTCGATAATTTTTGATTTACCCATGCTGGGGTCAAGGCCCACTTTGAGCCTGGCGGCAGTTTCGCGCAGGGCGGCTTCGTCCATCTCGCCGATGGCCGCGCCGGTAAACTTCTCGATGGCCTCAAACATGGTGTAGCGCTGCCAGGGCCGCTGAAAGTTGATGAGGTTGTCGCCTACCTGCACCTCCGTTTTGCCGTGCAGGGCCAGGGCCACGCGCTCCACCATTTCCTCCACCAGGTCCATCATCCAGGCGTAGTCCTTGTAGGCCACGTACAGCTCCATCTGGGTGAACTCGGGGTTGTGAAACCGGCTCATGCCCTCGTTGCGGAAGTCCTTCGAGAACTCGTACACGCCGTCGAAGCCGCCAACTATTAGTCTTTTTAAATATAGTTCATTTGCTATACGAAGGTACAGCGTCATGTCCAGCGTATTGTGGTGGGTGGTGAACGGACGAGCCGCCGCACCGCCATACAAAGGCTGCAAAATCGGGGTTTCTACTTCCAGGTAGCCTTTGTCGTTCAGGTAGTTGCGCATGGCCTGCACCAACTGCGTGCGCTTGATGAACGTGTCGCGCACCTGGGGGTTCACCACCATATCCACGTAGCGCTGGCGGTAGCGCTGCTCGGGGTCGGTGAAGGCGTCGTAGGTTGTTTCGATGCCCGTTTCCTCATCTTTCACGCGGCGAACCACGGGCAGCGGGCGCAGGGCTTTAGCCAGCAGGGTCAGCTCCGTTACGTGGATAGACGTTTCGCCGACCTGGGTCTTGAATACATGACCTTTCACGCCGATAAAGTCCCCCAAATCGAGCAGCTTCTTGAACACGACATTGTAGAGCGTTTTGTCGTCGCCGGGGCAAATTTCGTCGCGGTTGACGTAGAGCTGAATGCGGCCCGACGAGTCCATCAGCTCCGCAAACGAAGCTTTGCCCATTACCCGCACCGACATGAGGCGACCGGCCAGCGCTACTTCCTGAAAATTATTCAGCTCCGGATGATAATTGTCGTGGATTTCCTGGGCTGAGAAATTAACGTCGAATAACTCCGATGGGAAAGGCTCGATGCCCAGGGCGCGCAACTCGTCGAGCTTGTGACGGCGCAGGATTTCTTGTTCGCTCAAATGGACCACTGATTAGCACGGATTTTAGCGGATTGCACGGATTTTGTGGACGGTTAAATCCAAGCTCGTGCGGCTGCCCGGGCCGGCTGCGGGCAGTCGGGAGGGAGGGCGTTTTCCGCTGTGTGAAAAGTAAAATTGAGCTGCAAAAGTACGGCCCAAAAAAAGCCGCCCCGAATGAGGCGGCTTTTTTGGTAGCTTAATCGTTCACAAAATCCGTGTAATCCGCTAAAATCCGTGCTAATCAGTGGTCTAGGCGGCCATTTTCAGCTCCGGCTCCGGCTCGATACCGAGCAGGGTGGGCTGCACCCGCGTGCGCAGGCGCTCCTGCACAAAGCTGTGCTGCAAGTGAGTGGGCAACTCGCGCACCAGCTGCTCGTAGCGCTCCAGGCCCAGCGCCTTGGCCACGTAGGTTTCGTGAATACCGTTGAGATAGCTCACAATGCTCAGCAACGAGCTGTGAAACAGGCGGAAGTCGATGTCGGCCTCCACGTAGCGCTCAATCTCGCGGCTGCTCTGCGAGATGCGCAGGCGACCCAGCAGGTCGAAAATGGTAGTATAGCCCAGGCGCCAGGTAACCTGCTGCCAGTGCGCGGCGGTCCACTTGTCGAGGGGCTTGCCGGTTTTCTGGCTGCGAATAGCCGTGTTCGGGTTAGCCTGCACCTGCTGGCGCACGCTGATGGCTTTCTGCTTGCGCGTAGTGCGCAAAAACTGCCCAATCTGGGCCTGGGCATCAATCTCCTGCGAAGCAATGTGCAGCCCGGCCTTATAGCCGGCCAGCGGCAGGCGGTGAATGCTGAAGTCGCCATAAGCTCCGGCCGCGTAAAACGAAACCGGGCGCGGATAAGCATTCTTCACCACCAGGCGCCCCACTTCGCGGCGAACAACCTGCTCATTGGTAGAGCGCACGCCGGTGGTAAACAGGAAAGCCTGCAAGCCGGCTAAAATAGTGTGGTAAGCCTGCGGGAAGGTCCAGTGCAAGGCATTGCGCAGGAAATTCTCGTCACCCAACTCGGCCGTAGCGCGGAGCGCATACTCGGTGCTCCAGCACGAATGCAGCAGCTTAGTGAGGGAAGTTACCTCGCCTTCGCTTAGCTGGGCCTGGTGCTGGCGGAAATAAGGGAGGTTAGCGAGGCCGCCCAACGGGCTGTCCCCTTCCTCAATGTGGTAGCTCAGAGCAAAGAAATAGTTGAGAAATACCTGGGCCGGTATCGAGCGGCGCCAGGCTTCATCGGCCAGGCGCTGC
Organism: Hymenobacter baengnokdamensis; assembly: GCF_008728635.1. Taxonomy (NCBI): domain Bacteria; kingdom Pseudomonadati; phylum Bacteroidota; class Cytophagia; order Cytophagales; family Hymenobacteraceae; genus Hymenobacter; species Hymenobacter baengnokdamensis. The sequence continues at coordinate 3,494,292 of NZ_CP044285.1, read as the reverse complement.
TGCTCCTGCTCTTCAGGCGTGAGCAGGGCTTCAGCCGGCGAAACGTTCATCACCGGAGCCGGATACGTCTCGGCCGGAATGAGCGGGATAATGCGGGTTTCGGTTTTCGTTGTCATACCAGATAAACTATCGGTCAATGATTTTAGTTGCACGTTTGCTAATAAAATTAAGGGTGATTTGCTAAAAAAATTAGTGGCAGGCAAAGCCCGGGTTTTTCTGCCTCCCGGGCGGGGAAAGCTTACGAAGCAATACCCCAAAGGCTCGTGAGCCCACCTAGCCCCGCCGGCGCAGCACACAAAAAAAGCTCCTGAGCCAGCGGCTCAGGAGCTTGCAGTAAGGCAGGCGGTTTGCAGGTGTTATTGCCCGACCAAATCCGTCTTGGCTTTCCTTAATGTTGTTCGTCTTTGATAACAGCTACTGCCTCGCCCAGGGTGATATCCTTATTCAGGCCGCGGGTAAAGCGCATCGAGCGGTTCACTTTTACTGAGTCGCCACCGAGGGCCTGGCGGTCGGCTGAGAGGGGCACGAGCGCCAGCGGCGTTGCCGTTTTCTGAATAGTATCGTACTTGTCCGACTCAGCTTTCAGCTGGTGCTGCATCGCGCGGAACTTGTCGAGCTTGAGCGAAACCACCGTTTCATCTTTCCGCTTGCGCAGGCTCTGCACCAGCTCGGTCATCTGCTGGAAGGCCGGGTTGGCCGCTACGCGCGCCTTGCTGTTGGCCTGGAGCTTGGCATAGTTCGGCTGGTCATCCCAGGGGCGGTAGGCGGCCGGCTTGATTTCATCCCATTTCAACGGGTAGTCCGACTCCTTTTCGCCCTGGTCAAGATACGAGAGCACATCGGGCAGCACGATATCGGAAGCCACGCCTTTAAACTGCGTGGAGCCGCCCGTAACGCGATAGAATTTCTGCATCGTGAACTTGAGCGAGCCAAAAGGCTTGAGGCTACTCAGCTCCGAAGGCAGCGTTTCGTCGAGGTCGATGATACGCTGCACGGTACCCTTGCCATAGGTGCTGGCCGAGCCCATGATAATGCCGCGCTTGTAATCCTGAATGGCTGCCGCCAGAATCTCGGAAGCCGAGGCGCTGTACTTGTTTACCAGTACCACGAGCGGGCCGCTATACTGCACGCGCGGGTCTTTATCGTTGAGCACCTGCGTCATACCCTGGCTGGAGCGTACCTGCACCATGGGGCCGCTGGGCATAAACAGCCCGGCCATTTCCACGGCATCATTGAGCGAGCCGCCGCCGTTGGAGCGCAAGTCGAAGATGACACCCTTAACCCCTTCGGCCGTAAGCTTGGCGAGTTCCTTCTTGACGTCGGCCGCCGAAGAGCGGCCGCCGTTGTCGTTGAAGTCAGCATAGAATGCCGGCAGGCGCAGGTAGCCGATTTTTACGCCGCTTGGGTCGTTGATAACCGCCGACTGCGCATAAGTGTCTTCTACCACCACCACATCGCGAACGATGGGAATAACCTTGGTTGAGCCGTCGGCCTTTTTAACAGTCAGGCGCACTTCCGAGCCTTTCTTGCCCCGGATAAGCGTCACGGCCTTGCTGGTATGCCAGCCCTCAATGCTCACGGGCTCGTCGGCGCCCTGCGCAACGCGCAAGATGGCATCCCCCTTTTTCAGCTCACCCTGGCGATAGGAAGCCGAGCCAGGCACAATATCTTCAATATATATCAGGCCATCCTTTTCGCGCAGCGTAGCCCCAATGCCCTCAAAGCGACCAGTGAGCTGAATGTCAAACTCCTGCTTTTCGCGGGGCGCAAAATACTCGGTGTGCGGGTCGTAGGTATTGGCAATTACATTAGCGTAGTTGGTGAGTACATCATTAGTATCGGGCTGGTCAGCAAACTGCTCGTCGTAGTATTTGAGCACGCGCTTGCGGGCTTCTACTTCCATCTGAGCGGGCGTGCGGTCGGGCTCGGCGGTAGCAGGCTCCTTAGCCAGGCTGGCTACGCGAGCCCGGTCGTGGCGCTTGTCCTGCTCGTCCATCATCTCGGTTACGCGCGTCAGCGTCTCATACTTGAGCAGCTTGCGCCACTGCTCGCGCTGGTCGGCGGCATTGGCCGGAAAGGCAGCCTTCTCAAAATCGGTCTGGATGCTTTCGTCGTTGTCGAAGGTAAAGGGCTGGGCCAGAATCTCGTGCGTGAGCGCCTGCATCTGCTTGCTCCGCTCAGCCATGAGCTTAGTGCTCAGGTCCAGAAACTCGTGGGTACCGCGCTTGGTCTCGTCGTCGATATCGGTCTGAAACTTCATCAGCTGCGCTATATCCGATTGCAGCAGAAATTTTTTACGATAATCTAAGCGCTTGATTGCCAGGTCAAATACTCGCTTGCTAAACGCGTCGTCAATGCGTTCGGGCTGGTAGTGCGCCTGCGAAAGGCCTTGCACAATAGTGCCAACCAGTACCTGCTCTTTGCCAGGTACTGCCTGGGGGCCGCTGTGCTCGTAAAAGCGATAAGACGCCAACCCAAATACGGCGGCTACCAGGCCGGCGTAAGAGCTAATTTTGAGGCGGGGGGAAAACATTCAGAAGATAATTAGAAGAAGGCCAAATGTAGGGTCCAGGCAGCAGCTAGTTGCACGGCGCTACCCTAAGTACGGTAAAAACGTCGGCAGGGACGCGAATAGTGCCTACTAATCGATACTTCCAGCCTAATAGCCGATAAGCAGGCAATGTTTAGCTTTTGCGCCTTGCCAGTAGCTTATCCATAACCCGGCGCTGAGGAGTGCTGGCATCAGCTCGGTTAGTAATAATGTATTAATTATAATATAAAATTATTCGCCCCCAACGCTAGGCGCAACTTGCCGGGCCGTGAGCGTAGCCCCCGCGCTGGCGGCAGCTACCAGCCCTACGGCCAGCCACTGCGGAGGTGTCAGGCGCTCGTGTAAAAAAAGAAGCCCGCAAAGGGCGGCCGCGGCGGGCTCGAGGCTCATTAAAATACTGAATGTGCGGCTGGAAAGCTGCTTTAGCGCATTCATTTCCAGCGTAAACGGCAACGCGCTCGAAAGGATGGCCAGCGCGGTGCCCGCTACCAGCAGGCGCGGCGTGAGCGCGGCGTAGCCGCCCGCGGCCACGCTAAACGGCAGAATAACGAGCGAGGCGAACACCATGCCTACGGCCACCCCCTGCGTTCCCGGCAGCACCTCGGCTACCCGCCCGCCCAGTACAATATACACGGCCCAGGCTCCGCCAGCCAGCAACGCAAATAGGATTCCGAGCGGGTCGAGTCCGCTGCCGCTCCAGGGGGCCAGCAGTGCAATGCCGGCCCCGGCCAGCACCACCCACAGCACATCGAGCCCCCGCCGTGAGCCCACCATGGCTACGGCCAGCGGCCCCACAAACTCCAAGGTAACCCCCAGGCCCAGCGGAATGCGGGCTAATGCACAGTAAAACAAAAAGTTCATGCAGCCCAGGGCCACGCCATAGGGTGCTACGGCCCGCCATTGGGCTGCCCGTAGCTGCCCCAGCCGCGGGCGCACCGCCACCAGCAGAATCAGCGCCGAAATGCCAATGCGCAGCCCTGCCGTACCCGCGGCCCCTACTACCGGAAAGAGCCCCTTGGCTATAGCGGCTCCGCCCTGCACGCTCACAATGGCGAGTAGCACGGAGGGCACCGGCGGGAAAGACCTGGAAGACAAGGAGGCCATAGATATAGCGTATAAAGTACTTACTTAACAAAAGTCCCTTCCTGCTCTCAGGAAGGGACTTTGAGATAAAATAACAGATTTTACTACTGCCTGATTTGCACAGCATTGCGGCACCAGTAGCCCGGTAAAGGCGGTAGCCATTGTAAGTGCTAGTCTGACAGGTTGGCGAGCCGCAAAGGTAAGTTGCGCTGGCTGGTGCAGTTTCAGAGTCGCTGTACAGTATGCCGAAACGGCGTTTAACGTTTAATAGCAGCGTCTGGAAAGGCAAGGCCGCTAGTAGCCCAGACCCCCGAAAACCATTAGTTGTGGGCAGGCCCACTGGCACCAACGCAGTGCCTATGCTTCCTGCTTTTTATCTAACCGGCTGAACGCCTTACCCCAGCCACATTTAAGCGTTGGGAGCAGTAAAATCTGCCGCAATCTTAGACAGAGCCTGCTCAGCCGCCAGTTCCTTTAGCAGCAGCTCTACCTCATCCTCGGAGCGCAGCAGGGCGCTTTGAGCCATATCCAGAATAGCCTGTGCGCGCTCGCGCTCTTCAGGAGTAGGTATTGCCCCTTGCAGTAGATAATCCAATAATTCCTGTTCGGTGCGCTGCAAATGCGTTAAAAGCTCCTGCTCATTTACAGCCGGGCCGCCCAGCGCCAGATAAAGGCGTACGCTACGGCGCAACTGGTCTTGCCACGATGCGCTATAAGTATGCGTTACAGAAACAGAAGTAGTATTGTAAGAATTCTCCATATTTTGTGCAAGGTACGATGCAAAGAAGCGTTTGGACAAAATTAGGAAATCGATTCATGCGATACTCATTCAGCAGGCTGTCTGGCAGGTCAAGCTGTGCCGAAAGCAGCGTAAAAAGTGCTGATTATCAAGATATTAAATGAAAAAAAGGCAATCAAGACAGTGCCGCTGGCCGTGCAGGTGCCAACAGCTCAAATAAGCAGGTTACCCAGGCTGGACACACTCGCTCAGCAGCTGCTATGTTAAATATATTATAGTAAAATATATATATTTAACGAGCCTATCTCATTGCCAGAACTGCTGGCGAGTCTTCCCAAATGGCAGTATGCTTCTTTGAAGAAGGCCCGTTTGACAATCGAGCCGCGGCAAATAGCAGTTTAGCTGCGCCGCGCGGCTTCTTGGTCCCGTTGCGGGGCGCCCCAGGCAGTAGTAAATACTTGATTAAGCCTTGACAGACAAGGTATTTGTAGTCTGGTTGCTAGTTAAGAAAGCCATTGCGCACTTGCTTGAGGCGGTGTTTGCGCTGCTCAGCATCTTCCTTTGCCTCGGCAATGTGAAAGTATGAAAAGGAGAAGTGTACAAAGGCATCGAAGCTAAGACTGGCTGTTACTTCCGGGGCTTCCTCGTGGAGCAACTCATATTCGGCAAGGTAGCTGCGGAGCAAATCCCGGCGATTGGCGTAGTGGTCGAACGATTTGCTGGCATCCATTTAGGCTAAGGAAAGAAGGAGCAGAACAGGCTAAAGAACAGCAGGTACACTGACTGCGACGTCTATCGTAAGAAACGACTGTTTGGTTCCGATAGTTAGGCAATATTAGCAGAATTTAAGGAAAAAGTAGTAAAAATGGCGAAAAGAGTTGAGTGGCCGACTTGACCAGGGTAGCCCACCCGGCAGAGTTGGTTTCCCCAAATGCCCATTGCTTTTGCCTAATGCCTTATTGGTAATGGGTTTGCGGGGCCTGCGTGTATATCGACGGGCAGATTATAGCCAGCTGTCGGGGCTCACGCCTTAATTTTGCATTATGCTGGTTCCGATAGAGCTCGAATCCCGGATTATTTCCTTTCGTACCGACCTGCAGGTAATGGTGGTGCGCTGGCATACGCATGCCTCCTTGGAAGTTGTGCAGGCCGATTATGCGCGAATGCTGCGTGGCGCTGTGGAAGCGGGAATGAATCATTGGCTGCTGGATGTACGGCGCCGCGAAAAAGTTGCGGTAGAGCTAAGCGCCTGGGTAACCAATAGCTTCTATCCGGAGGCCGTTGCGCGGCTGGCCCCGACGCGGCTGCGGATGGCGGTGCTTAGCTCCCCGGCTTTATTTGAAGTGTATCGGTCAGATGCCGAGCATAAAAAGTACGTAGCGTATGCCGTAGACCGGGAGCGTCCGTATGATATCGGCCTGTTCCACGATGAAGGAGAGGCGATGCAGTGGCTTTGCGCCCCCGACAGCACCCTTGACCGGTTGTGAGGTAGATAATGCCTCAGGAGGTCTTGGTTTTTGATTACCTCACGCAATTTTAAATGCGTGGCCTAACGCACATTACAGCAAGCAGATGCGCCATGGGAGCGCGGTATTGCCGAATGCTACTCCGCGTTTAAGTAGGCTAATGGTAATAAAATCCGATACGGCTATAGTTCCGTACGTTCCCTTATTCGTAAACCTTTAAGCAGTGTTCTATGAAAAGGCTGACATTCACGAAGCGAAGCAAGGTGGCTCCGGGTAAACCATCCCTGGCTCACCAGTTATGGCAGCGCATTAAGGCTTGTTCTCAGCTGGCACAACCGCCAACCTTTGCGCAGATTGTGGCCGAGTTCAACGGAACAAGGCAGCTTTCGAACTAATGCAGCGCGGGCGGATGTAGCGGGTAGTTGCCAACGCAGGAGAATTTGCTAGTAAGCTGTGCAATGAGGCTGCTTGTCAGCTACTTGCTCGGGCTGCCGTGACTATTAACTTATGCCTGTATGCCTGTGCTAGTAGTAAATGCGGGTATGACGCCACATTAAGGCCTGGCTCGATGCACACTCTGCGGTGAGTAGCTGCCGATCTCTACCTTAGCGCAGCTGCTACGCTAAGGTAGAGATCGGGCTGTCCGCTCGTCGTTCGCGTCACTCATTCTTCCTAAGCGCGTATAGCCGGCAGCACGCTATATACACTAATCTGATACTAGATTTGTTTTGGAGTCGTTGTACGGTAGCGCGGGCTTTTAGTCCGCGCTACTTGACCAGCCTTATCCTGATTCCGAAACTGCTTTAGGGGTATTCGAAGCCGCCACGCTCTACACGGCCGACGTGCTGCTGACGTTCAACAAGCGCCACAACCTGCTGCTGGGCATGTACGGCCCGGCCTCGAATATCAGCGAGGGCGAGTAGATAGAGGACTTGCTGCGCGGTGAGGATGCCGACGTGCTCGACGACATAGGCCTGCTGCTCGCCGCGATGGATGAGCAGGTAGCTGGTGCCGGCGCGGCTGGCAAGGAAGCTGAGCCCGAATACCCCATCGTGGCTGAGTTCAGCGAGAAGTACACGGCCTTTGTCATTGTGTGCCGCAATGAGATTGACGAAAACAACGTGCGCGAACTGCTGGGCGTGGACAAACGCCAGAGTTACAAGAGCCAGGAAGTAGGCCAGACCCACGTAATCGACGCCAAAGCGTTTGCCGAGCGATGCACGTTGAAGTAGGCATTCCCTCGCACAAGCGGGCCGGGCGTATCGCTACCCTCGGTCTGCTGCCCTCGGCCATCGTGTGCATCGCCGAGAGCCAGGCGGCCGAGTACCGCGCCGCGCACCCGGGCGCGCAGCTGGTGACGCACCCCGACAGCGTGGTGGGTCTGCAAGCCAAGCGCAACTGGATGTACCAGCACTTTGGCAACCTGCTCATGGTCGATGACGACTTGACTGACTTTCGCCGGCTCTACCTGCCCGCTGGTGAGCCGGTGAGCGTGAAGGAGGAGGCCCGTAGTCCATCATCAACGAGACGGCCTACGCAGCCAAGCAATCGGGCTCGTTTCTGTTCTGGTTTAATAGCAACCCCTGTAGTACTCCCCAAAAGTTGGACAGTTCAGGCGGGCTATCTTAGTCAAATCCATGAGTCCCAAACGCACCCGCCGTCGCTACACGGCCGAGTTTAAAGCTGAGGTGGCGCTGGCCGCGCTCACCGAGCGCCAGCCCCTGGCCGAGTTGGCGGCCCACTACCAGCTGGCCCCAGCCCAAATCAGTCGCTGGAAGCTGCAGCTATGCCAGCAGGCCGCTCAGGTCTTTGCCGAAGCGCCCGCGCCCGCCGCACCAGCCCCGGACGTAGAGCCCCTGTACGCCGCCATCGGCCGGCTGCAGATGGAAAATGCGCTGCTAAAAAAAACGCTGGGGCCATGTCAGTAGCCCAGCAGCGCGCTGGTTAACCAGACCGACCCGGCCAGTTCAGTGCAGGCCCGCTGCCAGGCCCTGGGCCTCTCGCGCAGCAGCTTCTACTACCAGCTCTGCGGGGAAAGTGCCTATAACCTGGAGTTGATGCGCCTGCTCGAGGAGGAGTTTACGCAGCGTAATTTCAAAGGTGTGCGCGGCCTACGCGACCACCTGCGCCTGGCCGGCCACCTTGTCAACGAAAAGCGCGTGCGGCGGCTCGTGCGCCTGATGGGCCACGAGCCGGTCTATCCTAAGCCGCGGTTAAGCATTCCTGGTCAGGGTGTTACCCCCTATCCCTATCTGCTGCGCGAGCGCCCGGCCACCGCGCCCAACGAGGTCTTGGTGCCGCCGGGGCGGCACTTTGAGCACGGACATCACCTACGTGCCCATGGCCAAGGGCTTCCTGTATCTGGCCGCCGTGCTCGACTGGCACTCGCGCTATGTACTCAGTTGGCAGCTCTCCAACACGCTCGATGTGGACTTCTGCCTGCGGGCCCTAGCCGATGCGCTGCGGGTGGCCCCGGCCCCGCATATCTTCAACTCCGACCAGGGTAGCCAGTTTACCAGCTTGGCCTATGAGCAGGCCCTGCTTCAAGCTGGCTGCCGCATCAGCCGCGATGGTCGGGGCCGCGCCACCGACAACGCTTTCATTGAGCGCCTCTGGCGCACGGTCAAGTGGGAGCATATTTACCTCAATCCCGCCGACGATGGCCACCACCTCCATCACCAATTGCAGACGTACTTTGCCTACTACAACCACCGCCGACCACATCAAAGTCTGGAGGGCCAAACTCCCGCCCAGGTCTTCGCTCAACCTTCGTTTATCCAAGCATAAGCATATTATTTAACAAGCCCCGCTAAACTGTCCAGTTTTTGGGGAGTAGTACACTGGACCTGTACACGGATTATTTGCTGAGTTCGACGGGCCCGACCACGGCTACGGGCTTGTCGCGGCTGTTGGACGGGGCGTTGAGCCACGACCACGTCACGCGCTGGCTGAGCCAGGCCAGCTACGGCCCGGCCGATATCTGGCGGCAGGCCAAGCCGCTGATTCGCCAGGCCGAGGCCCGGCGGCCTGTCGACGAGTTCGCGGTGCTCATCGTGGACGATTCGGTGCTGGAAAAGGCCCACACCGACGCCAATGAGCTGATGTGCACCCATTGGGACCACAGCCAGCAGCGCTATGTCAAGGGGCTGAATTTCGTCACGCTGCTCTACCAGGCCGGCGAGCTGGCCCTGCCCATCGCCGTCGAGCTGGTGCGCAAAACCGTGCCCGTCTACCACCCCAAGACCCAGAAAACCAGCTACCAGAGTCCGTTTACCAAGAACGAGTACCTGCAGCAGATGCTGCGCGTGGCCCAGCAACAGGTGGCCTACCGCTACCTGCTGGCGGATTCCTGGTACGCTTCAGCCGAGAACATGTGCCTGGTGCGGGCGCTGGGCCATCAGTTCGTTTTTGCCCTGGAAAGCAGCCGCACCGTGGCCCTGAGCGAAGCCGACCGGGCGCAAGGCCGGTTTCAGGCCGTGCAGTCGCTGGTCTTTGCCGATGCGCAGCCCGTGCGGGTCTATTTGCGCTCCGTCCAAGCGGCGGTGCTCGTGCGCAGACAAGTCTTTACAAACCAGGACGGGAGCCAGGGCATGTTGTATCTGGTCAGCAGCGACACCGACCTGACACAAGCCCAACTGACCACGATTTACCAGAGCCGGTGGCGAGTGGAAGAATATCATAAGTCGCTCAAACAGAATGCCTCCATGGGCAAGGCGCCCACCAAAACCGTGCCCACGCAGGCCACCCATTTCTTTGCCGCCGTGTTGGCTTACACCAAGCTCGAAGTGCTCAAGCTCAAGTGCGGCCTCGGTCATTTTCGCCTCAAAGCCCAACTCTATACCGTGGGCCTGAAAGCCATGTACCACCAACTCGGTCAACTTCGTGCGTAACATCAGATTCTAATAAGAATGCAATGCCCCTGAGTATCTGGGCTACAAGGCTATTATTCTTTCGTAAATACTAGCGTTACACCGGTTGCCGGGCTAGAGAATGTGCTTTTGAGTTCGTATCCATTTTCATAAATATTTGCTATTGCATGTTGATATATTTCGCCAGAATCAACAAGCTTTTTTTTCTCGCTAAGCAAAGAAGGACCTATTGCATCCAGGATCTCACTCTTTCCATCGGGATAGATAATGGCCAGATACTCGATGCCAATTCGCACTACCAAGACCTGAGGCGCTCTCGTCTGGGCCATCACTGGCGAAGTACTAAGTGAGAATAGGAATGCGCCAATAAGAAGTAGTTTTTTCATAGTGGTAAAGATAATGCCTCACCTCAAACTCATATCTGCTTATTGCAGGTTTAAAGTCGTTCATACTACCTGCCACCAGGGGCTTTTTGCTGCCATTTTTTTGTGGATAAATAATCCATTTTTCTTTCAAAAAAGGTTGTTAAAATTTCTGTAAATCGTTCTTTATCAAGAATATTACAGTATCAACATCACCCCTTAACAACCTCACAATGAGCACCCAAATTCAAGTCAGGGTGGTTTCTTCAGCCGCGCTGGGCAGAGTATCAAGCATTACGCGACTGGTGGCCGCATCAATGCCCGCGCCGGCGTGGCCGACGTTGGGCAGCGTCACTCGGGCGGTGGTATCCGGATGGTGGACGGGGCCACCGGTGAGCACCTGGGCGAGTGGGAGAAAGGCGAGGCCTACATGATTCTCTCCCGCGACACCTACGCCAACAACAAGCACCTGGTCGATGAGCTGATTGATACCAGCCTGTATCGGGGCGGGGCACCGGTGCGGCCCAAGCCCGGCTACTTTGCCGATGGGGGAGTAGGTGGTACCGGCGCGGTACCGTCGGTGGCCGGGGCATCGGCCAGTGGCCAGGAGTTGATACGAGCCGTCGAGCGGGTGGAAGATGCGGTGCGCGCCCTGCCCAGCCGCCAGTATATCGGCTGGGACCAGACGGATACCGCCGCTATTGAGCTGGAGCTAAACTACCGGGCCCAGGACCGCGAGCATGCCGCAATCCGGTAACGGCTTGCCACCCTTTTTGCCACCCTTTTCAGTTTGGACAAAGAAAAAGGCCATTTCCGAGCTGGAAATGGCCTTTTTGCAAACGATTCGCGGTCTGGACGGGACTCGAACCCGCGACCTCCGCCGTGACAGGGCGGCATTCTAACCAACTGAACTACCAAACCGTTTGCTAAAACAGAAAGCATGTCGCTTTTCCGTTTTGGTGATACAAAGGTAGGGCAAGGGAAAACGTTTCCACAAGCAACGGGCCAAAAAAAGCGGGTGTTTGGGGATTGTACAGGCGTTGAGGCTTGTTTTTCAAGGGGATTAATTTTTGATGGCGGCTAGTGTGGGTTTGGGTTTACCTTTGCCGCCCGGTATTTTGGTCGCTTATGGCGCATGAGCTGCTTGGTAGCTCAAGGCCTTTATCGGCACCAAAAACGCATTTAGCACTCCCGATTACTCAGCGACCCCACTTATGCTGCTTGATTTTGAACAACCCATTGCCGCCCTCGAAGACAAGCTGCGTCAGATGCAGCAACTCGCCCAAGACAGCGACGTCGACGTAGCAGACGCCGTTGTAGCCCTGGAGGCCAAGATAGAAGCCCTGAAAAAGGAAACCTATGCCAACCTCACGCGCTGGCAGCGCGTGCAGCTTTCGCGCCACCCCGAGCGGCCCCAGATGCTGGATTATATTGGGGGAATGGTCGACAAGTTTGTAGAGTTGCATGGAGACCGCACCGTGGGCGACGATAAGGCGATGGTGGGCGGCCTGGGCGAGCTGGATGGCCAGGCGGTGATGTTTATTGGTCAGCAAAAAGGCCACAATACCAAGGAGCGGCAGTACCGAAACTTTGGCATGGCCAACCCCGAAGGCTATCGTAAGGCGCTGCGTCTGATGAAGCTGGCTGAAAAGTTTAAGCTGCCTATCGTAACGCTAATCGATACCATGGGAGCTTATCCGGGCCAGGAAGCGGAAGAGCGTGGCCAGGGCGAAGCTATTGCCCGCAACCTGAAGGAAATGTTCATGCTTAAGGTACCCGTCGTATGTATCATTATTGGGGAGGGGGCCAGCGGTGGCGCGCTGGGTATTGCCATCGGCGACCGGGTGATGATGCTGGAAAATACCTGGTATTCAGTTATTTCTCCCGAGTCTTGCAGCAGTATCCTATGGCGCTCGTGGGACTATAAGGAGCAGGCCGCCGAGGCGCTTAAGCTTACGGCTACTGATATGCAGCGGGCCGGCCTCGTTGATGGCATTATCAAAGAACCTCTGGGTGGGGCTCATACCGATGCTGCGCAGATGATAAATACGCTCAAGCAAACCCTGCTCGCAACGCTGGCGGAGCTAGCCGCCATACCGGCCGAAGAGCGCATTTCGCAGCGCATCGATAAGTTTTCGGCAATGGGGGTAGTGGTTGAATAGACGTAGGATTATAAAGTTGAAAGCGCGGGCTGGTAGCCAGATAGCTACGACTTCAGCTTTTAAGCTATAACTCCATATGAAAATCCATTCGATAGATACCGGTTTGTTTAAGCTCGACGGTGGTGCCATGTTTGGCGTGGTACCCAGGTCGATGTGGCAGAAGCTGAACCCACCCGACGCCAACAATATGTGTACCTGGGCCATGCGCTGCCTGCTGGTGGAAGATGGCGGGCGCCTGATTCTTGTCGACAATGGCATTGGCGAGAAGCAGGACGAAAAGTTTCGGGGCCACTTTTACCTGCACGGCGACGACACCCTCGAAAAATCGCTGCGCAAGCTGGGCTTTACGAGTGCCGACATCACCGATGTTTTTCTCACGCACCTGCACTTCGACCACTGCGGCGGCTCGGTGGTGCGCCGGCCCGATGGCGCCTTGCAAACGGCTTTTGCAAACGCTACCTACTGGAGCAACGAAGCACATTGGGTCTGGGCTAACCAACCCAACGCCCGCGAGAAAGCCAGTTTCCTGGCTGAGAATATCCGACCCATTCAGGAAAGCGGCCAGCTCCGCTTTATCGACCCGGCTCACGGAGTGCCCGATGCCCTGCCGCAGTTCAGCGACATTCTGTTTGCCAACGGCCACACCGAGAAAATGATGGTGCCGCTGATGCAGTACCAAGGCCGCACACTGGCCTACATGGCTGACCTGCTGCCAAGTGCGGCCCACATTCCGCTGCCCTACGTGATGAGCTACGACGTGCGCCCGCTCGTCACGCTCAGCGAAAAAGAGGCGGTGCTGCGCCGCGCCGCCGAAGAAAGCTGGGTGCTGCTGCTGGAGCACGACCCGCTGCATGAAGCCTGCACCGTGCAACTCACCGATAAGGGCGTACGGCTGGCCGAAACGCTGCGTATTAGTGACCTCTAATATTTCCGGCACCCTGTTTAAGGGTTGCGAGTGCAAACAGCTATGGTTCCGGAGCTAGAAGGCAGGAGTCAGAAACCGGCGGCCGGTCTTAGCCTGGCCCTGTCGGGCGGTGGGGCACGGGGCATCGCGCACCTGGGCGTACTGGCTGCGCTGGAGGAGCTGGCCATACCGGTTGGCCGGTTAGCGGGCGTTAGCTCGGGGGCCATTGCGGCCACGTTTTACGCGGCCGGCTTTGCGCCGCGCGAGATTTTGCGGCTCCTGCAAACCACTAATGTTGTGCGCCTTACCCGCCCGGTTTTTAGCCGGCACGGACTGCTGGGGCTCGACGCGGTGGAGCAGCTATTGGCCCGGCATCTGGGCCAGCAACTGCGCTTTGAAGACCTGAACCGCCCGCTCACGCTGGCCGCTACCGACCTGCGCGCGGGCGAAACGGTTTATTTCAGTGAGGGGCCGCTGCTGCTGCCGCTGCTGGCCTCGTCGGCAGTACCTATTCTGTACCGGCCCATCGAGTACCAGGGCCGGCTGCTGGTAGATGGCGGCCTGCTGAACAACCTGCCCGTTGAGCCCCTGCTGGGCCCACCCGGCAGCCCGCCGGTAGTGGGTGTGCACTGCAATCCGCTCAACCGCGAAGCCCGTCTGCCCACGCTGCGCCGGGTAATTGAGCGCACGCTCCAACTGGCCATTCATGCCAATACTGTTGCCAGTCAGGCGCAGTGTGCACTGCTGCTGGAGCCGCCCGAGTTGCTCAACTACCGCCCACTCGACTACCGTAAGGCGGCCGAGCTATATGCTGTCGGCTATCGCTACGCGCTAAGCCAGGCGGCCGCGCTACGGGCGTTGCTGCCGACCGGCATCTAACTAAGGCTAGGCCGGGCTTTTTGCCTAGCTTTGCGCACTTTTTCGCTCTTCCACCCCTATGGCCGCCCGCAAAACATCTACGTTCTGGTATTACATCGCAAAGGCTATTTTTGCCGTGGCCGGCTGGCGCCAAACCGGACAGATACCGCCGGATATCCGCAAATGCATGATGATTGCGGCCCCACATACCAGCAACTGGGATATCATTATGGCCCGCGCGGCTTTCTACATCATGGATGTGGACGTGCGCTTCACCGTGAAAAGCGAGTGGACCGAAAACCCCTGGCTGGGCTGGCTCGTGAAAGCTATTGGCGCGCTGCCCGTCAACCGCAGCCGCAACAACAGCCTGGTCGATGGCATGGTGCAGCTGTTTCAGCAGCGCGAGGAGCTGGTTATTCTTATTACGCCCGAGGGTACCCGCGCTTATCAGCCCAAGTGGC